>NZ_JBCECX010000006.1:0-183304 GCF_039207905.1 Cellvibrio sp.
TCACCACACTGCGTGAGCGTCCGACAAATTCGGCACGCGGTACAAAACCGATCACACGCGAATCAGCACTGTGATCGCGATTATCTCCCAGCATTAAATATTGATCTGCAGGTACGACAACGGGCCCGAAGGTGCTGAATGTACTTGTTTGCGGATTGGTGCGGACAATGTGGGCTTTTCCGGGTAAGTGCTCGAGCAGGTCGCCGTTTGCAGCGGCAGTGTAGTCAACTGCTGCGCCGTTGATATAAAGGCGGTTGTCGCGCATGGCTACTGTATCGCCGGGAACGCCAATAACACGTTTGACCAAACGTTTATCGGCGGCTTTGGAATCAAAAACGGCTATATCGCCGCGCGCCGGATCGGCGATTTTGTAGAGCGAAATATGGGTAAATGGGATGCGCAGATCGTAGGCCATTTTATTCAGGCCGATACGGTCGCCCTCAATCAGAGTGGGTTTCATCGAGCCGGACGGAACATCATTCCAATCGGCAATCGCGCTGCGAAAGCAAAACATCAATACTAAAAATAACAACAGTGACCGATTATCTCGCCAGAGGGTTTTCAGTGAGGTCAGCATGGGATTTAGTCCTTCAAAATGTTCATGTAGTTGATCAATCGTCGGGGATAGACAAAAATAGTCCAAGCTCTATTGACCAGTATTTTGTCGCCGGGTTCGCCCCGGGTTACTTTTTATAAGAAGTTATTTTATGTCCGTGTTCCGTCATTTGGTCGGTGTTGTCACCACCTTGTTGTTTGTCCTGCTCACCAGCATAGTCATTGTGCCTATTCTGGTGTTGGCCTTGTTTAAAATATCCATCCCCTTTGTTCGTTGGCAGGCGCTGTGTAATCGCTGGCTTGATAGGGTTGCGAGCCTGTGGATGGATGCCAATGCCCGCCATCAGGAGTTATTGTTGCCAACACAATTAACCATTGATGGGTTGGATGATTTAAGCCGTCAGGAATGGTACATGCTGGTGGCAAACCATCAATCCTGGGTAGACATTTTGCTGCTATTGCGTATCTTTAACCGCCGCATTCCCTACCTTAAATTCTTTTTGAAGCAATCTTTGATCTGGGTGCCTTTGCTTGGATTGGCATGGTGGGCGCTGGAGTTCCCGTTTATGCGCCGCCATACCAAGGCGCAGATTGCGCGCGCCCCGTCCCTGCAGGGCAAGGATATCGAGCAAACCCGCAAGGCCTGTGAAAAATTCCGCCACAATCCGGTGACTATCATCAACTTCCTCGAAGGCACGCGTTTTACCGCAGCGAAGTATGCCCAGCAGAAGTCTACTTACCGACACCTTCTGATGCCCAAGGCCGGTGGCCTGGCCTTTACTCTGGCGGCAATGGATGGCCAGTTGCATCGCTTATTGGATATCACTATTTATTATCCAGAAGGGATTCCGACTTACTGGGATTACGCATGTGGGCGCGTAAAACGTATTCAGGTACATATCCGTCAGTTGCCTATCCCAGCCGAGTTAATTGGCAATTACGCTGAAGATGCTGAATTTCGTGCACGCTTCCAGCAGTGGGTCAATCAACTGTGGCGTGATAAGGACGATCTGATCGAGACGATGCACTCCGCATCAAAAAATTAAGCTAGGAAAGTCCTAGGAAAGTCACTAGGGTTGACGTTATCCTAGCTGCGGAGCTTTTTCGCGCAGCGCGGTTTGCGATGGGCAAGAAGTGAATCCGTACATCGACAGGAGGGCCGCATGTTCTACTCGCTGAGTGATCTTTTTGCCAAATTAGGCCTACCTAACTCTCCCGACGCGATAGATGCTTTTATTGAAAAGCATCGCCCGCTACCGCAGGCCGAACCGCTGGCTGGTGCCTCTTTCTGGACTGCCGAACAGGCGTCATTCCTGCGTGAGGCGCGTCAGAATTATTCTGATTGGGCCGAGGTGGTTGACGAGTTGAACTGCTTGTTACGCGACTGAATTTTCCCCGCTTTTATCACAACGACCGGCTAACGCGCCGGTCGTTTTCATTTGGCAGTGCGCATTTCTATGTTATGGTTCGGTTCCTAATTTGAAGTAACAGGACTTAATTATGCATAAATTGACACTTGTAATTGCGCTTGTCGCTACCTCGGCAGCGTCCTCCGCCATCGCCCAGGATGCAAAAAAACCGTGGGATGTAGAGGTTGATGTAGGTGCAATTGCCACCTCAGGCAACACAGAAACCACCAGCCTGCAGTTCAAAATAGATGCAAAGCAAAATCTGGAAAAATGGGAAAACCAATACGTTTTCAATTCTCTTTTCAAAGAGGATGAAGTCACCCAGGACGACGACACTACCAGCAAAGAAAAAACGGCAGAAAAATATTTTGGCTCAGCTAAATTTGCTTATTTATTAGGCGTGGAAAAATCCTACCTGTTTGGCTTCGGTTCTTACACCGACGATAAGTTCGGCGCTTACCGCACATACACCACAGTCGCGTTAGGTTACGGTGATTGGCTTTACTCCAGCCCAACACTCAACTGGTTTGTGGAAGCGGGTCCTGGTTATTTTGAAGGTGAAAAAGTAATCAAAGGTGAGGATGAAACAACACCGGATACGATCAGTAATGAGAGTGGTGCTATCTTGCGTGCAGCCACTGCGCTTGAATGGAAAATCACCAGTAACTCGACCTTCAAACAATCCATCAGTGTGGAATCAGGTTCTGATAATACCCGTACCGTAAGCGAAACTTCGCTCTCGGCATCGATCAGTGAAAAGATGAAAATGAAAGTGGGATTTGCCGTGGCAAACGATACTGATGTTGCGCCTGGCAAAGAAAAAACGGATACCACTACGTTTGTGAATTTGGTTTATAGCTTTTAAGTGATATCGCTTTTAAATAGTACTAAATGGTAACAAGGCGCCTGCGGTAGTTTTATCGTTAGGCGCTTTGTAAGCGAGCGTTTATAATTCAGTTTTTGATGATGATCAGTTGATTACTTATGGCCGCTGCTCCTGAATTCTCCCGAGCTTTGCTTGCTCCTCGCCACTGGCCGACATGGTTCGGTTTTGGTGTGTGGTTTTTAATCGCCCAATTGCCTTACTCTTGGCAAATGTCTATGGCGCGTGTATTGACGCCGTTATTGAACTTAAATAAAAAGCGCGTTGCTATGGCGCGGACTAATTTGCAGCTGTGTTTTCCGCAGAAGTCTCCCGCAGAACTTGAGTTGTTGCTGAAAAAAAATATTGAATCTACCGCTATTGCCGCATTTGAAACCGGAATTGGTTTCTTCTGGGCCAAGTCGCGGCTGCGTAAATTATTCACGATCACTGGCGTTGAATATGTAGAGCAAGCGAAAGCTGAAGGGCAGGGTGCGATGCTATTGAGTTTGCATTTCACCACCTTGGATATCGGCAGTGCTATGTTGGGGATTCATGTCAATTACGATGGCATGTACACACCGCATAAAAATCCGGTATTTGATTATGTGCAAAAAGTGCGTCGCGAAGCCTACGCTCCCGGTGGTATTGCATTTAGTCGCGATAATGTCCGTGCGATGGTGTCGCAATTGCGCAAGGGGAGAATGATTTGGTATGCACCGGATCGTGATATGGGCGAAAAAATTTCTGTCTTTGTGCCTTTCTTTGGCGTACCTGCTGCAACAGTTACAGCAACTGCACAATTTGCACGCATGGGCCGCGCTAAAATTATTCCTTTCTCCCAGTATCGTCTTGAAAATGACAAAGGTTATCAAGTGGTCATACATCCGCCATTTGAAAATTACCCTACTGGCGACGAACTGGCGGACGCGCGGCGGATAAATGAATATTTCGAGCAAGAAATTTTAAAAGTTCCCGAGCAATATTTGTGGGCACAACCGCGCTTTAAATCTCGCCCCAACGGCGAACCTTCCGTTTATTAATTCTTACTGGGTTTTATTGTTTTCGGGTTTGTCTGAGTAGTGGACTTGCCCGTCTTCATCAGTCCAGCGATAAATTGTCGTCGCTGGTTTTGAATCTTCCGCCGTGCTTTTATTGTCCTGCGCGTTGCTAGTGTTTCTGGCTGCATTAATGTCTTGTACTTCGTAATTTCCCATTCCGTTTGCCGGCGTAGTCGTGTTGCTAAAAATAATTTCTGTTAGCTGATTTAATTTCGGGTTCATCATCAACTGTAATTTATTTGGTGAATTAAGCTGCTGTTGAAATTCAGGGTCACTAATGATCGCGATAACGCGTGGATCGTGCTTAATGGTCTGCGCGCGGTTCCATGCTTGCACCATTTTTTCTGCTGCCGCTTGCGAACCTTGCTCGTCGTTGATATCAGATTGCGCTAGCAAAGCCTGTATGCTTGGGTTGTCCATCAGCGCCTTAAATCCCGGGTCGCGTGTCAACGCGTGAGTATCGCCAGTAGTGAGAATGGATTGGATTTTTTCATCTGCCATTAATTCTGACATCTGGCCATCATTGGCTACTTGTTGCACATGGGTAAGCATTGTTTGCGGATCTTCTACAAATGCTTTGGTTATTTGCGTGGCAGTTTTATCTTCAAGTGCCAAATTAACGGCGGTAGCAGCTGCAGTGCCGACAAGTTTTTTTGCACTGGCTTCAATAAAAGAATCATTGTATTTGTCCAGATCGCGCACATGCGGAACGCCTGTTGCAGGTGTGCGAATGCTATCCGTGTCATCGAGACGGGTATTATCAATCGGCGAATCCTTGGCAATGTCTTGCCCTTGTTGCAGTGCCGGAGTTTTCGGTGTAACTACTAAACCAATTGCGTAGACGACTAATAAACCCACCAGTGCTCCCATTAATACACCTACGCCGGCACCGCCAATTTTGGAGCCGACCTGGGTTGCTTCAGTTTCAGGGATAAGTTTCGCCAGAAGATTGAGTAACAAGCTTACCAATACACTTACCAGCAAAAAAATCGAGCAGCCAGCAATGAAGTAAACAATTAATCCGTCTAGCGCTGTGTGTTGCATGAGTAGTTTTGCAACAGGTTTGGTAAATACAATTGCAGCAGGGTAAGCGACTATCCAGCCGAGTACGCGAGTGATGGAGCCAATAAATCCTTTTTGGTATCCCCGCCAGGTAAAAAAGGCGAGGAGGGCGAAAAACACTATGGTAGTAATGTGCATTGGTATTCCATCCGGTAATGTTTAGCGATTTTTAATGGTTACAGCTGCAGGCGTAAATTTTGTTGGATCTCTTTGGCAAAGCTCGCAGGCACGTCTGCATTACGCGCATACTTTTCCCACTGGCTGACAACATCCTGTGTTTGCTGGATGATTTTTTTTGCTTCTGTGTTGAAGTTACTGAGCAACCTTGCTGCATCGAGTAAGTCGGCACGCGTAAAGTTATCGCGCTTTCCATTCAAGCTTAGTTGATGAGAATTAACCCAGGGCGATCCCGGTTTATAGCTGTAGGCAACATCAAATGCCGGTGCGAGCTGCCATTGCATGCGTGGCCCCGGCAATATAAAACCAAAATTTTTGCTGTGGTCATCGTGATTTCGCGCAATGATGTTAAACACCATGCGGCGATAAAGTTCTACTGCTTCTGCTCGCGTTAAACGCAATTGCCGTGCGACAGAAAAAAGTTGTTCGTAACTGTAGTAGCCCGGCATTTTAAAATCGGCATGATCCATGGCGCAGAGTGACTGGTAATGCACCTTGTGGTTGCCGATGCGATCAAAGCGTTTGGTCAGGAAGTGCGCACGCTCACCATCGAATAATAATTCGCAGGGCGTCATGGCAATGCCTGCGTCTTTTGCCATCAAGTAATAGGCATATTCCATTCGCCCGAACCCTTGCGGATCACCAAATGTTTCTCGATTATTTCCATGCTCGACTATGCCATCAAACTTTAATAAGTAATGTTCAAATCCTTCTGGTGCTGCTATTTGGCCTGAGCGAATCTCGGTGCGATTTTGGTTTATTGCAACCAATGCTTTTGCGCGCGCACCTCCAGCAGATGTCCCCACTTGTAAAATTGCGGTGAGATCATCGTTGCCAGAGTGATGTAAATGACTGCTGACACCTGCGCGTTGGTCTAGCACCTGTTGCGCCACTCCGATGAGTGAATCCAACTCTAATTTGCTGCCCGGAGTTTGTGTTTGCCGCAACGCAGGTGCGTATTCCAATGCACCCATTCCGCGTTTGCCACTGTAAAGCAATCGTTCTAGCGGATTAAAACTCTGTGGGTCACGCCCATTGCGCGCTAACCACGCATTAATTACCGCATTCCCAAAGTCGTCGGGCAGCGTATCGGCAAAGCATGCGGGAAGGCCTTTGTAAGTATCGCGATTGAGCTGGGGAAAATGAAAAATGCGCGTGCCATTTTGTGTGGCGGGCATATGCAAGGGCGCAATTTGCACTCCCGTGTTGACCCATTCGGGCGTGTATTCAAAGGTTGCAATTGCGGTATCTGGTGCCCAAGCGAGTGCACCGACTAATTTATCCCACAACCAGACTTCTGCGAGGTTTTGCATTACCAATCCAACCCTGGCTCTTCTATACCGTCAGTGGTGCTTGCAAGCGCCGTTTTATAGGTTGTTGTTCTCGCTCGTTGGCGTTGTTTGCCGCGCAACTTCAGTTGTTCGAGCGGGCTGGGTGGTGCGGCCGGGAGAAAGTTGTCCAGCTGTTCCAATGCATTCAGGGCACGTAAGGCTGCGATCATATTTTCCAGTTTGCCGCCACCTGCGACCAATTGGCGGTAGCTTTTGGCGGTGATGCCAATTTCATCCGCCAGCATTTGCTGGGTCAGGTTGCGATCAAGTCGCAGCTGCTCAAGTCGGTTTCCGAGTTCAGCACCTATAGCCGTGTTGCTCATTGATTCATAGTTCATAATGGGTATTTAATTACCTTAAATATAGTAATTAACTAGATTATAGATAATTTTATACCTATTGCTACTGTTTTGCATTTTTGGGTTATTTTTTACCCTTTAATTGTTATTTTTATGTTTTAAGGGTTATTTTTTTACCTTATTTTATCGGTTTGTATTGAGTGCCAGCGTGAAAAACAAATCAGCGCAGTTATAGCGCCAATAAGTGCAAAAAACATATCTGATTGGGTATCCCAAGGGTCACCCTGTGTACCCAGAAACTCATCGGCGCCTTGTCCGAGTATAAGGGCTGCAGCCCATTCAATAAGTTCATAGGTGGCGCTAATCGCGAGAACAATGCAAAGGACAAGGAAGGCCAGCATCTTCATGCCCTTGATTATGTCGTGGCGAATCAATATTTCGCGCGCGACCAATGCTGGTACAAAGCCCTGAAAGAAGTGACCAAGTTTGTCGTAAGGGTTGCGCGATAACTCAAACCAATCTTGTACAACGAAACCTGCCGGTACGCGTGCATAGGTGTAGGCACCGCCCAGTATCAACACCAACCCATGCAGAAAAATGCACCAGTAAAGCAGGGTGGTGAGCGGAAATTTTTTATAGGTCGCCCAGAGAACGGGAATGGCAATTAGTACCGGTGTGACCTCCATTACCCAAGTGGCTCGGTCATAGGGTTGCCAGCCGGATGCTACCAAGGCGACGAACGTGGCCAGCAACATGAGCACTAATAACAACGGGTTGGTTTTGCTCATTGGGTGTCCCCCTTGGTTATTCCTGGGTGATATCGGCAAAACTGCCGCGCGCCAGATTTTTTAAGGTATCAGGTGCGAGTTCTACTTCCAGTCCGCGTCGGCCAGCGCTCACATAAATGGTGGGCTGTTGTTGTGCTGAAATATCGATAAACGTGCGCAGCGATTTTTTTTGCCCGAGCGGACTAACACCGCCGAGCACATAACCACTAATGCGCTCTACATCTTGTTTATCTGCCATGGCTGCTTTTTTTGCCCCTGCCGCTTTGGCGATATTTTTCATGCTGAGCATTGCCGAGACAGGAATTACACCAACCGCAAATTCTTTTGCATCCAACATAACCACAAGTGTTTTAAATACCCGCGCCGCATCTACGCCCAACTTTTCCGACGCTTCCAATCCATAAGATTCCGCCGTTGGATCATGTGCGTATTCATGCACGCGAAAACTGGCTTTGGCTTTTTCAAGGGCTTTGATGGCGGGTGTCATGATGGTTTAAATTTTTCTGTTGTATTTGGATAAATCAATCGGGGCTTTTTAACAGTAATTCATAATCCGACCAGGATGAAAATCCATTGAAAAGATAAAATGATTCTTTTGGATCGGCGGGGTTGTAATAAATGAAATGCCCATCGCTGTTGGTGATGTCATCACGCAGCGACGCAGCCGTTGTGCTGAGATGGGTGGTGAGTGAGTTATAGGGCGATTGGGTGCAAGAATACTGTTGGCCATTCACTTCGAATGTGAGTTTGATGGCGAGTTTAAATTTGGGTGATTGCCCATCGACAGTTACTGTTTTTACTTCCACCGAGTCCAGTGTTGCCGGTGCAGTGGACCATGATCTTACGCCGGTGTTGCAATACTGAATTACCTTTTCTTCCCGTGAGATTGCACGACGAAAATGGTTTCTGATTTTAATCACGCGATAAATGATAAAAGCAGCGATAAAAAATAAAAATAAACCGATGTAAATATTCATGTCTGAGCGGATATTCCTGTTCTGATACGCCTGGTTTACGTATGTCTGCATTTGAGCTTGGGTGTTTGCCGATTGTACAGCTTGTCAAAGCAGAGGGCGACAGCTAATACCCTTATGGCAAGAATATTAGCGATCCGAAATCAGAGGGCAGAATATCAGGGTAGGAAAACTCTGGAATTATTTAATCCCGGCAAAATCCTTCACCTGTGTGGATAGTGAGGCAGTCCAATTTGTCTGCGAGCCACTTCATGCCGGTTTCCGCACCGTTGCTAGCCCGAATGGTTTCCGTTTCACCATTGCGCTGGAATTCAATTTGGTTGTGATTGCTGATTCCCTCGTAAGTTTTTGGTCCGTCCAAATCCTGGATGACAATTGTATATTTTCCATCCGTGCCGCTGATCTCAAGAAAAGTGCCTTCAGGTCCATTCCATTTACCTTGCCATGCATCCGTTGTTGCAGTCGCGGGAGCTGCTGCAATTGAGCTGGCTGCAACGGAGCTTAATCCGGTCGCATTAACTGTTACCGAGGTTGTTACATCACCTGTTGGTTCTGCCTTCTTATCATTGCATGCGGACAAGAGCAGGGCACCGGGAATAAGGATTGCCAAGCCAATAATTGTAGATTTCATATGGTTCATCCTCTAGAGATTAAGAATTCTGCGGAGCGATCAATAGTTTGTCATGGTAAAGGCTGTTGTGTTTAAGCCCTGTACGTTTGCGCACAGAGTTGCCTCTTGGGCAGGATTAACCTGCCTTGGTTAGATATAAAGGGTGATGCTAACCATTTTCATGAGGATAAAATACCAGGAGGTATTTATGCGTTTATCCACATGCAGTAGTTGTGGGCAGTTGGTGTATTTTGAAAACACTGCCTGCACTCGTTGCGGCGCAATTCTGGGTTTTAATTCCGATAATCTGCAGGTTCAATCCTTCACGCTTGCAGCGGATGGATTACTTGAACCTATTGATGCTGGTGATAAAAACAAATATCGCTATTGCGCGAATGGTTTAAATCACAGCGCGTGTAACTGGATAATTAATGCTAGTGAGCCGAATGAATTTTGCAAAGCTTGTCGTTTGAACCACACGATTCCTGATTTGAGTGTGGAAAGTAATCTTGCACTTTGGATGAAAATTGAAGCGGAAAAACGGCGGCTTATTTACAGCTTGCTAGTGCTGGATTTACCCCTCACCCAAAATGATCCTGCAGCACCGCAATTAGCATTTGATTTCCTTGCTGAATCAGCTCCGGTAGCCGATGAATCCCATCGTGTACTAACTGGTCACGATAACGGTTTGATCACGATTAATATTAATGAGGCTGATCCGGCGCAACGCGAAAAAATGCGTGTGAATATGTCGGAACAATATCGTACCTTGTTGGGGCACTTCCGCCATGAATCCGGCCACTATTATTGGGATGTGTTGGTGCGCAATACCGAGTGGTTGGAGCCAGTGAGAGAGCTATTTGGTGATGATACTCGTGATTATGGCGAAGCGCTGAACGCGCACTATCAAAATGGCCCAATAGCGGATTGGCAATTAAATTATGTCAGTGCCTATGCGAGTAGTCACCCGTGGGAAGATTGGGCAGAAACCTGGGCACACTACTTACATATTATCGATACACTGGAAACAGCGCATGAATTTGGTTTAACCATTGCACCGCAAGTCTCTAAGGAAAAAGAGCTACGCGCTGCGATTAAGATGAATCCCTATGACAGCAAAGATTTTACCAATGTAATCGAGCACTGGCTGCCGTTGACCTATGCGTTAAATAGTTTGAACCGCAGTGTAGGGCATGAGCATGCTTACCCATTTGTGTTGGCTGAGCCGGTGATTAAGAAATTAGACCTTGTGCATCGCATTGTGCATAAAAATCTATTTGCAGCAGAATGATAGATCAGGCTTTTGTTTTATTGGGTAATTGTTCGTAATCAAAAAATTTACGATGATCAATGCCAGCGCTCATCGAATCCACTTTGTTGGGATGTTTTAATTTTTGCCAGTTGTCTACTCTTTTTCCTATATTCAGGTGCGGAAACTCGCCCACGTTTGATGTGTTGAAACCCAAAAAGGATAAGAGTTCTTTTAAGCTTCCCTTACGGCTGATGTCGATTGTGAGTAGATCACTTCTACCGGAAAAATAGTCAAACACCTCTTGCTGGTGGTTTTCGTAACAATTTTCCAAATGAGTAGCCGAAAGTGGGTCGATAGTCGTTAAGGTCGCAAAGGCGGTATTAAAGCTGCGCTTGAGCACCGGGTTGAGATAACCAATCCTGGGTTTTAATTCAGGTAGCATTTTGGTGATCAGCATCTGTATCGAGGGAATCCATTTTTCCAAAGAGCGATCCAGATAGACAAATTTTGAACCGGGAAATAATTGGTCTAATTCTTTGTAATCGGTAAAACAGGGTGCATCGGAAATAACATCAGCTAGCTCGAATGCGCGTTTAGTGTAAGCAGTGTGAGCAACCTTAAATCCATAATCTAATAGCGCTACACTGATACTGGTGGTACCTGTGCGGGGCAATCCGATAATAAAAATTTTGCTCATTAGTTTATGTGATCCGCTTTGCTTGATTGTGTCGCTTTGGAATGGTGATCCACCAGAATGAGTTGATTGGTGGCAAATCCTAAAGACTTAGCTTGTTCAATGAGTTGTGCCAATAGTGCAGGTTCTATTTGAGGTGTTCGCGCTAAAATCCAAAAGTAATCCTTATCAGCGCCGCTCACAAGTGCATATTGGTAATTGGCCTTATCCAATTGAAATATGACGTAAGAGCTATAAAACGGGCCCCAGAAAGATACCTTTAAATGGCCGCTATCAGGCTCGCCCACAAAGTAAGCTTTGCCTTCGGCTGCATCCCAGGCTTTCTCATCCTGCGAGTACCCGAGGTTGATGACTTTTACACCGCCATCCTCGCGCAAACTGTATTCAGCGGTGACTTGGCTCAAACCGCGTTCAAAGCGATGGTCTAACCGCGCAATTTCATACCAGGTGCCGAGATAGCGATTCACCTCGAACCCTTGTACAGGTTTGATATTGTCCGGTGTGCCGGTGCAACTGGCTAGTAAAAACACCATGGATAATAAGAAATATTTCATTTCTGTGCTCCCTCTCAGGCATGAATCCGGTCATAGGTTGTAAATGTTGGATTTAATACAGTTTTCGCATGCTGAGGGGATTGTGTCGGTGCGCAATCCCACGGAGGTGAGGTTATCGAGGGTAATTGTGATGGGGAATCTGGCCGAGTTCAACGAATGAAATATTGCAGAAATATGTCTTCCGTTATCCCGGCCTTGAGTGGTATTGAAGATATTATTGTTTGTTCACTCCTAAAAAAGCGCACCTGATTCAGGAGGTTTTATTATAGATAAAAATAAAATTTGGTTAGAAGGCGTAACCTACACCGGCCATAAATACGACCGGATCAATAGTGACATCAACGCTTGCTGCTTTTGTACCATCCACAGAAATATCAGCAGTGGTTTCGATATCAATTTTCCATACCGCTGCATTCAAATACCAGTTTTCATTTAATTGCCAATCTGCACCGACTTGAAAAGCTACGCCAAAAGAATCGTCAAGGGAAATGTCGGTATCGCCATTCAGTGCACCGTCTAATGTTGCGCTGGTATTGCTATCAAAAAAGGTAGTGTAGTTAAGCCCGATACCAAAATAGGGTTGAAATGTATTGTTACTACTGAGAGGGTAATACTGTACTGACAAGGTTGGTGGTAAATGTTTGGTGCTGCCGATATCGACACCTTTTAATGCGCCGGTTCCAACAATGTCATGTTCAAATGGCAGTGCTGCCAGCAATTCAATACCAATGTGCGGTGTTGCAAACCAGGTGCCGGAAAATCCCAAGCCTGTTGCGCTATCGACATCGACTCCACCGCCTAAAACACTACCGCTACTTGCATCAGGTTCAATTTGTACCGCGCCTACGCGCACAAAAAATTCACCGGCTTCGTGAGCCTGAGTTGGTAATGCAACACAAAGACTACCTATTAAAACAGTTGCTGCTAATTGACGCATTTGCTCTTCCTCTTCTGTTAAAACACAGTGCCAGTGTTACGAAATTTCACAGTAGAGGAGTTGATATATATCAATGTGAGAGGATGAACGAAATATATAAAAATTAGTCGTGAATTGTTTGATGCATCTCAATATGAAGCGTGCAAATATGGTCTCACTCAATTGCCATAAAGTACATGTCGTCCCAAAAAGCACTGAACTCACCCTTGCCATCAATCGATTGAATAGCATCCACTGAAACACTACGTGAGTTGCGGGGCGCATCCAGAAAGGGGACAGACAGTTGCTGCCAGCCAGGAATTTTTTGCGGATCTACGTGGCGACTGTCGGTGCTGTGGCGGCCTCGACAGTTTTCTTCTTCGTACCAACTTACCCTCATGCGACCCCCTCCTGTTTGGCTGGATACCTCATCTACTTTAAAATTTGCGCCCATGGTGAAGCGTCGATGATTACCGATGTTTACACACTGCTCGAAAACACCGCTGCCGCTGGAACCAGTTGATGATTCCAGTGTTACACGTACGGCTCCTTTTTTTGTACTGCCTTCATTGGCATTCCACTCGCTGTAGTAATGTTTCCAATCTTCCAGGCTGCTATCGAAATTGCCATTGCGCAGCAAGTTGATATTGTGAGGGAGGGTGGGTTGATCACTAAGATGATCGCGTGCTTGATCAGGTTCTTCCAGTTGAGTGATTTGCAAATCGAGATTATCCCAATAACCAGCGGACAGAGTGTCTCTATCGCTCAACTCCAACTTTTCCATCACCCAATAATAAAATGCTTCCCAAAACATAAAATCTTTGCGAGATGAGTGCTGGTCTTGTGATATTTCGATTTCCACTGCCTTGGCATTTAACGCAGGTTCTACATCCGCAATAAATAATGATTGCCAGCCGGATTTAATCTTTGGCTCCAAAAACCAGCCAAACTGTGCGCTGCCAGAACAATCTACTTCATAGTGCCAGATTAAATTAGCTCTATGGCCATAGTTGCTGGCCGGTAATTCATCGCGATACAAAAAATCACCGCTGAATTGCAATTTGCGCGCTTCGCCTATGGGAATACATTGGCGGGCGTTGCGCGAATGAATATAACCATCCTGCGGTGCTTCCAGTGCGTGCATCAGTAGCGCAGATGTATTGTCGGAAAAATCCATCTCGTTTTCTTCCGGCGTTGTCGATACGCTCATGCCATATTCCAATTGCCATGCTTTATCACCTTGGGCAAAGTCTCCGTTATGAATAAGATTTTTCTTGAGCGATTGTGCGTTAATTGATGCACTGGTAACGAGCATGGAGACAAATACTATTTTTTGAAGCATGGATTGGCATCTCTCTATTTTTTAACGGGCTTTAATCCAATAAAACCAGCGGCAGAGCGTGTTTCAATATAATCGTGGTGATACATATCAAGGAAGACTTCGTGTTTGACGGCACCCTTATCGGTATCACAAATGACTTCGTAAATATCCATGATGCCTCCATATGGGCCGACATCGCTGCTGCCTAAGCGTTCATATGCAGACACCTGTTCATTGTTATCGCAGACCAAGCGCGACAAATAGTTTCGCTGTCCCTCCGGGCCGCCAACACGGACGGGGTTTTCACTTGAGCCGAGCGGAAACGTGCCCGCTTTTGATGAATCTACTTTTTGTGGCTTGCCGCCAAGTAATAGCAATACCTGTGATAGTTCTTCATCCGTCAGCTCGTCATCTGCAGATGCTGTTTCAGTTTTGGTTGGTTTGTTGGCGCAAGCTGTTAGTGATAGAAGTAGGGCAGTGATAAATAATTTTTTATACATATAAATGTTCCTGTGAGGGTTAAACCTCTCGTTCGGACTAATTTTTACCATTATTTGATCTGCTCAAGGTTGGTGCTACCAAATACTTACGACTTTGCCGACCAGACTCTCAGTTGACACGAATCCCCATTCACGGCTATCTAACGAGTTATCCCTGTTATCGCCCATTACAAAATAGTGATTGGATGATACGGTTCCGGAGAAGTTGCGGAGTGGGTTTTGCTCATTGCTATATTGCACAGTGTATGTAGTGCTGTTGAGAGTCTCACTAAAGTTAATGCCGTCTACTGTTAGGGTTTCAATGGGTTTTCCGTTAATGGTAAGTTGCTTGTCCGAAAACTGAATAACATCCCCCGGTATTCCAATGACTCGCTTGAGATAAGTTGTCTCCGGAGTGTGCGGTGGATGGAATGCAATAATCTCCCCGCGTTCGGGTTTTCTGCCATCTTCGCTTGCAGCATCGTTGAATATATATTTGTTAACAACAACCATATCACCAACATTGATCGTGGGGGACATGCTACCGGCGGGAACCGAATAAAAATCGTAGAGGAAATATCGGGTTACAAATAGGGGTACAAAAATAACGGCCAGGAGTGCATAAATAAGCCATAGGCGAGGGGAGCTTTTATTTGAATGGGGTTTATCGCTGGGCATAACTCTTTCTTCCTGAAATTGGTGTTTATCTAACTATACTTGGCCTTTCCTATGAGAGCTTGTATGTAGATAATTAACATGCACTATTTCATGCGCATTATATGATTTCATGATGTATTTGAAGCTTTTAAAAAAAAGAATGTGCCTTAATCTTTCTTGCATATAAGTTGGGTGCGGTAAGGGATATAAATAACAAGCTCGATAATTCCGCTGCGTTGCCATTTCACACGATTTGAAATTCCGTCTAGCTGGATATCACAGTTTTGGCCTACTGCTTGGCGAAGGCGGGTGTTTTCCTCTGCTATCTTTTGAATGACTTCATAACGGTATTTTTCAGGGTTTACTATGCTGAGGTCAGTTTCGCCGTTTATGTCCAGTTCGGTGCGACCTACTTTTTTGGCGGATTTTATGAATTTTTCCAGCGATGCTTCTTGTTCGCCTGCGGGTTTGTTGTTATTTATTTTGAGTTTTACTGAAAAGTAAAGATAGCTGGTGTCCGCTCTGGATTTGTCTTGGGAAAATACAAGCGACTTGTCTTTCGGGTCGAGTGTGCGCAGGAATTCTTCGCCGTATGCGAGTTGCAGATTGCCTTGTTTGGCTGCGGATTCAGCTAGCGCTTGCAGGCTTTCACGGATTTCCTTTTCGCGCATTCCTTTTTCACGGCTGTCGTTAATAATTTTAACTTCTTGTACTAAGAAGTCGCCTTGCTTTTTCAGCGTTACTGCTGGCATTTCATAGTAACCATCAGTCTCCATTATTCCGCTTACAATTACTTCTTCAACGCTATCATCCTGAGCTTGAATGCCAGTACAGGCTAGAACCAAGCTTGCAGCTATTATTCTTTTAAGCATAAGTATTTCCTTTTGATTTTTTGAGGCAGTTGATTGGCTTTTTGCATTTTGCTCAATGGTTATCAATAACAGGGTTAATTTTTGGCTTTTTCAACAATTGCTATTCTTTTTAGCTCACCAGAGAATGAAAAGAAAAATCTTCCCATGCTTTCATTAGCATGATGATCGGGTGGGTTTTTAAAGTTATTAACTGCCCGCACATGATAAATGTACAAGGAGGAATTATCTTTTTTAGTTAGTGTCATATTCCATGTTTCTACCCAATCACTAGTATCTTTTTCGTTGAATTCGTCTGATTCAGAGTCTTGTGAGTAAATTATGGCGTTAGTTTTGTGTTTTATGATTTTAAAACCACCAGACGCTTTTACTTCCTCGGCCGAGCCTTCCTTAGGTTGCCTGTAAACTTTTACCGTATCACCTTCAATAACTAACATAATTGAAAATTGATGTTTTCCTTCAGCAACAAATGGATAGCCATTTCCCTTAATTTGTTGAATTTGACCAACCCAAATTCCATCATAGCTACCAAGATAAAATTCTGGTTTTTCAATGTTTTTCGTTGGGGTGGCGCATCCAGAGAGGAGGACTAATGCAATAATCGATAATATGTATTTCATAGGTTTCCCATTTTATTGTTTTAACATGAGCTGGGAGCGAGTCCCAGCATGCCCATGCATCCGCAACCACCAAAACCAAAATCCATGCGCCGTTCATTGTTTTTTTGCATTAGCAAAACAATGTGCCGTTTGCGGTTGCGATGTTGGGGGGGCGCAAGTTCACCACCAACCTACATCAAGCCCAATCTATGTATTATTTCAGGTGAGCTAAAAAAATTAGCTCTTGTACTACGACTCTAAGGTCGCCACTGATTTTATCTATGTCGTTTCTACCAGATATATATCTTCTGCTGTGAGCAGATTTATCTCCAATATCCTTTAGTTTTGGTAACGCTTGTTTAGTATTTCTTCCTAAATTCCATGATGTTTCAGTCAATGTTTTTGTTATTAAATCAGAGAGATAGAGGAAGTCACCAGAAGGGCCTTTTATAGCATTTGATATGTTGTGATGCTCGAAGGATTCTATAATCAGAGTTTCAATAAGCCGTCTAATCATTACTGCACATGAGTCATACCAGCCGTTGGAGTAACTGCCATTTATCTGATGTGTAATTTTTTCTATATAGCCTCTGGTGTTTCTCACAAGAGAAAAAGGCAATATTGCTTGTCCGATGGCTTCAAGGCCTTCCTCTGGTGGTAGCAAAGTATCTATGCAGTCTTTTTCAATTGCAGAGATGAATTTCTTTATATCGTCTGATGAGAACATAAAATTATTTATTAAAATCCTTTAAATGTTTTGCCATACTTTCAAAAATTTTATCAATCTGATCTGCAGATGATTCAGGGGATATGTGAAGCTGAATATTAATATGCAACTCTGGACTACTACTGAATACTGTTTTAACCGGTCTTTGGTGATGTTGAGCTTCAACTTCCGTTGCACCATTTTCAACGGATGCTGGTCTGGTTGCTTTAGCTTCTTTTTTATTAGGTTTCGCAACTGCAGCAGTTTTACCTTTAGGGGAGGCAGGTTTTGATGCAGGCTCTTTTTTAATGAAGCATCTGCTTCTGTTAGATCAGCTTTTAGTAGTAATAGATAAAATCTTGAGAAATGCTTTGCTGCAGGCTCTCCACAGCGAGCGCTATTCATAAACCAATTAGTAAGTTTTTGAGGGTCGGCATCAGGAGTATGAAATAAATCCTTTAGCTCTTGTGGATATAACTTGTCAATTAAGGAGGAGCACACTGCCGCATATTTATGGTCGTCCCGCCATTCATATGCCAAGTCTGTTGGTTTACCATCTTCTCCAATTATGCCAATTTTTTTAAAGGGGCTGATGACGTTTGATTTGGCTGAATCCTCACCCATGGACAGTGCACTTGCAAGATAGCTGGGTGTTAATACTGTAGGTACTTTTTGCTTAAAAAGATTTCTTAATTTCCACCAGCTACTGTCTGAAATTTTTGGAAAGCCTGCGTCGCCATTTGCCATTTTGATCTCCATATAATGATTTTTAAAAAACCGCCACCAAGCCCTACCAGAAAAATCCGATACAACTCAATAGCGGTTCAGGTTTATTCACTCCGGAATATGTAATCCGTTTGTATTTAAAAATGCCCGCTTAAGCGGGCATTTTTACTATCTTGCATGCGGTATAAACATTACTCGAAATTACGCCGGTGAGCGACACATCCTGTGGTCAAACGCCTCTAATAAAATCAATAACTTAAAAAGTCAGCGACAAATGGATTGGTCAATAATACGACACATCCACTGGTCAAATCAAGGTTTAGCGACACAACAGCTGGTCTAATTTGACAATTGGCGACGCATCTTTTGGTCAAATTATTCTCTAAAAAAATTGAACAAAAATATCGGTATATAGCCAGAAAGAAAATTATTTATTGTAGTTTTTTGTGAGTTAATAAATTAGAAAAATCTATATATTTAAAAGCGAAAAAAATTGCAGAAAATTAATCTGCAATTTTTCTAAAGGTGGGAAATTTAAGCAGATTTTAAGAATAAAATTTCAGTGCGTTTGTAAAGTGGAATTTTATTTTCTGGACCAAAATAATACCGTTTAATTAATCCTCTTTTGTGTAAATTGTTGGCGTGAGTTCGGTGCATTCCTAATATTTCACCGGCTTCTAAAGCGCTAATATATTCAGATTTTATGCCTTTCACTTTTCGAATGTCAGCTGCCTTTACCAACTCCCAATAAACTAAGTTTTTATACTCCACTAGTCCGTTGGAAATCCATTCCCGTTTCAATAATATTTTATTGGTTTTTAATTCACTACAGGCTGCATCGATTGGAATGTAGTTTGAATTTTTCAAGCATCTGATCAAATTTTCAACTGAGTTTCTTGTCACATAAACTCCAGTTTTTGAATCTGGAACCCACGTTAAAACGTTTCGTTGAATGAGTATTTTTACTCGTTGTATTGATACTTTCAGGCGGTTACTTGCCTCAATTATGCTCAAATTTTGATCATTTTTCGGTATCTCTGCGATCACTATTCCCTTAAGTTTCCGTCCTGCGTTAGTAGGAGGTTTCTCGATTTTCAAAATGGTATCGCGGGTTAAGTTGCGTACGTCTTGAGCGTTAAATATACAAGTTTTTACGCTGCTATCTTTCGGTGTGGCTATCGGTTGTATATCGATTACAGCCAGTTTCGCAGTTAAATCGGTCGGGTTGACCCCCAGTTTTTTAGCCAATGTGCCAACCATAACGTACTTGGAACAAAAAATATCCAGTTGTTTTTGGGTTGTCATGTATTTGAGGGAGCCAGCTACTTTGTGCTTCTCGAACAGTAGATAGCCTGCTTTTTGTATCGAGCGAACTATTTCTGAATGAATTTTAAGGCTTTCAGCAATGTTGCCAATGGTTAATAAGTGATCAGCTTTCTGAGTCTTTATGTCTGATTTTCTCCTTCCATCAGTATAAAAAATTGTAAGGAGCTCTCTCACTGGAATTTGAATTTCTCGTTCTGTGGGGCGTGCATTATTTCTATTCAAAAGTTTGGCGGCAGTCAACGGGCTAACCGCCAGGAAAAGTGCGGCATCAGTCAAAGAAAGTTGAGAGTCCAGATCTTCTTTAGAAAAAGGAAGTTCTTTAAAATGGTTATTTAAGATATTTGCCGCCAATTTTCTCAAAGTCCCTTTACTTGCCATCAGGGGTAGTAATTTCAACTTCGGGTGCCGCTTGTCATAACTCATGAAATCGATGATGTATTCCTGAAACTCCTCCTGATTGTTGAAGTATCGGTACGTGAGATTAGCTGCTGCTGCATCATCGCTTAGGGTTCCATCCAGCCCTGATACGGTCTTGGCCCAGCTGAAGATTTGGATAAATTCTTTGGTTCCTTGATCCTGCGCACTGACAAAATCTTTAACCCAAGTGGCTACCAGGTTGGGTGTTCCGTGTTTGGGTTCTTGAGTTATATTGCCTTTACATTTGCTGCAAACACAGATTGCGCCTCTGGATACCATCATCTCCTCCTGACAGTGCGGGCATTGTGTTTGAATTGGGAGATTATGGATGTGGCAATTTGTATATGGGCGAAACATCCACAACTTCCTCAAGTACCTCTTCTCATGTAAGCAGGCAGGGCAGAATGCAGTTCCATCCTGCCTGAAGAAACTAGCTGGAAAAAAATGAAGTAGAAAACGACGCGGTGTACGGGTTGTAGGCCCTTTTCGTTCGAGAACCTCCTCAGGAGCAATGCATTTTAGGCTGAGCGCACTTACCAAATGTAGGAACTTGTCCAGGTAATTAATTAGCAGATCCAGATATAGCTGATGGACATTGAGCTTTGTTACGGAAATCATCTGGTGCACATTTTCATAACGATTACCTTCCGCCGCTCTTATGAGAATGCTAGCTGGTGATTCGTCAGCATGTGGTATCGGAGTAGATAATAAACGATGCTTTTTCATCTATCATTCCCCCATCGAACGGCTAATCCTTTTGGGTCGAGAGAAAATGGGTTCACTTTTATTAAGCTCACTTCACGAGTGATACCTGACTCCCAGCTTTCGGCCAGGTCATCAGCTTCAAGTTTGCTTTTACCGCTCTTAACTGCACGTATAATGGCATCTTTTATTAATGTCACGATATAAAACGGCATTCCTCCTGTTGCAATCCAAAACTGCTTTGCGAAGTGGTGATTAAGTAGGTTCGGGACTGCGTCAAATCCAAAAATTTCTTTGGCTCTTTTCAAAATTGGAAGAGTAAATGAAACGAATTCTCCTGGTTCAGTGCTTGTGCCAGCGCTCAAAGCATGCAGGTGATAGCGCCTCGTGAAGCGCCGGCCGATCTCCGAATCCAACGATGCAGCAAACTCCTCAGTTCCAACCAGGCAAATGGTGGTTTTGGTTCGGTTGATTAGGCTTTTGAGCCACTGACAAGTTGCTTGTTTTGCTTTCTTTGTTTTGGAGTTGTTCAGCAGGTTGTGAAATTCATCTAACAGGACCAGTGCGGTTCGAGCTTCTGCGAGGCTTATAATAAGGCGCTCGGTGATACCAAATTCGGTGCCAGCCTCAGGATTCGGGTCTCCCATTGCATGTAGCAGCGCAGAAGCCAGTTTTTTTGGTGTTGCATTCGGTGGAACTTCGGCCCAAATCACAGGTTTCTCTATGATCTCGAAATCTCCCTCAATGCGAATCGTTGCAGGATTATTTTTCTGCAAAATAGAACAGATAGTACTTTTACCTGTTCCTGAGGGACCAAGCAGTGCGCAGTTTGCCGACTCCCGGCTGAACTCCGTCAATTCCATGCATTCCTCAATGCTCTTCATTGCTTTTGAGAATGCGCTATACGGCACGATGCAAGCATCAAATTTTCTGAGTGACTCTAGTAAGGTTTTGTTAAGCATGATCATAATCCCATGAGTAATATTTCAATTGAATTTCTATTTATTTTTATCCATATTTTTTGGCGTGCTAAAGCTCTATTACTTCGTATTCGGTAATTTCGGTAGTTTTTAGGCTACTTTCAGACTTGTCTATGTATGCCCTCGTGCGAGTACTTGATACCTTCGGCTGATTTTTCTTTCTTTTTGTTGGTTCATTTTCTGGTGTCATTGTAAGCGCAGAATCAGTCTGACTAGTATTTTCATACAGGGTCGTATCCGCTGCACTCTGGCCGTTCAACGCTTTCTTCCTTTTCCTATTTGATAACGCGTCATCACGAATTTTGTTCATGAGTCGTGACAGTCCGACTTGCCATTTATGTTCGCCGATTTCTGTCATTTCAGATTTCGATAATGCGTTGAGTTCTTCACCAACCAATTTATGTTTGTTCAGAGTTAAACCGGTTGTGTAATGGGGTTCAGTTGAATTAGCCTGGATTAGAGTTCTGGCGTCAGTGGGATCTTGAACGTACACGGTTGCTAAATCCATTTCGTCTACTAGAACAACTACCTTTTTTCCTTCAAATCCTGTTAGAGCATGAGAATAATATGAAAGATTGTGAATGATTACTCGACCACGATGCACTGTTTTTAATGCAGGAACACGAGCCAAGTTTTCAATTTCTTCTGTTTCAAGCCTGAGCATCGGTGTTGTCGCAATGGATTTTTCCCACATGGCGAGTGGTGGCCGCTTTGTTTGTGAATGGGGCCTGAGGTTGTATATTTCGTTAATCCAAGTATCAATGTAATTTTTGAATTGGCATAGCGTGAATATTGCTTTTTCTTCGGACTGGTAGTCACCGCGTGCCAACACATTTGAATACGTTGTTCCCTCCATGCGTTGCGTTACCCAAAGGGTGATTGTTCTAAATAAGCTTTCAACGTTCGCTTTGTGATTCGGCTCGCGCACTTGTGAGAATTCTAACGAGATAGATAAATGGTTACATAGTTGAAAGAGTGCGGAGTTTGCAAACTCCACCCCTCGGTCGGGAATTATCAAAGCCGAAGTTCCAAACTCGACCAACATCCTTTTCACCGCTTGCAGTGTTGTGGTGGCCGACGGAGGAAACAAACTAATATAATGCCCAACGATGCGTCTCGTGTGAATGCAGGTAACTAATACAATGTAAGGCCTTCCGAGCGGCTGCAAAGTGTCAGGATCAACAATAATAACGTCAGCAAAATGTGTGTCTATTTGCACAACTGCCATCGGGCAGGGAACCACTACTTTTTTACCCGAGGCTCGGATTAATCTATTTGCTCTTTCTTTTCCGTGTTCAGCCATTAAGCGGTGGTAAAAATCAAGAGCACTAATTCTTCGTTGAATCAATCTCAGGCTTGGTATTTTAATGTTACTAACTCCTCGCTCCTGGGCGAGTGAAAGAAGTCTGTGTACTACATGTGCATGGACTTCAACGCCAATTAATTTAAAGCCGTTTTGGCGTGCATTTTCAATTTCCTCCGCAATAATCATGTCAGTCTCGCCGTCAAAACGCGCGTAAGAATTACCGCGAGTAACAGGTACTAACTTATTTTGTCCGTACCTTTGATATGCCTTAATCCATTTTCTTACGGTGTGATATGATGGTGGCATTGAGTCTTCAATGTCTTTTGCTGTTTTATATATTATATTCAATACCCATTCTTTTTTAAGGTATGAACCACAGCAGGTTATTACTGCCTTAACATATTGCATTTTTCTTGCTAGTTTTTTTATATTATTTTCATGAATGATTAATTTGGCTTCATGTATAATTGAAATTACTTTTTCCGCAAGCAGGGAGACATACTGCGTTATTGAAAGTGAATGAGTCTTTCCACCATTTACCGTTGAGTACCTTACGTGGTCGTTGTGTACATACTGAATTTCAAATTCAATATCGTTCATTAGGAACCGGGAGCCTTTAGTTGGTAGTTTAGTCGTGAGGTTCATGCTGCAATCTCCACAGTATTATTCGAGGCATCAATAAAAGAATAATGTTTGTGAAAAACGAGGTAATCGCACAGTTCACCGGGTAAACCTTCGCTTATCAATTGGAGGCGGCCTGACTGAATTTTTTTAATTTTTTTTTCGTTAAGAATCTGCATTGCCATTTTCTGTGCATCAGGACTCCAGTGATGTTGATGCCCGCGCAAATAAAACGTTTTTAGTTCGTAAAATTTGTACCTGGTAGGAAGTATGTAGCTATCAATGATGCGGAATTCAATTCCCTCCCGCTTCAAAAGCTCACTGCACAGCGCATACCGTTCGCGTTTTTCTTCAGGAAGGCCTTTGATGCTCGGTTTTACTTCAATAACCACGTGTGAACGGTCGCAACGCTCAACTAAAAAATCAGGTATTACATAGTGTTTTGCTGACAGCCTTATACGCATAGATTGAGTTATGTAGCGTGAAACTATGTTTGATGATTCGAGGCAGATGGCGGTTGCTCTTTCCAGCTCACCCTCTAGTAATAATGCTCCGCCAATCTTTCTACTGGGGAATGATGAGATAACCCTGTCTCTAGCTCCGCGGAAAACTCTTCGTTCACTTCCGTGAATAATCCCGCCTAAATCTGGTTTCAGTTTGAAAGCTTCTTTAATTTGCTTATCAAAGCCTAAATTTGTATTGTACATATGCTATTCCTCACAAAATTTAAAATATGCATCTCCCTCCCGAAAAAATGAGGGAAAAACTTGACTTCATTGTGGGGACCGTTCAGACTTTATTTGTGACAGCGGAGTCGAATGGCCCGTTTTAAAATCGGCTTTTTTCCTGCCAGAAATTAGCCGATTTTTTTTAATAATTTATTAGTTTCATACTCTTCTCCATTCCTCGTTTTATTTTGGCAAAGTGATATCCGTCAAGCAAAAAAGCTTTTTCAGGTATCCATGATTTTCAGCGGATTATTGTTTTTTAAGGCTGCTAATCCAACTGCTGTTTTTTATTCTCTAGGCTACTTTTTCATTTTCCCGCTACATTTCGATTCGTTAGAGTTTTGAAAAATTCGTTTAACGTAATTGACTATAAGCAAATTCGGTTTCGCGTGCAATAGGGAAAAATCTCGTAACCCACTGATAAATATATATTTTTCTGTATATTATATAAGTGCTTATATAATATAAGGAAAAAAATAATTAATTTTCCTATTGAAATCAGTTGTTTATATAAATTCTCAATTTTTTGTCGTTTTTTCTTTAATACTTTTTAAAAAGCCTAAATTTTTTTTAAATCCAGCCAATTTTTTTTCATAATTATTTGTTCTAGCTCGCGCGCGCGCAGAATTTGAGCAAAATATTGGTAAATACCAATATTTTCCTAAGGAGCTTATGGTTATGGCTGGTGTTTCTATTGAATGCGAGTTTTTTAAATTTGTGCGGCATTCACAATGTGCGACTTTGACCGCTGGGGTGGCGGTAGAAGAACTCGCTGTGGTTTAAATTGGTATTTGGATGCGTTTAATTTTGGTTGGTCTGCAAGAAATATTTAATCGGTGGTGAGAGCAGTTTTATTTTCTGTTTTTTTGGGGGGCAGCTCTAAAACATCTGCGAACCAATAGTTTCAAATCCATTTTTTGCTAAAAACAAAATAGCCTTGCGTTAAATCACCTAATTCCTTGCCGTTATTTTCTGTCTTCTCTCTGGAAACAATACGGTTCTGTTTTTATATACGGTATTCGGTTGTTGATCTATATTCTCAGCTGGTGCTTGATTGTTCCCTTCCTATAATAAAGTCCAAACTGACCGGATTTGTATACTCAAAGTAATCTTACTTTGAGTATACATTTTCAATATGACTAAATTTTTCAAACACTTAAGATCAGTAGCTATGTTAAATTTCCTGTTAAAGGTCATAATTGCTGATATTAAAAAAGCAGGCGAGGGAGCAGATATGAACGTTAATTGTGCTCGCAAGTTACTGAAAATATTTAGTATTCCCGGCGAGCCGTTTGAATTTGGTTGTAAAGAAACTGAGGCTCGAAAGTTCGCCAGACTTGCGAGGGAAAATTACCCAGAACAAAATGTGTGCATAGTAAGTTCCTGGGTTATTGTTGATTTTAAAAGCAATAAAAGGCGGGCACCTCCATGCGAAACGCGTTTGTATGCAGGGTGTGTTGAGCTCGATTTTGCTTCTCGTTTTGCCCATGGGCGCCGCATTCTGACCACCCCAATGATTACCATTAGCACTCCTCCTTTATTTATAACAAGTAACACTGCTTATATTTTGGTAGGGGAAGGCTCAAGAAAAGCTATTAATGCGAGAAAGATTTGTGCTGGCACGTTCTAGACTGCGTGAAGAGCTGAAACAGCCGGAGTTGAGTATTGTTGAGATTTGGTTTCCCTGCCTTAACCGCTAATTCCCGGTTCGTGCACCTCGTTAGTTTTGCCCTCCAATTAGCGCTTTTATACTTTCTACGGAATAGCTCGAATTCAGTATTACGGTGCACCGAATTTGTATACTCAATGTAGAGGTAGTTTGAGTACACAAATTTAAATTGATTATTTTTTTCAATAGGTTATCCCTCGTTTAAGCTCTGGGAATTGCTTATTGCTCTAGATTTGAGCTAATGTTTTAGAAATCGATCAGTGTAATTCTGCGATTATTAATGAGTTTATTTTGTTAAAAAACTGATCCTATATTTTCACTATTACGTGCATTACTGAAAAAATACAGGTACATAAACAGGCTCTTATCTATGACTGAAGATAATGAAAGTAAAAAAGGCTTCCGAGCTGTAATTGTTGCCCGTGAAGAGATTTTTAACTACGTAAATAGCATTGACGCAGCGAAATTCATTATTGCTCCTAGCGATAATGAAGAAAATGTTAATGCGAATTTCTTGAGGGCTGCAAAAGTGCTTTCTATAGAAGCAAAAATGCTTGCCTCTGCAAAGAAAGCAGTTCTTCAGAGTACCACTTGGGTTACTAGAGATGATTTTCAAACAATTCTAGTGTTTTCTCCAGACAATGCAGCAACACCTGAAGGTTTACTTGAAGACGGGCGGATCTTTGCTATCGAAGTGGATGGAGCGAAGTTATTTCCATTTTACGCGCTCGACCCATCATTGGGCTTTCTTCCACACAAAATATTGGCTGAAATAATTAATGTACTTGGCAATAGCAAAAATGGTTGGAGTGCAGCCTTTTGGTTCGGGTCCGTTTCGGGTTATTTGGGTGGGCCGCGTCCACAAGACTTGCTTGTCAGAAATCCCGAACTTGTTCTAGCTGCTGCACAATCTTACGCACAAGGTATAACACATGGCTAATTAGAAAAAATATTGTTATTAACTTCTACATAGCGACTATGTAGCTTAAATTTTAAAATGTTTTCTGCTAGGTATTGTGATGGATAAGATTTTTTCGCCCGACGCAGGATTTCCTTCCCCTGAGTTTTCACGGAAAATGGAAATACTTGAACAAGCAAGCGTTTTGATTGGTCGAGTTCGCGTGCGGAAGCCTGAAAAAAGCATTCTAGTAGTCGGACCTTCTGGGTCTGGTAAAACTGCTCTCTTAAATGAAATAGAGCAAATTGCAAGGCGGGAAGGCTACAAAACGATTTTCGTAAGCCTTCGTGAAGAAAAACCGCTTGCTGAATTGTTAGTTCCTGGACTGAAGAAAACGTTGTGTGAGCTTGGTGGGCTAGCTGGTGCGGGCGATGGTTCACGAGGATTGCGAGTGCTTAAAAGCTTCATTGAGTCGCAGGCTTTGAAGGTCGAAGATATCAATGCCAGCTTGAGTATTGAGCGTGAAGTAGGTTCTGCGGATGCAGGTGATTTAGAAATTGATTTGGCTATTTTGTTTGAAGCTGTTACCCAAACAGCGCTTGAGCGGCAAGTTCAAATAGCATTATTAATTGATGACATTCACTATTTGAGTTGCGTTGAATTAAGCGCTTTGATTATGGCGATGCACAAGCTCCAGCAACGCCGACTGCCCCTGGTACTTTTTGGAACTGGACTATCAACGCTTCCCAAATTAATGGGCAACTCACAGGCGTATGCAGAGCGGTTGTTCAGCTTTCCAAGTATTTAAGCTAAGTGCTTTATGATCTAATCATTTCTCAAATGTTCGATGCTCAATGCTAAAGCTAGTGCGTCATGATCAGCGCGATGCTGTACTAAATTATGCTTTTGAAATTGCTGTTCAAAAGTGGTTTTCCATGAGTTCTTATGAGCTGGGGGAATTAGCAGTTCAACGTCTTTTATTTCAATATTAAATTTACCTAATTGCGACAGCCATCTAAATTCCCAATAGGGGTTATCTGAATAAACCGCATCAAATCCTGTGAGAGCGCAGTTTAATTCCTCATAAACATGTTGGGTATCCATCCCGTGCTCTATGAGATGTGACCGTTTCAATCCGTGAATTGCTTGACTTGCCAATGACCAGTCGACCCATTCAGGTTTTGGTTTAATCAGCCAATGGAAAATTTGGCCACTTACGATTAGACCGGCTGAGATGGGGTAACTACAGTCCGAGAGACTACTAGCCTCAAAATCAAGAATGGGTGGCAGGTGCTTGAGATAATTTAATGGCATCACAGTGAAAGTCTCATAATCATTTTTGAGGCATTTACTTATGAGTTTGCATTGCTTGAAACAAATTTTGTTTACTGTATTCGGTCAAAATCAGTGTCAATTCCTGCCGCTGGAATGCTGAGAAGTGCTTGTGCAAATGATTTTTTGGCCGGTTTTGATAATGCCTCATTCAAAATTTTAAGAAGTTCGATCTCAACACTTGTATTTTCCGTGTCTGCTCTAGCTTGCAGTTCGGTAACAATCGCTTCATCGACATTGCGAACAATTAGCGTTGGCATAATAGTTTTCCTCAATGTTTAAGCTTCAAGTCATGATAACAAAAATTTTTTCTGTGACGCTCAAAATTTGGTGTTGGTAGTTGCTGATTTTGGTCTGAGATTGGCCGAGCGCTGACTCGTCCTTGGGTCAGTAATAGTAATCCGATCTATCAATCACAATTGCTTTCGTATGGAATTTCCTTTGTTAAATACTTAACCCCCCAGCGATATCAATCACGCCACCAGTAATGTAGCCTCCATTTGGTCCTGCTAGAAAACATGCCATCGCAGAAACCTCTTCAAGCGTCGCAATTCGGCGAATAGGGTGCAGATTCAGAAGTGCTTCAGGCACACCATCTCCCAATACTTCAACTGACATATCGGTCGGCATTACACCTGGCTGGATGACATTAACAGTGATATCACGACCACCAAGATCACGTGCAACACCTTTCGCATATCCGGCGATTGCTGCTTTGGTACCCGCATAATCGGCAGCGCCTGCGAAGGGCACGTGACCACCTAAAAGTGAGCCAATGAAAATGATACGTCCGCCGTCCGTCAATACCGGTGCTGCGGCTCTGGTTGTCGCTACTGCCCCCATCACATTAATTTGCCATTGGCGATCAAGGTTGACGGTATCGAGATCAGGATCGTCAACAGTCTTGCCTTGAACGGCGATTGCGGCGTTATTGATGAGAATGTCGAGCTTGCCAAAGGATGCAACTACTTTATCAACTAGTGGCTTGGCTGCGCTTGTATCGGCTTGATCACTTTGGATTGCGATAGCTCGTACACCCTTCGTCTTCAGCTTTTCAACAACAGCGTCTGCTTTCTCTGCCGATGCTACATAGCTGATCGCCACGTCCGCACCTTGTTCAGCAAGTGCTTCTGCGATTGCTGCACCAAGTCCGCGAGAGCCGCCGGTGACGAGTGCAACTTTACCTTTCAATACTTTTTGCATGAAAAACCTCTCTTTGCATAAATGGCCCCTGTTTTAAGGGGAGAATTAATAGCGATCACGAATGATCGCTACGGAATACGTGCGTGTTAATGGGAGCTTTGTGCAGGAATTTTCTGATGGTCTTATGTGAGGACTATGGGTTTAGCCCTGGCAAGATTGGTGGCCAGTTCTGATCGTGTTTGGCGTTCTTGTTTCCACGCTGGTTGGCCTGGCGCATTGCGCCATGATTCGCTGAGCGGACTATGGTCGACGGCGTCAAAACCAAACTGGTCGTACAGTTTTGAGGCGAGTTCTGCTGCCTCAGGAAAATTGCTTGAAACTGCCAGGGCGAGGCGATCGGGAGAGTCTAGTGATCTACCCCAGCTAGTAATGCGGGGAGCTTGAATATGAGTAAAAACTTTAACGACTTTAGAGGTTGGCAGTTGTTCCTGACGCAGCTCGTGAACCGTCTTTTGCCCCGAGTCTATGACTGGAATATGTCCATCTCGCCAAATCATGTAGTTGTTTGTATCTAAAACAATCTTCCCCGCGAGTTCTTCTACGGGCATGTTATTGATCACCTTAAGAGGTACGGCAATTACAACAAAATGCCCGGCAGTGGCGGCTTCCTTGGGTGTTGCTGCACGTGCGGATGGACCAAGCTCTTCAATAAGCTCCTTTAATGTTTGTGGATCGCGTGAATTGGCGATAACGATGTTGTAGCCATTGGCGATAGCAGCACGCGCAATTTGGCTGCCAACTTCACCTGCTCCGATGATGCCTATAGTGGTCATGAATAGTTTTACCCAGAGTTAATTGGTCTATCGCTGAAGGGGGCGATGTGGCTTTAAATCATAATGATCATTACCGTAACAAACGTTATGTTATTGGACATGTGGAGTCAAGCGATTTAATATCGATCATTATGAAAAGAGAGGTAGGCTAATGGGGCGTCAGCGCGAATTTGATTTGGATGAAGCACTGGATGCGGCACTTTGCGTGTTTTGGAGCAAAGGGTACGAGGGGGCGTCGTATACCGACCTGACTCAGGCTATTGGTGTTGAGCGGCCTGCGCTGTACTCGGCATTTGGCAACAAAGAAGCTTTATTTCTACGAGCACTTGAGCGCTACTACGGGCATTACCTGGATTTTTTTCCAGCAGCGCTGGAGCAGCCGACCTCCAAAGAAGTGGTTGCACACATCCTTCGTGGCGCGGCAGATTTAAATACTCGCTATCAAGACCATAAGGGATGTCTCGGCATACATGGAGCCTTGGCTTGTTCAGACGATGGTGAACCTGTTCAGCGTGCGCTTGTTGATGCGCGAGCGGGTGGAGAGAAGATCTTGCGTGAACGCCTTGAGCGAGCTAAAGAGGAGGGTGACCTACCAAAGGATGCAGACTGCGCTGCATTGGCTGCTTTTGTGTGCGTTGTACTTCATGGCATGGCTGTGCAAGCTAAAGCTGGTTTCAGTCGCGATACATTGGAATCGATAATTAATCATACTTTGTCGACTTGGCCATCAAAGTAGATCGTGTTAGAGGTTAGATTGATCAATAAATTTTTGATTTGATGCTCAGTGTACATTCCTGATTATCATATCCATTACTTACCACTGGATTCGATGGATTGAAATGACGCACATTGCTGATACTAATAAATCAACAAATGCACTAGAAGATAAAATAGAAACTCTTTATCACTACCAGCCATTCAACAAAAATCATCTGGAATTACTTCTAAGCAATAGAACTATATATTGCTCAAATCCCAATTCTTTCAACGATCCGTGGGACTGTAAACCTTGGTATAACACCTCCATACTTGATGATGAAGTAGAGTTTCAGCTGCATGTCGATTTTATTAGGGAGCATGCTAGAAAGTCTTCTTCATTCTCTGATGCAGCGGTTAACGCAATCGCAGGAAATCGAACTTTATTGGAAGAGACGTTGAATGCGCTCTCTCTAGGAATGGCAAGAGACAATGATCGTTGTTTCCGTATTTATTGTTTAACGCCAGATGCTACAAACTCTCTGATGTGGTCTCATTATGGGGATAAGCATAACGGGATATGTCTAGAGTTTGATACGATGAATACCGTAATCGGTGCTGCAAAAAGGGTTTGCTACAACGCATCGTTGCCTACAATAAAGTTTTATGAAAGAACAACTGATCCTGTATTTCATTTACTACACAAATCTGATGTTTGGCGTTATGAAAAAGAGTACAGAATTCTAGCTCGCGAGCCTATTGGGGAAGCTAGTTTTGATGATAGCCCTTTGTGTTGTAATGCTGGTGTTCTGAAACTGCCAGATAATTCGTTAAAGTCTATCATTGTGGGGTGCAATGCAGATTACGATGAGGTTTACGATCTTGTTAGAACTCTTGATCCAAACATTGCCATAAAGAGAGTCGTTCGTTCATCGAATCAGTACTCGCTGAGAATTGAATGAAATTCAAGGTTTCCGATTGGCCGATAGCCGACCACGAACTTATAACGAAAAACTCACATCTGGTTATCCAGAAATTTAATCATCACTAATGATTGTGGCGGCAGTCTAAATTCAGTGTTGTTGCTTATTTTTTGGGTAGTGACAACAGGGTTAATAGCGTGAGGGTTCGAGAATGAGTTTTCGGCATCCAAATTGTTATTGGTTAAACTAGTGATGGTGGCTGTCGACTCAAATGCTGTTCCTTTTATTTGAATTGCAACAGTTTTAGTTGTCGCAGAGGTGTTTACCAGTTTAACAATAGTATTGTTGTCTAAGTTGTCCTTTACTGCCGAAGCATAAAGGTCTTCCTGCCCTGTGTGGGCTTGGCCATTCGTGGTTACATTGAGCACATCGGTGCCGCTGTTAGTAGCGAATAACTTTTGTACTGTATAGTTTGCTGTGGGCAAGGCTTGCAGGTTGTTGAACCAAATTAAGTTGGGTGCCCACTGCCAAGCTTCTACATGAGCCATTAAGGGAGCGTAAGATGTCATATGCACTACATCAGCATTGCGTTCCAGTCCGGTCATGAAGGCAGCTTCCGCCAGTGCAGTCGCCCAGGAATTTTTGTTCAGGGGGCTTACAATGGCAACACTTTGCGCCGCATATTCACCTGCAAAAATTTTAGGTCCTTTGCGGTCGTAATGATCGTAGCGGGTGGCGTTTTTTTTGAACCAGTCAACATCTTTATAATAGTGTTCATCAATAATTTCAGCCCCCAGCTTTTTAAGCTCTCTGTGCGCGTAGTCAAATTGCTCGCCATCGGCAAAGGGGCCAGAGCCGGAAATTAAAATAATATTCGGGTATTTTTCTTTCAAAACCTTTTGGAAAATTTTAAAGCGCTCAATATATTGTGGCCCCCATTGCTCATTACCTATACCAATATATTTAAGGTTAAATGGCTCTGGGTGTCCCATTTCGGTACGAACTTTTCCCCAGGGCGATTGCGTGGAGCCATTGGCAAACTCTACTAGATCTAATGCATCCTGAATGTAAGGATCAAGCTCCGACACCGGTACCAGCTCTCCGCTATTAAATTGGCAAGCGATACCGCAATTCAATACGGGAATTGGTTCTGCACCCAAGTCTTCTGCTAATTGGAAATATTCGTAAAAGCCCAGACCGAACGATTGGAAATAGTCTGGTGTAATTTTATGGGGAAACTCGGTGTTCCAACGGCTTACCATAGTAGGGCGCTGGTCAATATCACCCAGAGTGGTTTTCCACTGGTAACGCTGTGCCAAAGTGCGTCCCTCAATAATGCAGCCTCCGGGGAAGCGTAAAAAACCTGGTTTTAAATCAAACAACAACTGGGTTAGATCTTGTCGCAGGCCTTTTGCTCTACCTTTCCACGTATCTTTGGGAAATATGGAGATCATGTCCAAATCGATAGTACCTGTTCCCTCGAAGCTAATCTTCAAACGTGCTTTTTCTTCAGTTGCTTTTGCATGCAATGTTGCTGTGTACTGTTGCCAACCTTTATTTTTCGCGGCAATGCGAGTTGTGGCTAATACATTGTTTTGCGGATCAATTAGCTGGACGCTAATGTGCGTTATTTTTTGTTCACTATTAGCCGCATAAAGGGACAACAAATAATCCTTACCTTTGATGATCCCCATGCCGCGAAAGCCATCGTTTATAAGGTTGTAGTTTTTATCGTTAAAGACATTAACACGTAAAATATTCTTGTTGGATTTGTTATTCGCAAAATTCAAGGTACTTGCTATACCTGAATTATGGTTTAAGGCGTAGGGTTGGGTTTGTGGTTGAGTCCAACCCATCAAGGGTTGATCAAATTCAAAAGAACGATTTTTTACTAGCTCTGCATACAACCCTCCATCGGCAGAGAAGTTAATATCTTCAAAAAATATGCCGTACATAGTAGGTTGAACTTTCTTATTCGAGGTTGATAAATCCAAATCGAGTAGTGTTACCTCTTTTGCAACGGCAACATTTATCAATGCCATATTCAGAATTAACAGAGTTATTTTTTTTATAGGGATAGTGGGCATATTTAATCCAGTTCCTGAGCGTTTTTTACAAGCGCTAACTAATTTCTAAAGGTGGTTTTCTTGTTGAATGGTCTCTAGCGATTTGCCCTTGGTTTCATGCAATTTTAAAATAATAAAAGCAAAAAATATTAGGCAGAGTATACCATTCAATCCCATGGTGGCGGCATCGCCAATCCCACCTAAGAGCATAGGGAAGGTAAAGGTAGCGGCGAAGTTGGCGAGCCAAAGCGCCAGGGTAGCAATGGCCAAAGCTTGTGCTCGAATCTGGTTAGGAAAAACTTCTGATAGGTATACCCAGGTGACCGGCCCTAGGGTTGCAGCAAAAGAAGCGATGTAGCCCATTAAGCATAAAAATATCCACGGCCCCTCTAATATCTTGGCATTGAAACAGTAGGCAAGAATGGATAGAAAGATTGCCATTAACATGGTGCCGCCCAGTAGTAGAGAGCGGCGGCCAGTTTTATCTATCAGCCACAATGCGACCAGTGTAAATAAAAAATTAGTCAGCCCTATGCCGAGCGTCTGTAATAAAGCTGAGTCCATTCCTGAGCCTGTTCTTTCAAAAATAATCGGGGCGTAATATAGGATTGAGTTAATGCCGGTAATTTGCGAAAAAACTGCGACTGTAACTCCAATCATAATAATTTTAAGGTTGTCCTTTTGTAGTAACACTTTCCATGAGGTGGTTTCATTGAGACTGAAGCTTTCTTTGATTTTTCCAATTTCTTGCTCGGCATGCTTTTTCCCCCCGACGGATTCCAGGATTGCTTCTGCTTCATCGTGACGGTTCATCATTACTAGCCAGCGAGGGCTTTCTGGAACAAAGAACAGTGTAAATAGAAATGCAAGCGCAGGAAGCGCTTGCGAAATAAACATTGCTCGCCAACTTGATAGGCCAAAATCTGATAGTAAATAACCAGACAAAAAGGCCAGCAGGATTCCGCACACAATTGCCAATTGGTACATGGTAACTAATCGACCACGGATATTCGCCGGGCTAATCTCGGCGATATACATTGGTGACACCATCGCTGCAATGCCAACAGCCACACCACCCAAAATGCGAAATGCAATTAAAACATGCACAGAATTAGCTAAACCGGTACCAATACCGGCAAGCGCAAAAAATAACGCACAGACAATTAATAACTTTTTTCGCCCAAAAGGATTTGAAAGGCGGCCAGCTATTAATGCGCCAGCCCCGCAACCCAATAAAATGGAGCTAACCACCCAGCCCTGCATCAATTCGTTTAACGAAAATTGCTCACGCAAAAACGGCAGTGCGCCGGAAATGATTGCAGTATCAAAACCAAACAATAATCCCCCTAGGGCGGCAACAGCGGTAACGCTCCATATAAAGAGGGGGTTAGCTGCGATCTCTTCGTGCGAAGCGTTAATGGACGAATTTGATATGGAAGTCATAAATTGTTCCGGCAATTATTATTAAATATATGTTGTAAGATATTAAAAATTTTTCAGCGTCACATCCTGATCTTTAATCAAAAAGTCTGCTGAGGCTGATTTTCCTGTAGGTGCATCATGCCATGGAGCAGTATCGGCCACTACTTTCAGCGGAGTAATGCAGGATGTAGATTTTTCATTGAAAGGAATGTTGGCGCTGCGGTTATAGGCAGAGATTAGTGACCAACGTGCATAATCTGAATCATTGCTGTTGGAGCGGTGCAATAAATTGCTGTGAAAAAATAATACATCACCCGGTTTAAGGGTTACATATACCAACTCTGAGGTCTTCAGTGACTCGTTTACAAAACGCATATCTGCCCCATTTTGTTCACCGGAAAAAGCGTGTTCAACACGACCTAACTTATGTGAGCCCGGAATCACTTGCAAACAGCCATTTTCAATGGTGGCTTCGGTCAGAGCCAGCATGACACTGATCATCTGATCGGGATACAGGAATCCGTTTTTATACCAGTACCCATAGTCTTGATGCCATTCCCATGCTCCGCCAACATGAGGTTCCTTTTGCATTAATTTGGAGTGAAAATGGCAAACTTCTGATTCCCCTTCCAGTAACTGATTAACTGCATTGACAATTTTTTCCGTGCGGGTCAATAAACCGTAAGTATCATCACCAGGTGTAAACCAAAGCGCCAGTTTGGTTTTTTTTCCAGTGCTATCATTTAAATCGTAGCTATGCTTGCTAATTTCCTGGTCGCTCACCGCTATCTGATAAAGCGATGCGGTTTCTTCTGACGAAAACATCTCTCGTACAATAATAAATCCATCTTGCTGATAATTCTGAATTTGCCTTTGCGTTAAACGAGCCATGGTGATGTACCTGATTGGTGATTGTGTTTGTTATTTTATGCAGGCGATTTTGAATCATCTAACACGCGATAATCTGAGACTAATACTATTTTGATGTGCATTTTTTCTGTAACCCGGTGATATCATTTTTATAATCTCTCTCTTAAGAGAGCCATCATATGTAAGTTGATATCCCATTGATTGGCGTAGGGGCTGTTTGTAAATGGGGCGCAAGGCATATAAGGTGCGGGCCCGAATTCAGGTGTTATTGTCAGGATTTTCCCTGTCTGCGCAAATCGTTTTGCGATAGCTTTCCACCAATTCACGTGAGTATTGACCGCATCTGTCCACTCCGGTGCGCGTGGATCATTTACTTGTGGTCCCTGTGGCTGACCTATTCGTGCATGAACATGTTCTGTTCGTCGAATGGCTATATCGACAGCATCGGTTTGATCCTGCAAAAAATTTTCTGCGACACAAATCCAATGGGAAATATCCAATGTGATTTTTAGCTCGGGTATTCTTTCCAGTGCTGTACGCGCAGCATGAGCGGCAAACAAGCAACGTTGCCGATGGGTTTCATGAATAACCTGCACCGCGCTATTTTCCTGGTGGGAACAGGCAACTTGAAAAAGTATTTTGTTTTCTTCCCAGCTAAAACAATCCCGTCCAGTTTGTGCATTAATTTTTTCTGCCGGGTAAGGCGATACCATTTCAAACCAGCGTGAAAACTCTTCCTGGTGTTGGGAAAAATTGCGTGTGACTGTATCGTAGTGGTGCGGAATTATTTTTAATTGGTGCTGGCTGGCGAGATTCCAGACTTTGTCCAGTTCAGACTGCGTCGTATTTGCAGCTATTCCATATTCAATTCCATGATAGCCACTATCTTTGACAGACTGCGCGAATGCCTCCCACGGAATATGTTCGCTCCCCCAACGGGTGCAATAAAACTCAAGAACAGATTGTGCAGACATTCGTTATAACTCTTTGGAGGTGAGTAATTGGGCGCGGTCCTTGCGCAATGTTACGATCATCAGGAAGCAGTGATGTCATCCTGTTGTAGGCGCAAGTAAGCGTAGAGTGGCCATGCGTGCGCATGTGCGCAGTAAGAGGCAAAGTTAAACCAGTGGCCGTTATCGCCATTGCGCGGTAAACCGGCGATATCACCCGATTCAAAAGTGTTAATCGTATCCGGTGATGTCCATTGCCCAACCCAATAATCGGGGTAACATTTGGCAAAATGGTCGAACGTCATACGTTCCAGTAACGCATTGGCTGCTTTTTTATCGACGCTAGCCAGACCGATGACCAGTGGGCCAGTCAATGCATGCCAAGAACCGCCGTTTTCACCTGTACCGGGAATGTATTGTGCCCCTGGAATACCTATTTCACGTTGGCGTGGCTCAAGTAACTCTTTGTCCAACAGACGCTTTTGTATTTCACTCCACAATACTTTCTTTTTCGCTGCGGGAAATTTCTTGTCCTGCATTAGGAATATTTGAGGCTCTATGTGCATATCCTTATCGCCAAGCGATTCTCCGCCGGATAAGTACAGACGACGTGAAAAACTACGATCCTGAAGATCTTTGTAAAACGCTGCGCGATTAGATCGCTCAAACATCTGCAAACCGGTAATTAAATCCTTACACAATTGTTGGTTGTCGCCGCTGAGTTTGCTGTGGTTTTTTTCCAGTTGTGTGACTAGTGCTGGGATAACGCATAAACCCATTGCACTATTCATATGGGATTCGGCAGTCCAGAAATGCTTCATGATCGGTGTATCCATAAAGACCATGTCATTCCAGTCAGAATTCATCAAGCGAATTAAACCGTGCGGGCCAACACTAATTTCATCACGCAAATAGGCTAGCGCACGACGCAGCTTTTCCAGCGTGGTTGCACCGTACTTCGCTTCCATTGGCAGGAATTCTGTTTGCTCTTCCAAAAATTGGCTATCACCGGATACACGTAAATATTCGGCAACGGCCATAAATAAATAGAGCTGCTGATCTGATGTATTCCAAGCGCTGTTGGATGTACGCCCATAACCTATGTCGGTATATTTAATTTCACCTTGATAGGTCATCTTCTTTAATACAAAGCGGATCGTCGATTTCGCTAGATCTGGATTGGTATAACACAGTGGCAGGCTGTGTTGGAGATGATCGCGCGGTGCGGCGGTTAATCCCATGGTGTAGTCGTAGGTCATGCCTTGCGGGATAAACGTTTCATGATAGAACTCGGAGTGCACAGCCATAGCCTCCAGCACATAGGCGTTCCATTGCATCTCGCCGCGACGTATAGCATTTTTTTCGTGGGCAAAATCTGGCAAGCGTTTTTTCCAGTCCGCCAAAAATGGCGAAATCGCTTTTCCTTTATTCGTATTAACTGCTGCAATAAGAGGAGTGATATCGGTAACTTGTCCGTGACTGGCAGTGCCTATCACGAAATAGGCCTTGATACTTTTACCTGCCTCAATGCTAGCGGCAATACGTACACCAAGACGCTTACCTGAGTCATTGGTATCGAGAGCATAAACTTCGCTTTTGTGTCCCGCATTCAGTGTCGCAGGTGCTTGTATAAATACTCCGGGGGGCGATAAATCGTTACGGGCGGCAAAGGCGTCAGCTGTTTGCCTGCTTGGATCTTTTGGTTGCGCTTTAAAATGGCAAGCGACATGTCCGTTTGCTGCTGAGTGGGTAATTGAGGGCAAATATTGTACCGGCCAATCAGCTTCGGAAATTCCACGATCAAGGCTTGATGCATAGCGGGCAAGCAGGGTTTCTTCGTAAGTGACTTGCTGTGTATTTTGGGTGTTATTGGTTAATTCAATTTCCACCAAATAAGCAGAAATGCCCGTGTGTAATGCGCTTGAAGGTGCAACACTCAGCGTGCGACGGCAACGCAATTCCTTGAATGGATAATTAAAGTTTGCGTAACCAATACCAAACTCGCGTGTACATTGCACCGGGTCACGTGCGCGACCATTTGGTCCGATCAACTGGATAGGTGCCTCATTTCCCACTTGTAATGAGGCCGTATTATCCGGGCGTTGATCCTGCCCCTCATTCAGCTTTGCCCAGGCGCGCTCACCACTTAACAAGCGCACTACACCGGAGCTGTGCACAAAACTGGTCAAACGATAATTGCCCAGTAAAAAATAGGGATCATCTTCTAATAATTCGGCAGGTTTTTTGTAATCGCTTACTGTACGGCGCGTGAGCGGTTGTGCGCTGTAACGAAATTGAGGCAAACCGGATTTATCGGTATCCCAATGGCCAATAGGTGACTTTTTTATTTTTGCGTTCGGACTACTTGCCATAAGCTCTCCAGCCTGACTGATTACTGATGTAGTGGCGACATAACCACCAATGAGCGCGCTGCTTTTTAGAAAGCCCCGGCGCGACCAACTCAACTTGTACATTTCTTCTCTCCAATAGCTTTTTATTGTTCATAGGTTCAGCTTAGAGAAAGGCAGAGAGTGACCAATACGCTTATCTCCACCAATACTGATACTATTTTGATTTGATGACTAAAATTTTGTTAAGAAAACATCAATATAAGATAAGGCATGATTTTTCTTTTTTTTGGAGTATTAATTGTTATATCTCCATACCTCAATCCAATCGTAAATTGCCTCTCCTTTTACGGTATCGGCAGTTACCGGCCCAGCCCAGGTAGTGATATTAGAAGCCCATATGGTCATGAGAATATTTTGCGGTAGCCCGACCAAATCCATGCGATCTACCCAACGGTGATAAACCACATCATCGATTAAGAATTTCGCCTCGGTTGGAGTCCATTCAATCGTGTAAACATGGAAGTCTGCGCTAGAGTCGAATCCCAATTCTTGCATAAGCGGATATTGTGTCGGTGTTACTGAAGCGGTTACTGGTGGCGTTAATTTGGGGCCGGTATATACCATCGAATTAAATTGAATTTCGTGGGTGTTTTTACCGAGGCTTTCAATATCAAATTCATTCCAGCTATCCGCAGGCCAGGGCGTATAAATGGTGACTAATGCGGATACCACAGCAGAACCTTTTGCCAGCTTCGCACGCGCACTCACCCGCCCGTAATTAATCGTATCGATTGATCGAACTTCCGCCCCCAAATAAGGCTTTGACTCACCGCCGGAGCTGGTGCCAGGCGGTGCGTCGAGTAATTTAATTTTCATCATGCCATCGGCAACAGAAACTGTATCGGCTGAAAATAATGCAAGATTACCGCCCCATGAGTGCGTCATAAGTTGCCAGCGATTGGAATCAAAATGGTTGAAGTCATCCCTGAAAACCAAAGAAAAGCGCTCGGGCGACTCACTACTGGTCGCAGCTGAACTCGATACTGCGGCACTGGCTAATGCAGTGCTGGACGGCGCCACACTTGACGCCGCTGCTGGTGCTGAAGAGCCAGGATAAGAACTTGATGCCGAGGTACTTTTGGTGGCCGATGCTCCGCCGCCGCAGGCGTATAGGCTGGTAGATAACAGGGTTACAAGCAGGATGTTATTTTTATTCATCATTGTCTCTCGTGCGTGGGTTAAATCAGATTCCAGCTTAGAGAAAGCAAGGAGAGCGCTAATACGATTATCTCTGCTATTGCTGATACTATTTTGACCTCTTGGTTGGTGTAATGCTTACCTCGGGATCAATATAGGAATAGAATTGTTTAAATGTGCTCTTATAGGGATATGGAGTTTTTAACCCCAACACTCTTCCGGTGATATATGAAAGCTGTCCTCGCCAAGTTACCCCACACAGCGGAACACTCCTTCAAAGTGTACGAATTTATCGTTCCTTATTACCAAACCCCTTGGCACTTTCATCCTGAATATGAATTGGTGTTAGTCACCAAAAGCCGGGGCAAGAAAATTATTGGCGATCATATTTCTGATTTTGATGTGGGGGACTTGTGTTTATTGGGACCCAACCTGCCTCACACTTACCATAATAATCCTGAATATTTTGAGCCGGACTCAGGATTGTTGGCTGAATCCATTGTCGTTCATTTTTCAACTCAATCATTAGGTGAGGGATTTTTCAATATTCCTGAGATGAATGTAGTCCGCGAGATTTTAGATAAGTCATCTCTTGGTTTACAAATCACTGGTGGGACGCGCGTAAGTGTTGCAGAAAAGCTAAAAAAAATAATTCTAGCGAACGGAATACAACGTATCATTTTGCTGCTGGAAGTGTTAGACGAGATAGCCAAAAGTCATGATTATCAAGTGCTCGCCAGCGCCGGAATGATTGGTGAGAATGCTAGCGATTCAGTACGTCTAAACACTGTTTTTGATTTTGTAATGCGTAACTTCAAAGAAAAAATTAGCCTTGAGTGCGTAGCAAATTTGGTAAATATGAGTGATTCAGCTTTCTGTCGTTATTTTTATAAGCGCACACAAAAAACATTTTTTGAGTTTCTCAATGAAACGCGTATAGGTTATGCCTGCCGATTATTGTTAGATGGAAAGAAAAGTGTTTCAGAAATTGCTTACGATAGTGGCTTTAATAATATCTCTCACTTCAATCGCCAGTTTCGTCAAATAAAAGGAGTAACGCCGAGTGCTTATAAAAAGGAAGTGGTTGGGCGGGGCACCGCACTTGATACTATTGTGCATCCCTTATATCAAGCGCAGTAAGGATTATTTTTTTGGTAGCTTTTGATTCACCAATAACGGGTGGGAGCAATCCTCTTGGGTCGGCGTAACCTATGGTAATTGACGTCAAATTCAGTTGCATGCTATGACTGCTGCGTGCCCAAAGCGGACGGTCAGTTAAATGAAAGGCGGCAAGTAATTGAAGTTGCTTGGGCTGTAAACTCCATACTTAATTCCGTTTGATATTTAAGTCCTTGATTTAACAAGAGCGAAATCTATTGCAGATTCATCTACTTTTGGAGTTATACGGCATTATGCAAAATTAGTTAGAATAACGACCCGAGGTTTATATAGTTGATGCAAAAAAGCTTCGGCTAAACCGAAAGAGAAAAAAGCAAACTCTAAAATTACAAAGGAAAATATGTATGAGTCTTTCGTTTCACATTGGTTTTAATGGTCAATGCAAAGAAGCTTTTGAGTTTTATGCAGAGCATTTAAATGGAACTATTGGAACAATGCTGGAATTTAAGGATTCTCCTGTCGCGGCAAGCGTCTCTAAGGAGTGGCAACACAAAATTGTTCATGCAAATATCCTAATTGAAGGAGCTGAATTGGCAGGTGGTGACGTTAACCCAGAGCAGTATCAAAAGCCGAAAGGTTTTAATATATTGTTGGGCGTGAAAAATGAAAGTAGGGTTAAATCCTTGTTTGAGCAGTTTTCTGTTGGCGGTGAAGTAATTTTACCACCTCAAAAAACATTTTTTTCGCCTTGTTACGCAATCGTTGTAGACCGTTTCGGTATCCCTTGGAAGTTTAATTGTGGCACATAATAAAGCGCTCCAGCTAGCGCACTGCAACATGTAGTTGCAGGTAAAGCCCCGCTTATCGTCGAGAAACCTAAAGGAATGTTATTGTTACTGGCTCTGAATGAATTATATTGACAAATAACCAAGCTCATTAATTTCGGTTGAGGCTGATGGCAATATTTTCTAATGTTGTAAGCTCCCAACCAATAAGCCCTTTCTTATTGGTTGGGGCTACATATTACTCTTTGAGTTTTCGTCTCTTCCCTGTAATCATCGACAAAGGAAGGTTTTCTTTTAGTCTGAAACTTTCAAATAAAGCCGCCAATATGTGCAACATAACGAGCGCTATTAATGTATTAGCAATCCATTCGTGCAGATTACCAACCCAGTCTTCTCCCCAAAAGTAATCAACTTCCTCCATCATGTATCCGGTGATACCCAGTAGCAGTATGCATAACATCATTGAAATCATAACCACCGCTCCCAGTGGAGAGTGTCCCATGCGGTGGTATGGTTTACGTTTCGCTAATGCACTGATGTGAGACGCAAGGCTGGCGCGAGTCGGAAAGAAATCCGACCAGCGCGCAGCGCCTTTGCCGAAAAACCCCCAGAGAAAACGTATTAGTAACCATGCAACTCCAATATAGCCCAACCATTGATGCCAGCTTTCGCCTGGTTCATTAATGAAATAATTTGCAACAAATATTGTTGCTATGGACCAATGAAATAACCTGATTAACGGGTCCCAGAGCTTTTCAGTTTGAGGCACCATTACTCTTCAATTTCCTCTTTAACAGTTTTTCCTGTCACTGGGTCAAAATATATCTCCACTTTTTTCTTATCTTTATCCCACCCATAAATCTCATAGCAGTTACCATCGGTCACTTTAAAGACTTTTATTTCGTAACCTTTTGCTTTCAGGTCTTCCTGGAATTTAGCTTGATCAAGCCATTTTGATTTATCAATATCAGTACATTGTGGGCCCGCGAATACAGCTGTGCTTAATAAGGTCAGTGTTGTGAAAAAAAGTACACGCATAAAAGATCTCCTAATGAATTAAAATTAATTTTATTTGCGAATTGTTGCTATTTATGGGGTGCGCTCCATATTTTAGCGGACGATTTTTTTACAGATGTAAAACCTTCCTGTTTACCATCTTTAAATGTAAAAGTTCATTTTTTTCGCATTGCTTTTTAATTATTGAGACGTACAATACACAAACTCTCTCAGGGGAGTAATCTGCTGAATTAATCAGCGCTTGTGTCAACAGACTTGCATTTGATGCATGGTACAAGCGTCCAGCCTGATAAGTCGGGTGGGATTGATGAGACCTGAGGTATCCAACTGACCGAGACGGGACAGTTGAGATGCCTCATGTTTTTATTTCCCGTCTGGATTTATTTATGGAAGCTTTTGTTAATTCCACTCTCGCAGTTGCTATCGCTGAAATTGGCGATAAAACTCAGCTTCTCGCTCTGTTTCTCGCTGCTCGATACTCTCGTCCTTTCATGATCAGCTTTGGTGTGTTTGCTGCCACCATATTCAATCATGCTTTATCCGCTTGGCTTGGATCGTGGCTCGCTGACACAATTCCTACTCATTGGATTCCATGGATCATCAGTGCAAGTTTTGTTGCTATTGCAATATGGATTCTGGTTCCTGATAAAGAAGATGACAGCATGGGGCGTTTTGCAGAGTACGGCCCATTTCTCGCAACTCTGATTCTGTTTTTTCTTGCAGAGATTGGTGATAAGACTCAAATCGCTACGGTGGTTTTGGCGGCCAAATATAACGAAACTTTATGGATGACACTGTCAGTGATTGCGGGGACAACATTTGGAATGCTATTGGCAAATGTGCCTGTAATATTTGCGGGTAAATGGATTATGGATAGGCTTCCACTTAATGTTGCTCGTAAATCTGCCTTCGTTTTGTTTATGGCTTTGGCGGTAATTACGTTAGTATCGATGAAAGGTGAAATCTAACAACTTACGTGTTATGTAAGTTTGGTGGTGAGTGGTTTGTAATACAAAACCACACGCTGCTGGTCGAACAGGGTTCATGTATTTATCTATTCAAACCATTAGTCATACGCAGAAAGTTAACTCGCTTTTTTGCGTATGACTAATCATCTCATTATCTATAGTGTTAGCAATATCGTCCAAAATATGGAGCGCATTACTACCTTGCTTATGGGAACGCTAGCGTCCGATATTGGCCGAATGATTGTTCTTACTTAATCCTTCAATAATTTATTTACTGATCAATTTGATGAGTGGAGCGATTATTCCTAATTTCCCTGCTAGGTCTGATTCGCTTCAACAATGGTATGCACAAGTTCTTCATGAACACCTAATTCTTGTTTTTCTCCGTGCGGTTCTCTCTATTATTGTTATGACTCAATATGAGGCTAAAGGGGGGTTGCTAAATAAAATGATATTAGCTCTATCATCAGAAGTATTGTTCTTAAAAAAACCTTAAGCACCCCTTAAGTTTGTATTTCTATTCTGCACCCTAAGAACTCCCAATCCCGAGGGTGCAGTAATGAAAGGTCTAACAACAGCATATTCAGAAATCATCTCCAATCCCGGTGCGGCAGGTAAATGGCATATGCCTGGCCTGCCTCAAATCGGTATCCCGCGATTTAGTTTACATGCTCCAAGCTCGCTTGAGCGCAGCTCGGTAGAAACCTACATTCATGATCGTTTCGCCAAGGTACATCACGCTGAAGTGCAGCATTTTTTACCAAATATCATCAGCATGCGTTGCAGAGGCGAATATTCAGCGGCTGTCGGTTTAGCCCCTGCTAGTACTGGGCAGTTGTTCGCAGAACAATACCTGGATATGCCCGTGGAACAAGTTATCAGCCAAAAACTGGGTATTAATATTCCTCGCGATCAAGTCGTGGAGATTGGCAACCTGGTTTCTACCTGGAAGGGCAGTAGCCTACTGTTGTTTATCGTAATCGGTGAGGTTATGAGACGGTTGGGTTACCACTACGTGATGTTTACTGGTACCCGTGAGGTGAAAGCATTACTTGCCCGTTTACGCTATTCCCCGATTGTTCTGGCGGATGCGAATCCTGCTGTCCTGCCTGACGGCGGTGCAAGTTGGGGCAGTTATTACTCTAATCAGCCCCAAGTGATGTTTGGAGACAACCGCCCGGCTATGGATGCTGCGCGCAAAAACCCTATGTATCGCGCCACCGTAGCTACGATAAGCAGCGCTATTGAAAACCTTTGCGATGAGTTCCGGGCAGCGAATGTAATTACTGCGCAGGAGACTGATCATGAATAATTTTTTTGAAGCATTGGAATCATATACCCAAAAAAATCCGAAGCAGATCGCGCTCATTAGCGACGATGTGCAAATAAGTTTCGCAGAACTGGTGGCGCAGGTAGCTAATCTGGCCGACTGGTTAGCTGAATCGAACATTGGTCGTGCAGGTCTTTGGGGTGAAAACTCTATCGAGTGGATCATCGCGGATCTTGCTGCTTGGAAAGCAAATATTACGTTAGTTCCATTGCCTCGATTTTTTTCAGCAGTACAACTTCACCATGTCATTGAGCACTCACAGTTGTCCTGCATATTAGTCGTGGGAGATGCGGACTCAATTGCACCTGTTACTAACAGAGTCTCTACATGCGTGCAAAACATCCATTGCGATCATCTGAAAGGAATGGGAACTTATCTCGCAATTAATAATATCTGCAAAGTAACCTACACATCAGGCACTACCGGTGCACCTAAAGGTGTGTGCTTAACAAGCGGCGCGATTCAAAACGTTACGAATGCGCTGACGGCGCGAATCTATGAATCTCCAACGGCTTATTCAGAACTTAATTGTCACTTTACACTTCTTCCCCTCAGCACCTTGCTGGAGAATATTGCGGGTGTTTATGTACCCCTTTTGATGGGTAAATCAATCATTGTGCTGAGTGGGGTAAGTATTGGTTTGCTGGGCAGCTCTGAGTTGTCTATGCCGACGTTACTGCGTCGATTGCATCAGTATCAACCGAGCAGCTTGATTGTATTACCGCAGATATTGATGGGATTCGTCGGTGCTACCGTACAGGGGTTTACACTTCCGCCATCATTAAAATTTATCGCAGTAGGTGGTGCACGCACCTCTGCTCAATTACTCGACCAGGCGTGTGCATTGGGTATTCCGGTACATGAAGGTTACGGACTTTCGGAGTGCGCATCGGTCGTCAGTTTAAATTCCCCACTCGCCAATAAGATTGGTAGCGTTGGTCGTCCTTTGAACCACGTTCAAGTAAAAATTGAAAATGGTGAGATTAACGTTAGAGGCAATACTTTCTCTGGTTATCTAGGGCAGCCTCCTCATGAAACTGAGGATTGGCTTGCGACTGGTGACCTTGGTTATATAGATGAGGAAGGTTTTCTGTTTATAACAGGCCGCAAAAAAAATCTTTTGATCAGCAGCTTTGGTCGCAACATTTCACCTGAATGGATTGAATCCGAATTGGCACTGTGTCGCAGTATCGCGCAGTGTATGGTTATCGGCGATGCACAGCCATTTTGCAGTGCCATTGTTGTTCCATCGTCCTCTCAAATTACTGCCGATCAAATTGAAGAGGATATCGAGCGTGTTAATCAAAAATTACCTGATTATGCTCAGGTTAAAAAAATTATTTTTTCCAGAGAGCCATTTACCCCATCCAACCACTTGTTAACCGACAATGGACGTTTGCGTCGCGTTGAAATTTTCACTCATTACCGGAGCGAGATTGAGTCCATTTACTCCGATATTGTATCCACTCATCCAGCCAAGCCGCAGGAATTGACTATGACATTCTTCGACCGTTTAGAGCAAGAAACGCAACAGGATCGCATGTATTTACTCAGTTCGCCGATCATTCAGCGCTGCATGGCCCAAGGGCAGTTTAGCCTGGCTGAATACATTGAGTTCCTGACACAAGCCTACCATCATGTAAAACATACGGTGCCGTTGTTAATGGCGGTTGGTAGCCGATTGCCAGCTGAAAAAGAAAGTTATCGCGAAGCAATCGCTGAGTATATTGAGGAGGAGCTTGGTCATCAGGAATGGATTTTGAACGATCTCGCTGCCTGTGGCGAAGAGAAAGAAACTATTCGTTATGGGCGTCCAAACATGGCAACGGAGCTAATGGTGTCTTACGCCTACGATACTGTCATGCGCAACAACCCAATGGCATTCTTTGGGATGGTATTTGTTTTGGAGGGCACAAGTATTAATTTGGCCTCACCCGCAGCAGACATTATTCAAGCGCATTTGGGCTTGCCAAATAAAGCTTTTTCATATTTACGCTCCCATGGAAGTCTGGATCAGGAGCACATAGTGTTCTTTGCCAAATTAATGAATAGTTTAACGGACGAAAAGGATCAGGAAGATATCCTTCATGCGGCAAAAATGTTTTTCAGGCTTTATGGAAATATTTTCCGTTCTATCGAGCGGGTTGCAACGGATGCTCCAGTGACTTCAAGTGTTATTGTTAAAGTAGCTTGAGGAGAAAACCATGGACCTTAAAGGCAAGACAATATTGCTTACCGGTGCAACGGGTGGCATTGGTGAAGCTATCGCAAGGCAACTGACAGAGTGTGGTAGCAGGCTCATTTTAGTTGGGCGCTCCGATAAAAATTTAAAATACATGGCGCGGGAATTACGCCTTGCAAGAAACAATGGCTTTACGCTGCAAGCGGATATCGCAACCCATGCTGGCAGGGAAACTATTCGTACAGCATTAATTGCTCTAGAAAACCCTATTGATGTCCTTATTAACTGTGCAGGTGTCAGCTTGTTTGGTTTTCTAGAAGATAACCAGCCTGCGGATATCGAAAAGATGATTAACACTAATGTCACTGCAACGATTTTACTGACGCAACAAGTGCTGCCATTCCTTAATAAGGATCAAGGCCGCATACTAATTGTTGGTTCAAGTTTTGGGGCACTAGGTTTTCCCGGTTTTGCTGCATATTGCGCGAGCAAATTTGCACTGCGTGGTTTTGCAGAAGCGTTGCGTCGTGAATTGGCAGACTCAAAAATGCAGGTGGCTCATATTGCACCGCGTGCAACTAATACGCGTTTGAACAGTGATGCGGTCGTGGAGCTGAACGATGCGTTGGGTAACAATGTTGATGAACCTGAAGATGTTGCCTTGGCTGTAGAGAATCTGCTCTCGATGAGAAATATCCATGACGTGAATCTGGGGTGGCCTGAGCGGTTATTTTTACGTATCAATGCTGTGTTCCCTCGTTTAATCGATAAGGCCTTGCGTGGAAAATTGCCTTTAATTCGTAGTTTTGTACGCAAAGAACGTGACGTTAACACCAAGCACGTAACCATCAACCCCGTCTAGCGCAACAAGAACAATAGGTGAAATTATGAAAAGTGTCGTGATTGCATTAAGTTTTATCGCTTGCAGTTGCTTGAGTCTAAGCCTGCGTGCTGCTGATTTTTCTGGCATTCAAAAGTTGCAGACTCGTTGGGCAGAGATCAAATACCAACTTCCACAAGCAGAACAGGAAAAAGCCTTTGAGTCTTTGGTGGGTGAGGCAGAAAATTTACGCAATGCCAACCCCAACAATCCTGACTATCTAATCTGGGAGGGGATTGTTCGATCCACTTATGCTGGTGCGAAAGGTGGACTTGGTGCTTTAGAGCAAGTTAAGCAAGCAAAAAAGCTGTTTGAAAAATCCATCTCAATTGCTCCGGATGCACTTGCCGGATCTGCATATACGAGTCTTGGCTCATTGTATTATCAAGTGCCTGGTTGGCCGGTTGGGTTTGGCGATGATAAAAAAGCAGGAGAAATGTTACTGAAAGGCCTTAGCTATAATCCTGATGGAATTGATTCAAATTACTGGTACGGTGATTATTTGCTGGATCAGAAACAGTATCAAAAAGCTGTTGTCGCCTTTGAAAAAGCATTGCAAGCGCCAGCACGACCTGGTCGTGGGTCAGCGGATACTGGCCGCAAACTGGAAGTTGAAAAAGCATTAGCTGAGGCAAAAAAGCATTTATAATTAAACGGTTTCATTGACACTTTTGATCAACATCTAATGCCCTGCACCCTGCGGGGCCTTGCCGTAAATGAAGGAAGCACCGGGATGCACATATTGCTGGTAGAGGATGACGGACTGCTTGCCGAAGGAATCGTAACAGCTCTCAAACGCTCAGGGTTCGCCGTCACCTGGTTGAATAAAGGAAAAACCGCAAGCGCTTATCTTGCTGGAGAATCACCCGATATCCTTCTGCTGGATCTTGGGTTATCCGATATGGATGGCATAGAGTTGTTACGCTTGGTGCGCGAAAAAAAATATCCAACACAGGTTCTTATTCTAACGGCAAGAGACAGTACTACCGCAAAAGTCACTGGTTTGGATGCGGGTGCTGATGACTACCTCACAAAACCATTTGAGATTGACGAGCTACTTGCTAGGTTACGAGTACTTGAACGCCGCCTCGGTAATGCACCTACTGCCTTGATCCAAGTTGGCCCAATAACATTGGATACAACCCATCACCTCGCACTACACAAAGGTGAGCCGATAAATTTGTCGCGCCGTGAATATATGCTGCTTAAAGCGCTGGTAGAGCATGTCGGTATTATCCAAACCAAAGAGGGCTTGGAGGGAAAGCTCTATAGTTGGAACGATGAAGTAGCCAGTAACGCAATCGAAGTTCATATACATAATTTACGTAAAAAATTACCTGCTGATTTCATTCGTACTATGCGTGGTATTGGTTACATGGTTCCTCGCCAATGAAATCCATTCGTGTATTTTTGGTTGTGTTACTGGTAGCGATAATAACACTGGCGAATTTTGCTGCTGCGGTACGCGGGTATCTTGGTAGCATGGATGAAGCTGAGAGACTATTCAATCAACGGTTGCTGCAACAGGTTGACCTGTTGAATTATGTATTGCCTGCACGCTATGAAGAATATTTACAGCGAAGCTCGGTAGAGATATTTCCCTTTCAAAATAATGCCGAACGACTCAATCTGTCTCCTGCAATCGCGGAGTTACAATTCCAATGGGTCAGTAACGATGGTGCGCTGCTTGCCCGCTCTGCCGCTATGCCAGATGAGCTCATTGGAGAGCTGAAAACCGGGTATCAGTTTGTTAATTTCAATCACTATCGATGGCATGTTTTAGTTGCACCTGCTGCAAATAACACGGGATGGTACTTATTGGCAGAGCGTGACGATCAGCGCTACAGGTTGGCCGAATCTATGATTCTGCAAGCAGTATTCCCCATGATAATTACAATCCCGATTGTTGGGCTCGTGATTTGGTGGGTATTGGGTATAGGATTGCGGCCAGTATCTTCTCTGGCTAAGGAGTTTCATGCAAGGGAAGCGACGGATCTACGTCCAATTGAACAACAGGACATGCCATCAGAACTAATTCAGCTGGCTCAATCGGCGAATGAATTGCTACGAAGGCTTGAATCTTCATTTCTTCGTGAGCAACGTTTTTCTGCGGATGCAGCCCACGAATTACGCACACCTATTGCGGCGCTGATGATTCATTGTGACAACCTGTTGCACGATATTGATCCCGCACCTGAGTCGGCTTATAAATTACAACAGGGTATCAAGCGTATGCGTTACTTGGTTGAGCAAATCTTATTGCTTAACAAAACATCGCCTGATCACTTTATGAGCCAGTTTAAATCGGTCGACCTAACGGCACTGGTAAAACACGTTATTGTTTCGTCAAGCGATGCCCTGAGCGAAAAAAATCTTACTATTGAGTTTGATGGTGATAGATGCTGGGTGGAAGGGGATGCAGCAGCACTGGAAACCTTGATTAATAATTTGTTGGGAAATGCAATCAAATACACACCAGAAGATGGAAAAATTATTTTGCATACATGGCTTCGGGGGAAAGAAGTTGTGTTCGAGATCATTGATAACGGCCCAGGAATTCCAGCTGATCAATACGAAAGGGTGTTTGATCGATTTTATCGTCTTCATGGTGATCGTCACGACTCCCGAACGCCAGGTTGTGGACTGGGCTTGTCGATAGTGAAGCAGGTGGTGGATTTACATCGTGCTCGTATCCATCTGACGCGGTCTCCATTCGAGTCGGGGTTATCAGTCATTGTGACTTTCGCGGCGTGTGAAAAAGGAGAAACTGCACAATGAAGATAAGAGTGCTACTAATAATTTTAGCGAGTTTAATTTCTTCTGTTTCTATAGCTGAGGTTCCTGAATTTACAATTGAAATTCGCGACCACTTATTTTTCCCATCTACATTAGTGGTGCCTGCCAACACTAAAGTTAAATTAATTGTTGTTAATAAAGACCCAACACCAGAAGAGTTTGAAAGTTACGAACTTAACCGTGAAAAGGTAATCATGGGCGGTGCCAAGGCAGTGATCTTTATTGGGCCCCTTAAACCTGGGGATTATCCATTCTTCGGTGAATTTAATCCCAAGACTGCTCAAGGCGTTATTCGCGCTCAACAATAGAGACAAGGTTATGGTTGATGCGATTTTATTGATTTTGCGTGAGGTGCTGGAAGCATCGCTCGTGATTACGATGTTAATGGTAATGAGCCGCAAGTTCTCTATTGCCCTTAATTGGATAATTCCTGCGTTGATATTTGGTGTTTTTAGTTCGTGGTTATTAGCGCATTTTGCGTATGATATTGCGGACGCATTGGAGGGTACTGGCCAGGAGTGGACAAATGCTTTGCTGTATCTCTGGGTGATAATTGCGTTCATGTTAATAGCTGCAATCATTGCTTCTCTATTGTTTCGTGTCCCTGATCGGGTAAAGCATATAACACTGAATGGTGGCTCAATAAAATCACACCGGAATTTGCTGGTACTGAGCTCGATTTTTGCTGTCGGCTTATCGCTCGCACGAGAAGTTGCGGAAATATGGGTCTATCTTGGAGGCTTTTTGCATCAGCCAGATCTATTACAGCCTGCACTAACAGGAGGGGTTATTGGTTTAGGGATAGGCATGAGTTTAGGTGTAATTATTTATTATATTTTAGTGTTTTCTTCAGTACGTGGATTTCTTCGCATCTTATTTATATTCCTGACTTTTCTCTGTGGCGGGCTTTCAATGCAAATTGCGAAGCAGTTGCTTCAGATTGGGTTTTTAGATTCCGCAGGCCCTCTGTGGGATACCTCAAATATAGTGAATGAGCATTCGTGGTTGGGCGAGTTGCTTTATGCACTCATCGGTTATGACTCTACTCCGAGTGCTGTGCAAGTTATTTTTTATTGTTCAGCAGTTATACCCCTGCTGTTGATCGTCTTATGGAATTGGCATTCCGGGAATCGCAGGCATGTATAGATATGCGTTATTTTTAACAGTTGCTTGCATTTGGTCGATGAGTGCAAAGGCTGAGCTCAACCGTGTTTACCATCCTTATGTGGAGCAACATGAGCGGGAGATCGAATATGGTGCGGTTTGGCGTGATGTGACGGACCAAAGTATTCTGCTTCAACGGGCTGGTATTGGTTATGCGTGGTCAGAGCATTGGTTTGGTGAAGTCTATTTGCTGACGGAATCAATAACTCATGAAGGTGAAAAGATACGTGGCTACGAGGCAGAAATAAAATGGCAAATGACAGAGCAGGGCGAATACTGGGCTGACTGGGGGCTGTTGCTGGAGGCAGGTAGTGCACATGATATCAGCCGTAAAGAGCTGGCTATCGGTCTTCTAATAGAGAAAGAAATAACACCGGCCTGGATTGGCACGATGAATTTTTTTGCTGAATATGAATTCGGCAATGATATTAAAGATGAATTTGAGACCGCATTGAGAGCCCAATTTCGCTATCGCTATTCCTATGCTTTTGAACCAGCCATTGAACTCTATTTGGATGATCAGGATTGGGCTGCTGGACCCGCTTTTACAGGGATTCAAAAAATTTCACCGAAAAAGCAGATGCGCTGGGAACTAGGTTGGTTATTTGGTTTGGATGCTGATACCCCGGCTAACAGTATTCATTTTGGCCTTGAATTTGAATTTTAGAAATTTTTGTTTGCGTTTTTTTAACCTCTTCGCCATAAGATGTATGAGTAATGTTTTCTATTATATTGAAATTTCGTTCTAGAATATTTAGATCTCTTGTTAATTTTCCATGCATATTACTGTAGTAAATTTTTGATGCAAGGTGCTATTTAGATAGCAGATTAAGCGACGTGTAATGACTGCGTTTAGCCGACTTACTCCTCGGTGAGCGAATTTAAAAAGGTGTTTATGTCAAAAGTAAGTTACAAAACGCATGTTACATTGGCTATCGATTTGTGTCGCTTAGTGGGTATTGAGTCTGGGGATGACATGTCAATCTTAGTTGATCTATAGAGTATTAGTTCTGTTGCGAAAAGATTGTTGGTTCGGCTAAGGTAACTTTAAGGGGCGTGTGGAAGTTCAATAGAATGAGTGATAAACACTCACTAGAGAGTGTTTATCGAGCTAGATATTGATATGTCGCGTCTCTCCTTTTTAAAAAAATGATTTCGATTTTGTGAGCGAAATCCGTATGTCCGCTAATGGCCGGCACCGGCATCGAAAAGATGCCGGTAAAAAATTAAAATTACACTTCCGTTTGTTCGGCTATTTCCAAGGCGTCATCAACCTCTATGCCAAGATAACGGACTGTACTTTCAAGTTTGGTGTGCCCTAGTAGTAGTTGGACAGCACGAAGATTGTGTGTTCGTTTGTAAATCAAAGTCGCCTTAGTGCGACGTAATGAATGGGTTCCGTATTCATCTGGACTAAGACCAATTAACGCGAGCCATGACTTAACGATTCTTGCGTATTGCCTGGTTGAGATGTGGTCGTCATGTTTAGATCGACTAGGGAATAAGTAGCTTTGACTGGTTAAGTGTGCCTTTTGAATCCAGGCAGATACAGATTTTTGCGTCTGAGATGTAATCTCAAATTGTACCGGACGATGAGTTTTTTGTTGGATCACCATCGCTCGATTGAGCATAGTGCTCCCATGAGCAATATCAATGACTCTTAACTTTACTAAATCGCAACTGCGAAGCTTGCTGTCTATCGCAAGATTGAATAAGGCCAGATCCCTCTGGCTCTTTGCTATTTCGAGCCTAATTCGAATTGACCAGACCTCTTGCAATTTTAGTGGTGGCTTCTGACCGATAAGTCTCCCTTTGTTCCAAGGGAAATGATGAATAGCTGATGTTTCCAACATGATATAGCCCTCGCGTTGTATGGGATTTATCATGTTGAGCTTTATTAATCCTAGTTGCTAGGTTCGCAACGCGGATTGTCAATATCAATCAATAGACGAGCTGACACTAATCAATTTTAATTTCCAATCCGTTTAGGCAAGGCAAGTGAAAATAAAGCGGCGATTGCAATGAAACCCGCCGATATCCATAGGCACATAGTTAATCCTGCAATTTGATAAACCCAACCGGAAAGCAAAGTCCCTATTAATCTACCCGATGCATTGGCCATGTAATAAAAACCAACATCAAGAGACACGCCATCTTCTTTCGCATGCCTCACTATCAAATAGCTGTGAATCGATGAATTAATTGCAAAGAAAATTCCGAAGAGGATCAATCCTGTTATTAAAACAGCAGCTACTGGCAAGTTGGAGCCAAGTGCCGCAGCAAGAATGGCTGTTGTCAGCGCAAGAATGAGAGCCCAGTAAACTGCCGAACGACCATCCGGTGTTCGCGCTTTGGTGAGGCCTAGCATGCTGGGTACCAAAGACTGAACTATCCCGTACCCGATTACCCAAAGCGCGAGAAAGCCGCCTACCCACCAAAAATCCCATTGCAATTGACTGGCAAGAAATACCGGCAGGGCAACCACGAACCAAACATCACGGGCACCAAACAAAAATAGTCGCGCAGCTGATAACACGTTAACTGCTTTGCTTTTAGAAAATATCTCGTGGAATTTTGGTTTACTTTTGGCTCTGCCTAAATCTTGTCTCAGTAAGATCAGGCTTGCTAACCAGACGATAGCCAATGCAATCGCCATGCAGAGAACAGCTCCGTCAAATCCTAATGCTGTAAGCAATACTGCACCCAGGAAAAATCCAACGCCTTTTAATGCATTCTTGGAGCCGGTGAGCAGTGCGACCCATTTAAATAGTTGCCCTTGTGCATTCGTAGGCACCAATAGTTTGATTGCACTTTTTGCGCTCATTTTATTGAGATCTTTAGCAATACCCGACAATGCTTGTGCTCCCATTACCCAAGGCACAGTTAATAGTGCTGTAGGAACAAACAACATCATCAATGCTATTACTTGTAGAGCCAAACCAATATTCATGGTTCGATTCAGGCCGATCCTTGCCCCCAAATAACCGCCTATCAAATTGGTGACTACACCAAAAATTTCATAGAACAAAAACAGGCTGGCAATTTGCAAGGGACTAAAACCCAATTGATGAAAGTGCAGCACCACTAACATACGCAGCGCACCGTCAGTCAGGGTAAATGCCCAATAATTGCCGGTGACAATAGCGTATTGCTTATAAGGGCTGGACAGGGCTGCCATGTTTAATCAGCCAGCCCCACAAACCGTGCTAATTCAGCCGTGCGGTTTGAATATCCCCATTCGTTGTCATACCAAGCATAGATTTTTACTTGCGTACCATTTACTACCATGGTCGATAATGCATCAACAATCGATGAGCGCGGATCACCGCAATAATCGGTAGAAACTAAAGGTCGCTCTTCATAGCCCAGAATGTCTTTTAGTTCGTTTTCACTAGCTGCTTTCAAAAACTGATTTACTTCTTCAACAGAGGTAGAGCGCTCAACTTCAAACACACAATCTGTTAATGATGCATTAGCGAGTGGAACACGGACTGCATGCCCATTCAAACGGCCACGTAATTCTGGAAAGATTTCGGCGATAGCGGTCGCGGAACCAGTGGTCGTAGGAATTAGGTTTGAACCCGATGACCGTGCGCGTCGTAAATCTTTGTGGGGTTGATCAAGAATGGATTGTGTATTGGTCAGGTTGTGGATCGTCGTAATTGATCCATGACGAATGCCCAATTGTTCGTGAATTACTTTTACTACCGGTGCAAGGCAATTGGTGGTACAGGACGCGGCGGTAACGATGCGATGTTCTGCTGTTTCAAACCAGTGATGATTCACGCCCATTACGATGTTCAACGCACCCGGCTCTTTTACCGGAGCACTGACCACTACACGTTTTACGCCTTGATCCAAATAAGCTTGCAGTATCGCGACTGATTTCATTTTGCCACTGGCTTCAATCACCACGTCACAACACGACCAATCAGTATCCACAATTGCTTTGTTGGTTGTGACCTTGATTGCACTGCCATTGATGATTAGCTTGTCGTCTTCAGCAGTAACATCTTCACCCCATATTCCTTGCACTGAATCGAATTTTAGAAGGTGGGCATAGGTTTCTGCATCCGCGCCCGGATCATTGATCTGAATAAATTCGAGTTCGGGCCAGCGCCACGAGGCGCGCAATACCAAGCGGCCTATGCGGCCAAAACCATTTATGCCTACTTTTATTTTTTTCATGCTTGATGCCCGATTAAATAGTTGATTGGTTAACGCGCTTGCTAAGTGCCTCGGCTGACTCAACACGTTCGGAATAGCGATCAACGAGGTACGGACTGTGCTCACGCAATAACAAAGTGAACTTCATCAACTCTTCCATCACATCCACCAATCGATCATAAAAAGCGGACGGTTTCATGCGGTCGTATTCATCGAACTCCTGAAATGCTTTGGCAACTGAGGACTGATTGGGAATGGTGAACATACGCATCCAGCGTCCCAGAATTCGCATTTGGTTAACGGCATTGAATGATTGCGAACCACCACTGACTTGCATCACTGCCAAAGTCTTCCCTTGGCTTGGACGTACTGCCCCCATTGATAAGGGTATCCAGTCGATCTGGGCTTTGAACACGGAAGTCATCGCGCCATGGCGCTCCGGTGAGCACCAGACTTGACCCTCCGACCAAAGCACCAGCTCTCGCAACTCCTGAACTTTGGGATGGGTATCATCAGCGTCGTCAGGAAGTGGTAGACCAGAAGGGTTAAATACTTTTGTTTCTGCCCCCAAGTGGTTTAAAAGGCGCTGTGCCTCCTCGGTAAGTAAACGGCTAAATGAGCGTTTCCGATTTGAGCCATACAGCAACAGAATACGTGGCTTATGTACGCCATCCTCAGTGGGCTTAAATAGAGGAAATGGCAATAAATCTGCTGCGACGTTCGGTAGATCAATGGGTTTTGTATCCTGGGAGTTCATTGGCATCGCCTTGTTAACAACAGGTCTTCGCGCGCTCAGGGCGATCACCCATGCAGCACAGCTTCTTGAGATTGGCCTTGATGAAAGGCTGATTGGATTGGGTCGTTTCGGCGAGAACCGTCTTGGCCCAATCAGGGAGTTCCGGATTCAACCGGTAATAGATCCATTGGCCTTGACGCCGATCCAGAACAATTTTGTGCTCTCTTAACAGCGCGAGATGCCGGGATATCTTTGGCTGGATCTCTTCCAAGGCTTCCATCAGCTCGCAAACACACAGCTCGCCTTCAGACTGGATAAGAATCAATGACTTAAGGCGGGTTTCATCGGCTAAACATTTAAAGAATTGGAGAGGGTCAATCATGCGTTGCACCTTGGCTGGTTCACTTCTAAATACATATGAAATTTAATATATATGTTTCTGCGAATATTTAAAAGCCCAACAAGACTCAATCACGACCAGCCAACAAGTCATATTGTTGCGCGCGCAACAATACTTCTAATGCCGAGGTGGATTTAATACAGCCATAGACAGGAAATCCCACAAGAGGAGTTCCGGTTTCGGAAAGTGCCAAATTTGAGGTCGTGAGGCGACGTTACGATGCGCACACAGCCTTGCCGTAACTGAGGCTTACCATTTTTAAGCTCGCTACAAATGAGGAGTTCGCTGTGATTAAAATGCCGGATAAAAAGCCACCTGTAGAGATCAGTGGAGCCATGTCAACTAAAGGAGCAGATCGGGTTGGGCTGTTGATGGCGATTGGATGGATGCTGGATAAACTTCTATGGCGAATTATCCTCATCATAGCTGTAGTCATCATGATGAATGTTGAAGCTGCGGATGCAGCCATGATCGCACTAGAGATTGTTGATCCTGTAGCGTTACACGTTTGTATACTCAAGATGCAATTAGTTTGAGTATGCATCTTCGTTAATCGCTGTTAGATGAATGCTCAGGTGTAAGCTGTAGTAATTGATGCCAATACAATTACATGCTATGACTACCGTGTGCCCAAAGCGGACATCGGCCATTCATTTAAATTTGCGTGTATCGTAGATTCAAAAAAATAAATTTCAAGCTTTTATGGGGAGCAATACTGGTGGCGACAATACGCAGAATAGTCCTTAAAAACTTTAAGCGATTCAAAAATCTTGAGCTTGAATTCGACCCCGAACTAAACCTACTTGTTGGAGGAAATGAGGCGGGAAAAAGCTCTGTGCTCCAAGCCTTAGACATTGTACTTTCTGCTAGCCGAAGCAAGGTCGAGTCACTCGGCCTTGAAACTCTTTTTAATGCAGAATGCATCTCAGAGTTTTTAACGGGAGGGAGAAGGATTACGGATCTTCCAGAGCTTCTGCTAGAGGTATACCTTGAAGGAATTGATGGGCATCATGAGTTGGATGGTAGAAATAATAGCAAGGGGATAGATCACCTTGGCATCAAGATGGTGTGTAAACCCGTTGATGAGTACACCAAAGAAATCCAGACAATTTTGTCTGAAAAGCACGATAGCTTCCCTTTTGAGTATTATTCGGTACATTTCCAAAGCTTTTCGGATGAAGCCATCTTTCCTTACAAGAAGCCGCTCAAACATTTACTAATAGATAGTTCCCAGATCAATAATGAATACGCCACACGCGAGTATACCCGCTCGATGTACGCCACTCATGCCTCAGTGGTTCAACGGAATTATCACAGCTTCGAGTATCGTAAGGTTAAATCGAAATTTAAGGACGACGTATTCAAAGAAATGAATGACGGATTGGATGCTTATAAGTTCCATGTTCGTACAAGTCCAAAAGCTAATGTCGAAACTGACATTATAATTACTGAAGGTGATATACCTATTGATAGCAAAGGTAAGGGGCGTCAGTGCTTCATCAAAACGGAGTTCGCCCTGCAAAATCGCGAACATGCACTTGATGCTCTTCTTCTCGAGGAGCCTGAAAATCATCTCAGCCATGTGCATATGCACAAGCTTATTGAACGCATTCGAGCATCTGTAAGAAAACAGCTTTTCATCGCTACGCACAGCAGCTTTATCGCAACACGACTGAATCTTAAGAAAGTGTTGATTCTGAGCGAAGAGCATCCATCCCGACCAACCTCCCTCAAAGATCTAAGTGGGGGAACTGCAAATTTCTTCATGAAGGCACCCGATAATAATGTCTTAGAACTCGCGTTATGCAAGAAAGCGATTCTCGTTGAAGGTGATGCTGAGTTCATACTAATGGATGCCCTGTATAGGAACAGTTCCGGCGGTGCTAGCACTGACACTGATGGCATTCATATAATCTCTGTCGATGGTACAAGCTTCAAGCGCTATTTGGAGCTTGCGCAATTGCTCGGTATCAAGGTGGCAGCTATTCGCGATAATGATAGAAACTACAAAATTAACTGCGTCGATAACTATTCTGATTATACTTCTGCGTCAATCCAGATATTCGCGGATAAAAATGATGCGCGGTACACATTCGAAGTCTGTATGTACCAAGACAATAAGGCGATATGTGATGGGCAATTTGCAGCTGGCCGTAAGACGCTGACAGTATAGGAATACATGCTGAAGAACAAAACGGACGCCGCGTTCCACTTACTCGAAAAAAAGGGTAGCGAACTCATCGCACCAGAATACATTCAGCAGGCGGTTGCATGGATAAGAGCGTAATTTTCGCCGTTGCGGGATCTGGTAAGGCATCCCTCCTAATCGAAAGGCTTAATGAGCAGCAGCGATTCCTTATCATTACGTATACGGAGTCAAATTATAGTAATCTACGTTACAAGATTATCCAGCGGTTTGGCTACTTTCCTGGAAATATATCGCTTTACACCTACTTCAAATTCTTGCACAGCTTCTGCTACCGACCTTTTCTTCGATTAAAGAAGAATACCAAAGGTGTAACATTCAAGCTTCCGCCAACATCCGAACGGTTTCCTCTGACGAATGATCGACGCTTTATGACGTTAGGTCGTAGGCTTTATGCCAACCGCCTTGCAAAGTTTGTCGAGCAATCCAATCTTGTCGGCGATGTCATCGCGCGCATGGAGAAATATTTTGATGTCTTCTTTGTGGACGAGGTTCAAGACTTCGCTGGGCATGACTTCAATTTCTTAATGGCTATAAGCGCAGCTAAGCTCGATACCAGTTTTGTTGGAGATTTTTTCCAGCACACCTTCGATACTAGCCGAGATGGCAATGTGAATGGAAGCCTTCACACCGACTACAATGCATATGTGGCCAGGTTCAAATCGGCAAAACTGAAAATCGATACAGAAAGTTTGAAGAAAAGCCGTCGATGTAGCAAAAGTGTTTGTGAATTCATTACAGAAAAAATAGGTGTCACCATCGAAGCTCACGATGATCGGGAAAGTATCGTCAAGTATGAAGATGATCCTGCAATTGTGTCGGCCATTTATGAAGACTCGAAAACGGTAAAGCTATTTCTCAAAGAACATTATAAATACAACTGTTATTCTCAAAACTGGGGGGCGTCAAAAGGAGTTGATCTGTATCAGGATGTCTGTGTAGTTTTGAATTCTAGTAATGTAAAAGCTTGGCATAGCGGCAGTTTTCAGGGAATAAATCCAGAGACACGCAACAAACTTTACGTTGCTTGTTCCCGAACACGTGGCAACCTTACATTTATTCCAGAGGTATTGCTCAAGACCTTTAAACGATCTTAGAGATAATGATCGAGTGGAATTTAAGCTTCCCTTTTGGCAGCTATGCGATGTAATTGACCTGAAGCTATTTTCAATGTATCCGACTGACTCAGTTGTGCCCAAAGGAGATCTACGCATTAAGTTGTTAAATAGTTAATGGTATTCATCTGAGTAGAATCAGCTGTTAGAGAGGCAGGAGATTTCAAATGAAGTTGGACAACGAAAAACTATATGCTTTTCTAAAAAGCAAGGGCATATTAAACCTTTTTCATGCAAACACAGTGGCAACCTCAATAACTTTTATCGAAGAAGGTGGACTGCTATCGAGACATGATGTTGAAGAGCGAGATTTGTATCAGACTCCGCAGACGTCGGATGATATTGATAAATTGTTCGATGTATTTGGAGACGTGTTTTTAGATACCGCAGACTTGCATAGACATTTCTCTAGGCAGAATTATTACGGTCCAGTGCTTTTTAAATTTAACCTAGAACTGATATTAGATGATGAAATGGAAATTTGGGTAACTAAAGACAATCCAATTCATTGGGATCGGCGTTCTGAGTCCGAAGAAAACTACTTTCAAAGTGTTAAAATGCTCTCTAAAGAATGGGACAAGTACGATCTTCAAAGAAAGATGTTTACTATTAGAAAGCCAGGCAAACCAATTATTTTTGATTATCTTGAAGAGATTATTCTTGATAATCCTAGAGTAAAAATTGGCGACGTTAGCTTGAAGAAAGAATCAAGAATAGCACTGAAAAAAGTTACTGAGAGAAAACCCCGACTGAAGGAGCTCTTATCTTGGAGGGAGTGTGGGCATTGTTTTTGTCAAGATAATTATTTTAACCAAGTTAGAACGCCAGAGCTTATTCAAAAGTTTTTACCTGCATACCATGCAGAGTTTGAAAAATAACTTCCTAAAAAAGTTATCGAAATAATGGTTATTAAGTGGAATTTTTTCATTCAATCCGTTCATTGTGCGGGAAAGTATTACTAAAAATTCCACCCCTTATAGCGGCGTTATAAAAAACCGGTGAGCAACAAAGAATATTTTAGATCAGTTCTTGGCCGAAGTAGACAACTGTACCTAGAAAAGTCTTGAGCGGCTTAGGCCTCTGCAATTAGATTGTCTTGCCAGAATGGGTGAGCTTACGCATCAAATTTTCCATGAGCGATTTCATCAAAAATAGAACCTCCATTATTATCAAGTTGATTATAAATTGTTGCGATAAAACCAATTTCCCATGAGGATTGAATTTTGTTTAATTTGATTATCTCGTACAGCCCGGATAGCTGGAACAGTAGCCCCTTTGAACTGGACAGAAGTCGTGTTGCAATTGAATATACTGCAAACGAAATAAGCGAGCGATATAAGTTTTTTGATGAAAAGGCAATTGAAGAGCTAAAAAGCTTTCCCACACTTTTTGTGACTGAAGATGAATCAGTTGAATCCAGAATAGGATATGTAACTAATATCCGTCTACGGCAGAGTTCTGTGGTTTTTAGTTTCGAGTTTGATCCAGCTTTTCCAAAGCTACCAATTGGTGCTATTGAGGCTTTGCGTGTAGATATAGATCTTGGTGGTTGGGAGTTGTCAAGGACGCACTGGGCAATAAAGGACGAACCTCTATTCGAGATTTTGCTGCGCCGAGGTTATATTACTCAGCACCAACTGGATTCATCCAGATGGGGCGCAGCGCAGCAACCCGATGCTGATCCACCTTTTATTCCAACTCCTCCAGGTGTCTTCAACACCTCTCAGGTGTTTATTGTTCACGGCCACGACGATATTGCAAAGCTAGAAATGTCTGCATTCATTTCCAGCGTAGGTTTGCAACCAATTATTCTTCACCAGCAAGCTAGTTCAGGGCGCACAATTATTGAAAAGATAGAACATTATTCTAACGTTGGCTTCGGTGTGGTCTTATACACTCCGTGTGATGTGGGATCAAAGGTTGGTGCCTTGGCGAGCAATTATCGAGCCCGTCAGAATGTCGTTTTTGAACACGGCTTTCTTATCGGTAAGCTTTCGCGTGCTAGAGTCTGCGCTGTTGTTAAAGGCAATGTTGAAACACCTAACGATATTAGTGGCGTGGTTTATGTCTCGATGGATCATGAAGGGCAATGGAAGCAACAATTATTGTTAGAGCTGAGAGGTGCAGGCTATTACGTATAAACCTAACAAGCCACTGCGACAATAGTCTCTTGCTCCTGCATTCAATAAAAGTATATGCAGGAGCTTATAGCTGCGACTTCCGCTATTGGCCGAGTGAGGTAATATTTTTTTGTTACCGCCCAAAGGGTTTTTAAATGGCAATACCTCAAATTTACATCTAACTCTGAGTTGAATTTCGAAGGAAACTTATGATCAAACTTCATTATTTTGCATATGGTTCTAACCTTCATCCGTTGAGGTTGCAAGAAAGAGTTCCATCTGCCGCTGTTATTGGTGTTGTTAAGGCACCCGGTAGAAAACTAACTTTTTCCAAGAGAAGTAAAGATTTATCGGGAAAATGTAGTTTTTATGAATCAGGAAATACTGATGATATTTTGTATGGGGTCCTATATGAATTTGACTCGGTGGATAAGGAAAAGCTAGATAGGGCAGAAGGAAAAGGTAATGGTTATAACGAGCAGCTCGTGAGTTTTGAGCTAAATGGTCAAACCTACACCCCATTCACATACGTCGCACAACATGATTACTTAGATGGATCTTTACGGCCATATGATTGGTATAAGCAACTAGTTGTTGAAGGAGCAAAATATCACTCAATGCCTGACGAATATATATCATGGCTAGAGCGTATCGACGCTATTCCAGATTCAGACGTCAAAAGAAACTCTGAAAATCTAGCTAGACTTGAGAGCATAAGAGAATTTTATAAACGTGTTAAGTAAAACTTAAATTGGCTTGCTCATAAATGAGTTATCTCAATGAGTAACTTTTTTATATTGGCTTCGAATAGAATTTAAATACTGAATCTTTTGTCAATTTTGCATGCAAGCAATATATTTCAGAAAAAATAAGCACACTGGGTTTTATGATGAAAATGATGAGCTTATTTTACGAGCCATAAATTACATTGGTTAAGAAAAACCCAAAATATGCACCCAATAAAATGGTTGTAATTAGAAATCTGAATGTCTACTTCTGGTCCTAATTAGCTTTGCGCATCTAGCGAACAGAGATTGCAAATTAGAAATGGGGATTTTAGGACTTAATTGATTGACCCCTATCTTAATAAAAACCGAAGGATAATTATGACAGTTGTAGTTTCTTGGACTAGAAAAACAAATGCTGGGCGTGAACTATGGATCATGTCTGATAGTCGGCTTAGTGGAGGTAAATGCTGGGATTATGGCCCTAAGATTTTCAGCATGGGGCGTAGTGACGCGATCATAGCATTCGCAGGTGATACCGCATGGAGCTACCCACTAATTGCGCAGGTGACATCTTACGTTGAGTCATTTATTAACTTGCGTGAGCGAGCAGTAGACTTTGTAGATGCGCAGAAAAAAATAATTCGGATGCTAAACGAATCGCTAAACTTCGTTTCTGACGCAGTTGATAAATCTCTTGAAGAGCCAGATTGTGCGTTTATCTTCGCGGGCTACTCAGCTCGAAAACAAGAGTTCTTGGTAAACAGAATAGTTTTTAACGCTAAGAAAAAAATGTTTGAAGTTAAGCCATCAAAAAAGATAAATGGAGAATTACTAACGGCAATAGGCGATGAAAGACCATTAAAGTCCATATATCGCATAATATCGGAACGGGAAAATAGTAAAAAGGTTCCGGACTTTAAACTTGATATGGTTCCGTCTGAAGCTTTTGTCGAAGTTCTTTCGTCTGGGCGTTTTCGAGAAATCGGGGGTTCTCCACAAATAATGAAGCTATACCAAAATATGAATCAACAACATATAGCTGTCTACTGGCCGCCTGATGTTCCGCAAGAAGAGCAGAGTATATATCTTCGTGGTCGTAAGTTGGGAAGGTATGAAGCTTTAGATAATTCGTGGGTATTTGACACATCCGCAAGCAAGCTATATTGGCATGACTTTTCTCCAGTAGAAATGCAGGCCAAAGCGAAGCTAGAAAGAGAAACGGAGTCAGCAATAGTTTCTTGTTTAAGGTAGCCCAACAAGCGAATGCGGCGAAAAATAGGCAAGTATCGTGACAACTCCATTTTCCTGCCTACTAACTTCCGCTAATGGCCGAATGGGCCCTAAGTCCCTCGAATGTCGCATGCCTGTTAAATCACGAGGCTTCAATGTCGTATTGATGTTTTTAAAGCAAAAACCCCGCAAAAGCGGGGTTTTCGGTGTTTATCTAATATTTGATCAAAAGATATGTCGTTTTTGACCATCATATGTGTCGTTTTGACCAGAGGATGCGTCGCTCACCGTACGCGCCATGATTAATCCCAAGAAAGCGCACCACCTGTTTGATATTCAATTACGCGCGTTTCAAAGAAGTTTTTCTCTTTACGCAAATCCATAATCTCGCTCATCCATGGGAATGGATTTTGTGCGCCTGGGAATTGTTCTTTCAGGCCGAGTTGTGCGCAGCGGCGATTGGCGATGAAGTGGAGGTATTCTTCCATCATGGCGGCGTTCATGCCGAGTACGCCGCGTGGCATTGAGTCGCGTGCGTATTGGATTTCCAGTTCGGTGCCTTCCAGAATCATTTGCAACACTTCTTGTTGGAATGATGCGGTCCACAAGTGCGGGTTTTCCAATTTGATTTGGTTGATTACATCGATACCAAAATTCAAATGCATGGATTCATCGCGCAGGATGTATTGGAATTGTTCGGCAACGCCGGTCATTTTGTTGCGGCGACCCATGCTGAGGATTTGGCTGAATCCGCAGTAGAAGAAAATACCTTCGGTGACTACATAGAATGCAACGAGGTTGCGCAGCAATTCTTGATCGGTTTCTGGTGTGCCGGTTTGGAAAGTTGGATCACCCAATGTTTGGGTATGTTTCAAACTCCATGCGGCTTTGTTCGCAACCGATGGCAATTCGCGGTACATGTTGAAGATTTCGCCTTCGTCCATACCCAGCGATTCAATACAGTATTGATAGGCGTGAGTGTGGATCGCTTCTTCAAATGATTGGCGCAAAATGTATTGGCGACATTCGGGGTTGGTGATCAAACGGTAAATTGCGAGTACGAGATTGTTTGCTACCAATGAGTCAGCAGTAGAGAAGTAACCGAGGCTGCGCATTACGATGCGGCGCTCGTCATCGGTCAGGCCGTCTTTGCTGCGCCAAGTGGCGATGTCGGCGGTCATGTTTACCTCTTGTGGCATCCAGTGGTTGGAGCAGCCATCAAGATATTTTTGCCATGCCCAGTCGTATTTGAAGGGGACGAGTTGGTTCAAGTCGGCGCGGCAGTTGATCATGCGCTTTTCATCAACTTGAATACGGGCAGCGCCCATTTCCAATTCTTCCAAACCGGGAGCAGGGTCGAGTGCAGCGAGGCTCGCGCGTGCTTTAGCGAGTTCAGGGCTGATGCCAGCTTCTTTTGCTGCCTCAGCAAAACTTGCGTTGGCAGTTACATTGGTTTGTGGAGCAGGTGCGGCCGCTTGTGCTTGTGCAACTTGCGCGGGTTGCGGTTGTTGCGCTGGCTCAGGTTTGCTCAGGTTTGCAGCAATGGCTTCCTGACGTGCGGTTTCTTTTGCTGCTTCTTCTGTATCGAAATCATCCCAACTTAGCATGTGATCCTCTGTATAAGTCTGTGCGTTTGTAACGCCTATTGTGGGTGCCGGTTGCAATGTCCACTTTGATCTAATTCGGTTTTTAATCCCTCCTAACCTCCCTTTTTCAAAGGGAGGGACTTGGATTCCCCTTTGTAAGCGGGATGGAGAGTTCTAGTCTCTCCGTCCTTGTTTTGAAAAGAGATCCAATCACCCCCCTTTGAAAAAGGGGGGCAGGGGGGGATTACTGGCAAGCCTCGCAATCAGGGTTATCGATTGAGCAAGCCAATGGTACTGGCGCTGCTTCGGCGAAACTTGCTTCTTCAATGTCTGATACTACTGGTTTTGCCGCAGCTGGTGCTGCTGCCAAACCGCTTGCACCACCGGCAGATACTGCGTTCAATGCACCGGTGTTAATGGTGGATTTCTCGGTGGTGGTTGCTGCCAATGCGCGCAGGTAGTAAGTGGTTTTCAAACCGCTGAACCATGCCATGCGGTAGGTGATGTCCAGCTTTTTACCGTTAGCGCCAGCGATGTAGAGGTTCAAGCTTTGTGCTTGGTCGATCCACTTTTGACGGCGGCTTGCGGCTTCAACAATCCAGCGTGGTTCTACTTCAAATGCGGTTGAATAAATCGCTTTCAAGTCAGCAGGAATGCGATCAATTTTTTGCAGTGAACCTTCGTAGTATTTCAAATCGTTAACCATTACCGCATCCCACAGGCCACGTGCTTTTAAGTCGTGTACCAGATGTGGGTTTACTACGGTGAATTCACCAGAGAGGTTGGATTTCACGTAGAGGTTTTGGTAAGTCGGCTCGATAGATTGAGTAACACCAGTGATGTTGGAAATGGTTGCAGTTGGTGCAATCGCCATCACGTTGGAGTTGCGCATACCTTGTGCTTTCACTTGTGCGCGCAGCGTTGCCCAATCGAAGGTTTGGCTGCGATCTACTTTGATGTAATTCTCGCCGCGGTTTTGTGCGAGCAATTCAATCGAGTCGATTGGCAATACGCCTTTGCTCCAGAGTGAGCCATCAAAAGTAGAGTACTTGCCGCGCTCAGCTGCCAAGTCGCTTGAGGCTTTGATCGCGTAGTAACTTACAGCTTCCATTGAGGTATCTGCGAAATTAACCGCTTCTTGTGAGCTGTAGGCGATACGTTGTTCGTAAAGTGCATCCTGGAAGCCCATGATACCGAGGCCGATAGGACGGTGACGCAGGTTGGACTGTTTGGACGTCGCAACGGCGTAGTAGTTAATGTCGATCACGTTATCCAGCATGCGGATTGCAGTCTTAACGGTGCGCTCCAGTTTTGCCTGATCTAGCTTGCCATCAACAATGTGTTGCGCAAGGTTGATAGAACCGAGGTTACATACCGCGATTTCATCATTCGCTTTGGTGTTGAGCGTAATTTCAGTACACAGGTTGGACGAGTGCACCACACCAACATGCTGCTGCGGGCTGCGCAGGTTGCATGGGTCTTTGAAAGTGATCCACGGGTGGCCAGTTTCAAACAGCATGCCCAGCATTTTTCTCCACAGATCCAATGCACGCACGGTTTTGAATACTTTGATGCGACCAGCAGCGGCCTCTGCTTCGTAGAATGCGTAGCGCTCTTCGAAAGCTGTACCGTACAAATCGTGCAGGTCTGGTACATCGTTTGGCGAGAACAGGGTCCACTCTTTGTCATCGAATACGCGCTTCATGAATGCATCTGGCACCCAGTTAGCAGTGTTCATGTCGTGGGTACGGCGACGGTCATCACCGGTGTTTTTGCGCAGTTCAAGGAATTCCTCGACATCCATATGCCAGGTTTCCAAGTAAGCACACACAGCGCCTTTGCGCTTGCCGCCTTGGTTTACTGCTACAGCAGTGTCGTTAGCCACTTTCAGGAAGGGGACAACACCTTGTGATTTACCGTTGGTGCCTTTGATATAAGCGCCGAGTGCGCGTACTGGGGTCCAATCGTTACCCAAGCCGCCTGCGAATTTGCTGAGCATGGCGTTGTCTTGCATCGCGCCGTAAATGCCGTGCAGGTCGTCCGGTACGGTGGTCAGGTAGCAAGATGACAACTGCGGACGCAAGGTGCCGGAGTTGAACAGGGTTGGGGTGGAGCTCATGTAATCGAAAGAAGAGAGCAGGCGATAGAACTCGATCGCGCGGTCTTCTTTTTGCTCTTCCTGAATCGCCAAGCCCATAGCAACACGCATAAAGAATATTTGTGGCAATTCGATGCGGGTGTCGTTGCTGTGGATGAAGTAGCGGTCGTACAGGGTTTGCAGACCGAGGTAGGTGAATTGCAGGTCGCGCTCGGCGATCAATGCTTTGCCCAGTTTTTCCAAGTCGAAATTCAACAGTTCTGGAGAAACCAGCTCCAGCTCCACGCCTTTTTTCACGTACAGCGGCAGGGTTTGCGCGTAGTAGGTTTCCATATCCGCTTGGGTTGCTGAAGCAGCTACACCGAAGAAGCTCAGGGCTTCAGCGCGCAGTTTGTCCATCAGCAAGCGGGCAGTTACGAATGAGTAGTTAGGCTCTTTTTCTACCAGGGTGCGGGCGGTGATTACCAGCGAGGTATTTACATCTTTTGCCGCTACGCCGTCATAAAGGTTGCGCATGGCTTCGTCGAGGATAGCTTTCTCTTCTACACCGGCAAGGCCAGCACAGGCTTCACGCACGATGGTGCGCATACGGCCGATGTCGAGCAGGGCGCGGGAGCCGTCATCGAGAATCACGTTAAGGCTGGGGTAATCCGGATCGGGTTCTTGTGATGCAGGTTGTTTCTGGGCGCGCAAACGGGCGTGTTCTTCGCGGTAAAGAACGTAATCGCGGGCGACTTTTTGTTCGCCAGAGCGCATCAGGATAAGTTCTACCTGATCCTGGATCTCTTCAATGTGGATAGTGCCGCCAGACGGCATACGGCGTTTGAACGTCGCGGTAATTTGTTGGGTAAGGTTTTCTACCATCTCGCGTACGCGGGTAGAAGCAGCCGCTTTGCCACCTTCTACTGCCAAAAAGGCTTTGGTCATGGCGATAGCGATTTTACTGGCATCGAAAGGAACCACCGTTCCGTTGCGCTTGATTACGCGCAATTGCCCCGGCGCTGTTGCCGTGAGGCTCGATGAGCCGCCGTGGATGTCGTGTTGGATATTGGTTGTGCCGGTGGTTTGTTCAATGTCAGTTTGCATAGACGTCTCCCGCGTGCGGTTTCCCAGTTGAATGTAATGCCGATAAAAGCGTTGACTGACCAATCTCTCTTTATCTGAGAGTTCTTATTAAAATCAGGGTTCAGAACACAATTGTCTGCTGCTTTACTAACCACTATATCTAGTGGTCGCTAGTCAGCCGATGGTGCCCATACTACTGATACCTGTGTTGTCGCTTAGAAATACGTCACAGGCCGTTAAAAACAGGTAATTTTTAGGCTACAACTGCGATTAACGTTCAATTGGGTCAAAAATTTGCTTGACGAATAACCCCATGAGCGATAGGCAGCCATTAGGTGTTTTACACCGGCAATACCTATATCTAGGGGTAAATCGTGAATGGGCTACAAGATAATGCGGTTATAGGTTTTATGCAAGCTTGAAAACCTGTGGATAAGGTGTGCGTGGCGGCGGGAAAAACTGGGGGCAACTTGCAAAATCGCAGTGAAACTCCTGAAAAATACGGCATCGTCATGGTTCATATCAAAAATGACATTTTAACGTGGAACTTAGACTTTTTTTGCATACATAAACAAGTCAGATATGACTACATATTGTGTTTGAGATATCAGCGGCAATGAGCATCCTTTCTGCACTTATCACTCCTTCGGCTATCCGCATTAACGAATGTCCCCCTTTAACTTAAACCTTTAGGATTGAACGGCAAAACAGAGGGCCGTGCATTGATGATCAGCACCCTGCGGGGTTTAAGTGCGAGATGATCCTTTACTAGCAGGAAGTTTTATCTACTCCGGTTGATAAAGCCGGTTTCTAGTGAGCTGACTCAGAGCCTCCATCGTTAATGTTGAATTTCCACCAGCAATGTTGGGTTTCCATCGGTGAATGCCAACTGTCTCTCCGCAGCGGTTAATGCAATATCTGACGTCGACGCTGCATACGATGAAAGCCATAAAACTGCGCTGCGGGTATCCATACGGATAAGGCCTCAATAAAGCCAAAAGACTGTAAAGCGGTTGTCAGTGGTTTCGCTATTGTCAGTAAAACTCACTGTGATAGTAAAGTGTGTGGCAACGAGTTGAGCTAGATTCACCAGAAATAAACTACCCTGGGTGGTGGATTCACTTTTTTGTGATGCATAAAAATTTCGCACTGCATTGAACAGCATGGGAGTTTTCTCAAATTAAATTCTACTCGCCAATGTTTGCATGCAACTTACTTATTATCATGTTGCCTTCCTGAGCTACTTAAAAGTCTGCCGAAAAATTTGTAAGGTTTATGACGATAGGAAAAATTACATCTAATGGTGCACGATTATGCCGAATAGATTAAACAAGAAGGTGAGAGTTTCGATTTTCTGAATGCTCGAAAAAGAGTATTAAAATGAGTAATTCCATTAGGTAATTAAAATTTTTCCGAGTATTTTTCGCTGAAGGTCGAACAAAATTTATGTATGAGTACTTTGGATAATTGAGTAAGAATTTAATTTTACTTCATGGTTGTTCACAAAAATTAGTTATGACAGGAATTTTTTTGGTTTGCACATTGTGGATCAAAGTTGACGAAGATAACAAAAAAATAAAAACAATAATGTGTGATTTTATTGTAAGTCTGGAGTGAGTTGGAGGTAGAGATTAATCATTAAAATTAGATCGCTGAATTAATGATAGTTATCTCAAGACAGTGGTACGGATCAAATTGATTTTCTGTCGGCAGTAGCGGCGTTAAGCATATGTTTTTATGCGCCATTACTAATCGCAATTGAAGCGGATGTTGAATGGTTTATTGTTTTACTGCTGGGGTGGTATCACGGTTTTTCAGGCCGATATATTTATAATTCGTGTTTCATTGAGTCAACTTGACTACATCAAATAACAGTGAGTAAATATAATCGCCTATCCTTTGACATTGATCGTCATCAAGGACGGAAGGCATATTTGGACAATTAAAGAGAGGATTTTTTTATGCGTTTCACTAAACTTTTGAGCACAATCGGTTTTGTTATAGCAGCATCGAGCGCAGCTCATGCAAATGCAAACACCCCGGTTTCTTGTAGTTGGACCTATTTGGGCGGAGGCGGTGCTTACGGATCTTGGACCTCGGTAGATGGCTGTTTTATGCCACGTCCGCAGATGGCTCCTCTAATGATTGCGCAGCGTACTCAAACCAATACTGGCAGCTGTACCATGACTGTTTACTCACCTTATGTGAACGGAGGAAGTTGTACTAGCCCAGTGTTTTATGCTGGAAGTGTTGCCAGTAGCAGTGCAGCAAGCTCCGCCCCAAGCCCGGTTTGCACCACCACCAATATTAATATTGGCATGAGCTGTAATGGTGAAAATTGGTGCATGGAGTCTTTTGGTCGTACATGTAGCGCTGCTGGTGGCTCTACGGTATGGTCCGGTAGTACCTATGTCTGCCAGAAAACCACATGCACTAATCCTTAGTAATCGGCAAAATAAAATCGAATATTTTTGCTCTTAATATCAGCCCTTGATGACACCTCATCAAGGGCTGATATTAAACAGAAGGACTTACAATGAAACAATTACTCAAAATTGGCACAGCCTTAGCGTTGGGGGTTTTATTAGGAAGCTACGGGAAATCAAAAACTGAGAACTCCGCAGGCGCTCAGCCTCTAATAGCACCTGTGCAAGCTATGGAGGTTGAGCAATTAAAAACCCAAAACGCCAATTTGTTGCAAGAAAATAGCTCGCTACGCCAGCAACTCTTGGCAGTGGTCAACCAGCTTCAGCAAATCACTGTCCAATCGAGTTCATCTATTGCAAATGTCGAGAGTGCCGATATCAAAAATCAAAATGAGCTTGAGATAAATACCTTAAAATCAAAAATTATCTCCGATAAAATAATTAAAAAACTGAACGACCACAGTAATGATCTTTCCAGCACGCTCGCACAGGAGTTCAATAACGAAGCTATTAATTACGAGTGGGCAGAAGCTGAACAACAGAAATTATCAAGCTGGTTTAGCAACGACGCGGAGTTCGCTGGGCTCGCCCTGCAAAGTGTTAGCTGTCGCACTACTCAATGCAAAATCTCTGTCGCCGCGGTTACGCACGAACAGGCTAATAATATTGTTACAACACTGAGTCATGCGTTAAAAGAGCATTATGAGTCCTCGGTGTATTTTTCTGATACAAATTTGACCCGGAATACCACTGAGCTATACATTTCTTTTGCGCCCGATGATGCAATCTAAGGATGCCATTGTCTGCAATGTCTTCTTCATTCTATGCAATATCAATGATTTTTTATAACGAAGCGGGTGACAGTATTAGGTGCAGCTTCAGATGGTTTTTTGTATTTTGCTATATCGCAAATAATAAGTGCGACATAAACCCGGCATTGGCCGGGTTTGTGATAGTTACTCAATTCGCGCTGCAACCTATTGTGTAATAGGCTTTGCCGTCAACTTTTGCAGGCGATGAGCAGATTCCATCATGGCGCGGGAGTTATGGTAGGGGCACTTCCACATACTCAGTGTCGGTTGCACTATCACTTTTCCGGCGCGATCTGTTCCCCAATGCCATTCACCGGTTTGGTGATTCACGATATGGGTTTTGATAAAGCCCCAGGTTTGGGTCGCTGCAGTCAGGTACTTGGCTTCGCCGGTAATTTCATAAGCATTGATAAAACCGACCACGGCTTCTGCTTGCGCCCACCAGTCTTTGCCCGAATTGGTCAGCCCTTTAGTCGCAGAAGCTTCATTGAGGATGGCGCCGTCTTTATCCATGCCTTCGGCGATAGTGACATCGGCAATCTTCACTGCCAGCGCGCGGGTGCGTTTGAGCAGATCGGCATCGCCCAATACCTCTGCAGCTTCGACCAATAACCAGGCGGCTTCGATATCGTGGCCGTAAGAAATACCATCGCCCTCGACTTTCCAATCGGCACTCATAAACAGGGCGAGGTGATTGGTTTTTGGATCGAGGATTTTATCGAGCATGATGCCCAGCAAGGCTTTTTGTTGCTGCTTCAATTGTGCATCCGGCCAGATGCGTAGCAGGTTGGTGTAGGCCTCCATAATATGGAGGTGGGTGTTTTGCGACTTGGCGGAAGTTGAGCCAAGGCTATTGGTCGTATTGGGTTGGAGTTTCCAGTCTTCACCTAAAACCTCCAGATAACCGCCGTTCTGTTTATCCAATGCATATTGCTCAACGAGCCGATACAAGGTTTTCGCGCGTTCAAGCGCTTGCGGGTTGCCGGTCGCGCGAAAGTATTCGGCATAGCCGTAGATGCCAAAAACCTGGCCGTAGATTTGTTTGTGGGTTTGCAGTGGTTTGCCATCACCGCTGACGGACCAGTAAAGACCGCCGTTTTTCTTATCCCAAAAGGTGGTTTCCAGATCACTGAATGCTTGGTCAGCGAGCTTGCGATAGGACGCATTTTTGTAATTCAGATAGGCCGACGAATAGCTCCACAAAATCCGGCTGGAGAGCAGGGCGCCGCGCTCGGCAGTTGCATCGGCTTTACCGTCGGCGCTGACTTGCCCGTAAAAACCGCCAGTCTTGGGGTTGGGGGCGTGTTTAATCCAATAGGGCAGGATATTGCCGGTAAGTTCTTGCTCAAACTCGCCCGCCATCTGCTTGAGGTTTGGTGGTGATGTGGGTGTGATCGCGCAAGTAAAAGTGGACGAGGCCAGCAGTGCGAGGCCGATAAAGAGTCGTTTCATTGGTTGCCTTATTATCTGGAGCTGATTGTAGTAGTAGGACGATCAGCTTAACGTAACCGGTTACATTGTGGTGAGGTGTTTGTCGATTTTTTACAGTCGCCAGTGATAGGGGGAGAATCAGGAGGCAATAAAAAAGGGGCCGAAGCCCCTTGTGATGCGCAGTTCAAACGTCCCTGTTTACATCCTTGCCTGTTGTCGTCCTTGCTAGAACATGTCCAATGCTGCGTGAAAAAGGTTACTGATTGATGACGGTTTGATTAAGAGTTAATCGATAATCGCTCATCAATTAGCAGTCGCCTAATTATGAGCCCAGCAAACCACCATCGTTTTTGGTCACTATCACAGTCGCTGAACGTGGGCGTGCAGTGCCGCCTTCCGGCCAGTGGCTGGTGAAAGAACCGTTACCGGCAGAGCGGTCGCCCGGGTGTTGGATATTCACAAACATGGTTTTCAGATCCGGAGTGACAGTTACGCCAGTAACTTCCGCATCGATTGGACCAACCAGGAAGCGCTTCAGCTGCTTGGTTACAGGGTCGGCTGCCAGCATTTGGTTGTTGCCGTATGGGCCAGTGCCTTGTTGGCTGCCGCTCATGTCGGTTTGAATCCATACCACGCCACGAGTGTCGATCAACAGACCGTCCGGGCTGGCGAAGTGGTTGTCCGCAGTCAGGGTAACGGCTTTGTCGCCCGTGCCAGTCACAGTGCCTACATCACCACCCAACAGGAAGATGTCCCACTTGAAAGTGTTTTTGCCTGCATCTTCATTCCAGCGAATGATGTGGCCGGTAGCGTTGTTAGCACGTGGGTTGGCTGGATCAGTCTCGCCTTCTTTACGCGCAGTGTTGTTGGTGAGTGTGAAGTAAACCTCGCCAGTACCTGGATGCACAGCGCCCCACTCAGGGCGGTCCATTTTGGTTGCGCCCATTACGTCAGCTGCCAAACGGGTATTTACCAATACATCGGCTTGATTCGCAAAAGTCACACCTGCGGTTGCCGCTTTAGCGGTGAAGTTGGCGTTGGTGATATCCAGTGGCAACCACTCGCCGGTACCATCGGCATTGAACTTGGCGACATAAAGCACACCGCTGTTCAGCAAGTAACCGCCTGCGGTAGCTTTGTTGTAGTTCTCGGCTGATACAAATTTGTAGATGTATTCGTTTTGCGAGTCATCGCCTGAGTAGCAAACAACAGGTTTGCCTTCTACTGCCGGAGCGAAGATCACACCCTCGTGGCCAAAGCGACCCAAAGCGGTACGTTTTTGTGGCAGGCCTTCAGGGTTGAATGGATCTATTTCTACCATCCAGCCAAAGGTGTTTGGCTCATTGCGGTAGTCGTCGAGCGCGGTAGCGCCTTTGGTCGATGCATCGAAACGCACATATTGATCAGCACCTGAGTCAGCCAACTCCCAGTAGTAGCGGCCATTCTTGGTACCTACACCGTAACGCTTGTGTTCACGTGGTTGCACCGCATCTTTGTTAGCAAAGTAACCGGCCCAGTTTTCTTCGGCGGTCAGGTAGGTATTCCATGGGGTAGAGCCCATGCCACAGTTATTGATGGTGCCGCGAGTTGCGGTGCCGTTCGGACTGTATTTGGTTACCAGCAGGCTTGAAGCCGCTGCCGGGCCACGGATTTCCATTGGCGTACCGGCAGTAATGCGACGGTTGAATGGGCTGCCAGTAACGACTTCCCAATTAGCGCCGTTTTTGCGGATATGGATCACGCTCACGCCGTGGGCGGCGATCTCTTTGCGCACTTCATCTGCAGGGCGGGTAGCACCTAAGGTTGGGCCTACCGGGTGGAATACTTTGTCATCAATGTATTCGTGGTTCATTACCAACAAGCCTTCGCTGGAATTGGTATTGGTAGTGTTTGCATCGATAGGGAAAAAGTGAACGCCATCGTGATGCGAACCTACTTGTTGTTCCTGGTCTGCACCTGTGTTGGTGCCGTCAGCCTTGTACGCGGGCAGGGTGCCGGTTAGCGGAGTGCCCCAAGGTACAAACGCAGATGCGGTATAACCGGCTGGAACGGTGATCGCATCGTTACGGTTAGTGGCGATAGCAGCAAAGCCAAGCAGTGGCGCAACAGATGAGGAACTTGAGCTGCTGGATGAAGCTGGCGCGCTGGAGCTGGATGAACTGGAAGAGCTGCTGCTTTTCTTGTCATCATCGCCACCGCAACCTACAAGGCCTACACCCATAAATGCTGCTACTGCAGTGCCCAGGCTGCCTTTCAGAAATTGGCGACGTTCGGTCAATACTTCTGCAAAAGTTGTGTTGTTGGAGTGGTTGGACAGAGGCTCAATACCTGAGTTGTCGATTTCGTAAACGTTATGGTCGGTCATCGGTTGCTTCCTGTTGTTTTATGATTGAGGGGTACAGATAGGCAAGGATTAAAGCGACGCTTTGTGTCAGTTAAGAGACAGTTTTTTGAAGGTTTGATAACAGTAATAAGACAAGGCGGAATTGATCAGATTTAGTGCGGTCTTTTGCTCATGCAGACTTAATTACTATCAACCCATTTAAATCTGCTAGTCTGGCAGCCAGAGCAAGTCAATTTTCGGCATTTAATGAAATGCTACATATTCAATAAGATGGAATTCAGTGTGCAGTCTGTTCAAGAAGATTATTCAACCTATCGCCAAGTAGTCAGCGACCTTTTAAAAGATGATGAGCAATTGCCCAGCTTGCCCGCTATTGCTTTGGAAATTCGTAAAGCGTTAGAGCAGTCAGATCTTTCAATGGGAGATTTGGCGAAATTGTTAGCAAAGGATCAGGAACTTTCGACCATTTTGCTCCGCTATGCTTCCAGCCCCTTGGTTGGTAGCCAGAATCCACCACAAACTACTCTGGAAGTCATACGTTTATTGGGGATGAATCAGGTGGAGCGCATCTCCATGGTTCACTCAATTAAAAGTCTCTTTTCTATCTACTCCAGCAAACATCGCCGTCTCTTTGTAGAAGCCTGGCGACGCATGGCATTAAAGGCCAGCTTGAGCACCTATATCACCCAGCATTTGGGACGTGTGGTGCCAGACCATGTATTGATGGCGGCGCTATTAAGTGAAGTTGGAACCCTGGCGGTGTTGTCAGCATTTAAAAACAGCGAAATCACACCCGATACCCAAACCTATATCATGCTTTGCCGCGAGTTTGCCAAACCTCTTGGTGTTGCCACGCTGAAGAAATGGGAAGTAGACGAGCAATATATAAAGGTGGTGCAAGAAGTAGGGCATTGGACTGACGAAAGTCCGGGGCCGCTCAACCTGAGCGATGTCATTAATCTTGGGCTTTATCACGCGATCAAACTAACAAACCCCAAACCGGATTTGCCGCCGCTTGTCGATTTGGCTGCGTATAAAAAGCTGGAGCCGCCACAAAATTCCATCGTTGGTGGAGGCCTGACATTGGTAACGACCAATGTGCAGGAAATCCGTATGCTTGCGAAAAGTTTGTTTTAAGTCCTTCCTAAAAAAATAACCCGACACTGAAAGAGCTTTCAATGTCGGGTTATTTTTTTGTCTGCGATTTGCAGTCTTTATTCATTGCTAAACTGCAAATTCCCTTTCAATGAACCGTGATCAATCGGCGCTGATGTATGTTCGTGAACTACCTTCCATGAATCGCCGGTGCGTTTGAGTGCGACGGTGATGCGATTGTCCAATGAGCGCAATTTCTCTCCCTTTGCAGAGAAGGCGGTGTAGCTCAGGATGGCGTGGCCGATAGCCATATCGGCAGTCACTACAGATTCGACATTGTTTGCTTCAACAACCACTTTTTCGCTACCCAGCGATGTAAACCAACCGCTTGCCATTTCCCGCCACGCATCTATACCGCGCATTGACCATTTGCCCCACATGTCAAAGATATGGATATCGGTATCGTAAATTGCGCAGAAGGCTTCAATATCTTTGTTCAATATCGCTTGTTTATAGTTAGCGATCATCGCTAAAACCGGATCAATTTTGTCGTTCATAAATTTCTCCCGTTGATGGCAAATATTTCGTGTGGGGTAGGATTAAGTTTTTTGCAAAGCGCGCGCCAATTCAATCACCGATAGCGGCGCCGAGCCTTCCGCTTTATTACTGAGTGTGACAAAAACATTCTGGCCTGCATTGGCGGTTCCGGCAATAACGCGTACTAACGCCGCGCGGGTTTCCGGATCGGGGTCCATCATTTTGTCGTAAGGTGAATAGGCATCCTGTGCGTCTTCATAACCATAGGCACCGTGAATAGGGTTGAGGTTCCAACGGCAGACGAGCGGCCCCGGCCAAAGTGCGCGCAGTATGGGAAGTTGCTCGGCGATGCGTGGCATTTTGGCGTGTAGCCCCATGCAATAGGTTGCGCCGGTATCGCGCAGTGCTGCGACAAATTGTGGGGTTAGCCATTGCGGGTCACGCACTTCTACCGCAACAACACCATCGGGTGCGACGGTTTTTAAATCGGGAATTGCTTTTAATAGCGCATGCAAGCGGTCAATCACTTTTGGCATTTGTCCAAACCATGCAGTGGGAAGCGGGCTGATTTGGAATACCAGTGCGCCGAGTCGATGTTTTAATCCTTCTAATGCAGGCTCGACAAAGATTTGCACTGCTTGTTCGGCATTAAGAAAGTTTGGGTTGTGCCGCATGCCGCGGCCGGTTTCATCACGAACTAATGCATCGGTGACAAGGCTCGGCGCTTTTACGACAAAGCGGAAATCCTGCCCGACCTGCGAGGCATATTCGGCAAACTGGGCGACATTTAGCGCGCGATAAAAACTGCGGTCAATGCTGACCGTACGAAACAAGGGATGTTGCGCGTAGGCGGCTAAACCGTAGCGCGATAAATTGGTTTCCGCATATTCGCCATTCCATACCAAGCCATCCCAGCCGGGATAATTCCAGGATGAAGTGCCCAAGCGCAGATGTGCAGGCAGGGTTTGTGCGAGTTCGATCAGAGACGGATCGACAATGGCTGGCTCCACGAATTTGCCGGATTTTTTCGTCGGCTTGTCGGCGTCACCAAAGAGAGGGTTTTGCATAAAGGAGCGATGTGTAGTGAGTGTCACTTGATTATGACACATACACTATGTGGAACTCACGGTGTGTGAGTTCCGCGTGGAGAGCTGATTATTTCACCGCGCAATAGGCTTTGAGGAAGTCAGCATGAGAAGGTAATTTTTGAACCGCATTTGCAATATTTGATTTCATCGTCATCAGACCATCAAAGATTTTCTCATCACTTATTATGTGCGGAGAATGGTGATAACCACAGGGTTCTATTCGTTGCCCTAACATCACCTGCAACCAGGAGGTTACTCTAAAGACATCATTTGGGTCGTGATGCACATGGCCAGTTGTTCTAAAGAGTTCAATTTTCTCTGCAAGTGTATCCGGAATAGTCATGTCGCGGCAGTCGCGCCAATAAGGAGTATCGTCGCGCTCGGTTGCTTTGTAATGCAAGATAATAAAATCCCGAATACATTCATATTCGATGCGAGACATTTCATTGTAACGGCGGATCAAAGGTTCATTGCATCCTTCAAATGGAAATAGCTGCATTAACCTGATCACGCCGATTTGAATCAGGTGAATGCTGGTTGATTCCAGCGGTTCAACAAATCCACCCGCTAAGCCTATAGCCACACAATTTTTGACCCAGGATTGTTTGCGACGCCCCGTGTTGAATTTAAGCAACCGCAATTCTGCGCGAATGTCTCCATCCAGATTTTCCAGCAACGTATTTCGCGCATCTTCATCAGAAATATACGCACTGGAATAAACATGGCCCGTGCCTTGGCGATGCTGTAACGGAATTTTCCACTGCCAGCCGCTGTCATGGGCAATTGCGCGAGTGTAAGGTGGGATATCACCAGAGAAATCTGTCTGTAGCGCTACAGCACTATCATTGCGTAGCCATTGTCCCCATTTTTCATAACCGGCTTTCAGTGTCTCTTCAATCAGTAATCCGCGGAACCCGGTGCAATCGATAAATAAATCGCCCTCGATACAAGCGCCTGATTCCAATACCACCGACTCAATAAAACCGGTATCCGGATGTTGTTTTACCTCAGTAATTTTTCCCTCAACACGGCGCACACCTTTTTCTTCGCTCAGCTTGCGCAAAAATATTGCGTAGAGACTTGCGTCGAAATGATAGGCGTAGTTGAGCCTTGGATTTTCAGTCAGTGCAAATTTGTGAGCTTTTGCGGCCTGCAGCTCAAAGCATATATCGTCGATGGAGCCATCATAACCGCGCGCTTTGGCGGCCAACCAGTAATGATAAAAGTCGCCAATCCAGTTGGCCTTCCCGAATGAGCCAAATGGATGGATATATCTATCGCCCTTGCGCGCCCAGTTTTCAAAGGAAATACCCAGTTTGATACTACCTCTGGTCGCGCTTAAAAATTCCTGCTCATCAATGCCAAGAATTTTGTGGAAAGAGCAGATGGTTGGAAATGTTGCTTCGCCTACACCGACCGTGCCGATTTCGGCAGACTCGATCAAGGTAATATCTAACAAGGTTCCTAGTTCACGTGACAGGGCAACAGCAGTGCACCAACCTGAGGTGCCTCCACCAGCAATTACTACTTTTTTTATTGTTTGGGACATTTCTACCTCGGCAATCAATATAAACATCACGGCATACATACTACCGCTACTCGCGTTGCGATGGCGTTTTTATCCGAGGTGTCTTGGCGGCACAATCGGAATTTGATTAATTTTGACTATAAGGTGAAAAGACAGGTATGTAGTTGCCTATCGCTAACAAGCTTGAGCCGTTAATATGCGTGCCTTCTGCAGTTGATCCCGGATTTTTTTATGTTGAGCGAACTGCTCGCGATTCTTGCCCCCATTGTGATTTCTGTCGGCGCCGGTTTTATCTGGGGCAAAACCGGCACCGAATTTCCCTCGGATTTTATTTCCCGCATAGTGATGAATATCGGTACGCCCTGCTTGATCATCAGCGCTATGGCGAAAGTGGATGTGCAGCCGGAAGTGATGGGGCAGGTCGCGCTGGCTACCGCGATCGTGATGACGGTGATGGGATTATTCGGCTGGGCGTTATTACGCTGGATGAAGCTTGAAATTGCTACCTACCTGCCACCGCTGGTATTTCCCAATAACGGCAATATGGGCTTGCCGCTGTGTTTATTTGCCTACGGGCAAACCGGCTTGGCACTGGCGTTAGGTTCATTCATGGTGATGATGGTCGCCACATTTACTGTTGGCTTATTGTTAGTGACGACGAGTGAAGGTGGAATTTTTAAACGCATCGAATCCATTTTCAAACAGCCGGTAATCTACTCCATGATTATCGCTGTGGTACTGTTGGTGACCCACACAGAATTGCCGCGTTGGATCAGCAATACGTTGGATCTACTTGGTGGTATTGCCATCCCGCTAATGACAATTGCATTGGGGGTTTCGCTGGCGACATTAAAGATCGATTTCTGGCAGCGCAGCTTATTTTTTAGTCTGGTACGTGTCGGTGGTGGATTACTTATCGCTTTTGTGGTGTGTGAGTTAATGGGCTTGACGGGTGTTTCGCGTAATGTGGTGTTATTGCAATCTGCCATGCCTATAGCAGTATTTAACTATCTGCTAGCGTTGCGTTATGATCGCAACCCGCAAGAAGTTGCAGCCATGGTATTAGTGTCTACACTGGTAGCATTCATCGGCTTACCATTTTTATTGATGGCCATTTTATAAAAATTTTGGTTGCAAAGGATTTTCAACCAACTCACAAGCGAGCCTGTGAATGGAAAATCCTGTTGCACCTTCTGCCTTCTCCAATTCTTCTGATTCTCTTGAGGCTCCAATTGCTATTGGAACCTCAATATCATCATCTTCTTTTTCACCCGTTATTTCTTTTGCCAAAATAGGCTGTGTGATCCAACTCGCTGCTTTGCAGGCCGAAGTTGACTTATTGCTAACCAATCCTTGGATCGATCACGTCAATAAACAGGATTATCGTGGTGGCTGGGATGTTTTACCGTTGCGCTGCCAGCGTCAACATTTGCATGCGCATCCTATTTTGCAAGGATTTGCAATTGCAGACGGTGATGATTGGGAAAACTTACCAGTGATGTTGCAGTGCAAAGAAATACAACGCCTGTTTAACCAGTTGCAGTGCCCAATCAAAGCAGCGCGCTTGATGCGTTTGAAGGCGGGAGCTGAAATTAAACCGCATCGCGATCATGAATTAAGTTTGGAATTTGGTGAAGCCCGTTTGCATGTGCCTATCCACACTAGCGATACGGTAAGTTTTATTGTCGATAATAAATTAATCCCTATGCGCGCTGGTGAACTCTGGTATTTCAATGCAGATCAGACGCATGAAGTTTACAATCGTAGCAATGAAGATCGGATTAATCTGGTGATTGATTGTACGGTAAACGATTGGTTGCGTGAAAAAATATTGTCCGGTGCAGTACATGAGTAATTATTTTCCTCACTATTGCACCTTGCTCAGTTCTAAAGAGCAATTAACGACTTGCCAGCAAGCAGAATCATTAGCCGATTTGTTGCTGCGGATTAAATTACTCTGGAACTGCGTTCATCTTAATGACGACGAGCTGCTGGGGGAGATTAATCGTCTGAATCAATTACCTGTTGATGGTGTTGCGCATCTGGCTGGCAATTGGCTGCCTTATTGTTATCAATTCAAACGGCAGCGGATAAATTGGTTGGTGCCAGTTGGGCATGCTACTGAGCCGTTTCAGGATGAATATATTTCCCGCTGTCGCCAGCAGCTATTCAATCAAATTATTCAGCCTTGCAGCTCATTGTTATTTGCAAAACAGCAAGCGGATTATGTTTCCAGCATTCAACCTTCTGGCTTTATTTTTCATCTATCCCGTTGTGGCTCTACGTTAATTTCGGGTTGTCTTTCTGAATTGGATACGACCTGCGTAGTTTCCGAATCACCACTGTTGACAGAATTGTTATTAGATAAAGCGTTATCTATTGTTGAACAGCAAAACTGTTTGCGCGCGTTTATTAATTTGCAGGCAGCTGCATTTCCTGAACGCCCACAGATGATTATTAAATGGAATGCCTGGGATATTTTTTGCTGGGAATTGATCCGAGACATTTATCCGCAGGTGCCCACTATTTTTCTGGTGCGCGATCCGGTGGAGATACTTGCATCGCACCAGCGTTCGGCGGGGCGGCATATGAGTGGTGATCCGAGTCTAGTCGTTATTAACCCGGCTTTTCAGGTGGGAGGGCAGCCTCTGTTGACATGGCGCAGCAACCTATTGGCTGCGCTATTAGGTGAAATGAAAAAGTTTTCTTGTGATCCATTGGTGCGTCTGGTGGATTATCGTTATCTTGATGCCAATCAAATTCAGCAAGTAGCTCACCACTTTTTGCTTCCACTTGATGATGTATCAATTGAAAATATAACGCGGCGTTTGCGATTCCATTCAAAAACACCTGAAATGATTTTTTCCGATGACAGATCTGCAAAACAAGCTCTGTTTTCCGCTGAGGATACACTTGGAATACAGCAGCGATTGCAGCCTCTCTATTCCGATTTTTTAGATGATGAGGCCTTAGATACTGAAGTGGTTTCCCCATGAAAAATGAATTGAAACTTCCCACCGGATTTAGCTTACGTTTAATGCAGCCTGACGACGATTTTTTTCTTCGCTCACTCTTTAACTCTACGCGACCTGAATTCTCGCTATTGCCTTTGCCTCAGGAGCAGCTGGAGCAATTACTGCGACAACAGTATGAATGGCAACAAAAAAGCTACGCGGCTCATTATCCCCATGCAGAGTGTTGGATGATAGAAGTTAACTCTGTGTTGGTGGGAAAAATAATGCTCACGAAATTAAATGTGGGGATGCATATTGTCGATTTTATTATTACACCTAAGTGGCGTGGGCGCAGTGTGGGCCGCACTATTCTTGGCGCGCTACAGAGTTATGTTGATAGAGGCGACATGATATTAAGTTTAAATGTTGACCGTCAAAATAATAGAGCAAAACAACTTTATCAACTGTTGGGCTTTACTTTAAGTCAATCTACTGACACTCATGAATGTTTGGTTTGGTCTTCATCTGATAAATAATTTGAATGCACACAATTACGTCATCAATACGACATTGTTATGGTTCGTAATGTGAAGATCTTCTGCTATAACTTATTCTTAATTTTGGAGTTGTGCTACCCAAGGTGAGTTGATAATTTTTTGGAATCAGATGCTTTTTGAGAGCGTTTGAATTGGTAAGGTTGCCAGATCATTCAGGGGGTGATTAATAACAAGGTGACTCTCAACGAGTTGCCAATTTCAGCAACCGACCTGAGCCAATTAAGGACAGGTTTATTGAATTAAGGAGTAATTGATGTCTGATAATTTCCTTGGGGAAATTAAGCTTCTTCCCTACGACTGGCCGCCCAAAGGTTGGGCTCCCTGCGATGGCAGACTCTTGGCCATCAATACCAACCAGGCACTTTTTTCATTACTAGGAACCACCTACGGCGGCAATGGCACTACGACATTTGCCTTGCCAGATTTGCGTGGGCGTGTGCCTGTTCATCCCAATCTTGGTGCAGGGCTTCCACAGGGTGCGGTTGCCGGTGTGGAGAATGTAACCTTGCTTGTGAGCAATTTGCCTGCGCACAACCATGGTGTGGCAGCAAGTACGACGCAAGGTAATAATCTGGCTTTCGCCAACAATTATATTGCGGGCGGAAAGGGTGGTGCTGGCGACATTAATTTGTATGAAGCTCCAAATAATTTACAAGCATTGAACCCGGCAACAGTTTCCAATACCGGTGGTAGCCAGCCTCATGAAAATTGCCAGCCTTCGCTGGTGTTAGCCTATTGCATTGCCACCCAAGGCATTTACCCCTCACGTAATTAAGGAGAATCACAATGGATCCATATCTCGGTGATATCCGTATTTTTGCGGGTAGCTTTGCGCCAGTGGGCTGGGTGCTGTGTGATGGTCGCTTGCTTGCCATCAGCGAAAATGATGCGTTATATGCAATTGTCGGAACTACTTACGGTGGTGATGGCGTTAGTACATTTGGTGTCCCTGATTTGCGCGGTCGGCTTCCGGTTGGCAAGGGAACTGGATTAGGTTTGTCGCCGCGCGTTATTGGGCAGCAGTTTGGTGTTGAGTCAGTAACTCTACTAACAACCCAGATTCCTGCACACAACCATACGTTTAATGCGAGTACCACCGCTCCGTCTACATCTCCTAGCCCTGCAGGAACTGTGTTTGCCCACAGTGATACTGATAAAATTTATGTGTCAGCTCCAACGGGACCAGCTCCAGAAACAATGAATGCTGCGACTGTACAAGCAACAGGCGGAACGCAGCCACACAATAACATCATGCCCACTACTGCGATTAATTACATCATGTGTACTGCCGGCATTTTCCCCTCGCGCAATTAAGGAGCTAACTATGGACCCGTTTGTTGGTGAAATCCGTTTGTTGCCATTTAGTTTTGCTCCAAAAAATTGGGCTTTATGCAATGGCCAGATATTACCTATTCAATCCAATACTGCACTGTTCTCCATCATCGGCACTACTTATGGCGGTAACGGTACTACCAATTTCCAATTACCCAATTTACAAGGACAGGTGGTTGCCGGTGTAGGTCAAGGCCCAGGATTGAGTCTTTGGAGTTGGGGGGAGCAGCAGGGGGAGAGCAGTGTGACTTTGCTCACTACTGAAATGCCTGCACATAATCATTTGATTACTGCTATGAATACCGCAGGCAATGCATCGACACCCGCAGCAGATGCTTATTTGGCAAGAGATGTGCGTGGTGGTAGTGGTGGTACAATTAACTACATGCTGACTCCCGGAGCGGCCAATACGACTATGGCCCCACAAACCATAGGTGTAACAGGGGGTAGTCAGGCCCATGAAAATCGCCAGCCGTTTTTGGCATTAAATTATTGTATTGCGCTTGCAGGGGTTTTTCCTGCACGCAATTGATAAACAGGTTCCCGGCGTAACTGCCGGGAATTTTTTTCATAAAGTTTTTTAATTAAGAAAAGAATTGATGTCAACCAAACTGCATTTTATTTCCGGTTTGCCGCGCTCAGGGTCAACGCTTCTGGCAGGAATACTCCGACAAAATCCACGCTTCCATGCTGCGATGAGCAGCCCGGTCGCTGGCTTGGTGAATGGTGCCCTCGAGCAAATGGGTGCAGGCAGCGAATCCTATTCGTTTTTTGATGAACACAAACGCAAAACAATTTGCAAGGCGTTAATCGACGCTTATTACGCCGATAAATCCCACCCCGTTATTTTTGATACTAATCGCCACTGGACTGCACGCATGCATCAGTTGGTAGAGTTGGTGGATGATTTCAAAGTGATTTGCTGTGTGCGAAATCCTGCGTGGATTATGGACAGCTTTGAAATGATTTATCGCAAAAATCCCTTCGATTACAGTCGCATGTTTAATGCTGCTTCCCGTCAAACGGTGTACAGCCGCTGCGAATCATTAATTAATGCCGGTGGATCAGTGGGTTCTGCCTGGACGGCATTAAAAGAAGCCTATTACGGTGAGTTTTCTGAACGATTGTTATTGGTGGATTATGATTTGTTAACCCAGCATCCCACACGTACTATGGAATTAATTTATCGCTTTATCGATGAGCCTTTGTTTGCTCATGATTTTAATAATGTTGATTACGCAGAAAATGAGTTTGATCAAAATTTGGGTGTAAAAGGTTTGCACAGCGTAAAGAAAAAAGTGGAGTTCAAAAACCGACGCAGTATTTTGCCTCCGGATTTGTTTGTGAAATACCAGGAAATGGATTTCTGGCAGGACCAGGCTGGCACTGCTGCCAGTATTATCGCGAGTAAAAAACCAGCGGCGACAGGTGCGCCTCTAAACGGGAATTTATAATCATGAAAAATCTTTTATTCAGTGGGCTTTCTTCGCTGTTACTACCCTTGGGTGCTTATGCAACATCGACAACGGGGACGAGCTATCAACGGACTTATTTAAGTTCGTCAATCAATGCGTCTGCGGCAGACTTATCGCATGCCAGTGCACTGCCTCGCGATCTGGTTGATTTGTCCGGTGATCAACTGGATATTCAGATCGCGCACTCTGTGCGTGAACTGGTGATTGTAGATGAAGGAGTTGCTGAAGCGGATAAATCCGTGTTGCGTCGCGCTTTAAAACCCGGCGTAGAAATGGTGCATATCAGTTCTACCGAAGCGGGTTTACCGCAATTGATTTCAGCGCTGGAAGGACATAAAAATCTGGCGGCAATCCATATCGTTTCCCATGCTGAAGCCGGTGCGATTTTGCTTGGTAATTCACGCATTACTGCAGAAAATATCCAGCAGGAGGTTCATGCTTTTGCTGCCCTGACTGGAGCTGTGCGTGAAGGTGGGGATTTATTATTTTATGGTTGCGAGCTTGCGGCCAATAAAGCAGGTGAAGATTTACTGGATATTATCAGCAATAACACCGGCTTGGATGTGGCAGCATCCAACAATTTAACTGGTAATCCTGCACTGAATGGTGATTGGGATCTGGAAGTGAAACGCGGTAATGTTGAAACGGCTTTAGCATTTTCAGAAAAATCCCTGAAGGATTTTTCCAGTGTGTTAGTGGCTTCGAGCGGAACCAAAACATTTCAAACAGGTTGGGTAGATAACAACAGTAACCTGACGCACACCGATTTTATTCTTACCGCTAAAGACAGCGGTGGTAGTGCCATTTCTAACGTCAGCATTTATTCCTCAGCCCCTTTTCCTGCTTATGTACAGACTGGTTACAACACCTCCACTACAGGGACTTATTTCTACGTCGCTGCAGATGGGGTTGATACTGGTAGCTTTGAGTTAACCGGGTTGGTGGCGGGAGAAGCTTCTGGATTAGGTGGTCAATTCACTAATGTGCAGGTTATCGGGATCAAGCCGGACAACAGCACTATTACCTCCAGCACTATTACTGGAAGTGGAACTCCTGATGAGACCTTCACATTCGCGGCTGGGCAGTTGGCAGGTTTTTCCGGGGTAAAACTGAAAGCGTTCAAGTTGGTGTTCGATACTACCAGCGGGTCAGCCACTAAACCTTTCTTTGAGTTCCGTTCCTTTACTATTACGGGAGCTCTTGCACCACTTCCTGTGGTGACTGATGGCCGTATCAGTACCTCCGGTGCATCAGGCACCGGCGGCGCCTACAAAATTGGTGACACCGTTACCGCAACCTGGAACAACACCGCTGGTGGTGATAACAACACCGGCATTACCGGTGTAACCGTTGATTTCTCGCAATTCGGCGGCGGCGCCGCAGTAGTTGCTTCCAATAGCAGCAATACCTGGACGGCTACTTATACAATTATCTCTGGTGCAATTGATAACACCAGCCGCAATGTCAGTGTGACTGCCACTAATGCAGGTGGTAATACCACCACGGCGGATACCACCAATGCGACCGTGGATAACATCGCACCTACAGTAACTGATGGCCGAATCAGCATTTCCGGTGCTTCAGGTACCAGCGGTGCCTACAAAATTGGTGATACCGTAACTGCTACCTGGAACAATACAGCGGGTGGTGACAACAATAGCGATACAATCAGTTCAGTCACTGTGAACTTCACCCAATTTGGCGGTGGTGCGGCTGTCTCAGCAACCAATAGTTCAGGTACCTGGACGGCAACCTACACCATTGTTGCGGGTGCTATAGATAACACCAATCGCAACGTAACAGTTACCGCAACAGATAATGCGGGCAACGCGACATCAACTTCGGATACGACTAACGCTACAGTCGATAATATCGCACCGTCTGTCAGTAGCATAACGCCAGCGGGCGGGGCGGTATCCAGTGATACCACTGTGGACTTCATCGTGGATTTCAGTGAGTCGGTGAGCAATGTCTCCACCGATGATTTCACCCGGGTAGTAACCAGTTCAGCCGCAGGCACTATTGCAAGTGTGTCTGCCTCTTCCGGTGATCCTATTACAGTAACGGTAGGGGCAATTTCTGGCAGCGGTACACTCAAAGTTAATTTGAATGGATCAACCAATATCGTAGACGACGCGGGTAATAGCATCGCTGCCTACTCCAGTGGTACTACCCATACAGTGAATATCCTCACTGCACCAGATGCCCCAACCGTAGGCGCCGCAACAGCGGGCGATGGGCAGGTTTCGGTAGCCTTTACGGCGCCGGCCAGTAACGGTGGTTCGGCGATTACCGGTTATACCGTGACCTCCAACCCCGGTGGTATTACCGGTGGTGGCAACGGCTTTACTACATCGCCGATCACAGTTTCCGGCCTTACTAATGGCACTACTTATACTTTTACTGTTACCGCGACTAACGCAATAGGAACCAGTACTGCATCGGGTGCTTCTGGTTCTGCTACGCCCAAGGCTGATCAAACCATCACCTTTGCGAACCCGGGGTCGCAGAACTTTGGCACCACGCCGCCCTTGAATGGGACTTCAACTTCAGGTTTAACGGTGACCTTTAGTTCTTCTACTACCGGTGTTTGTACAGTTTCCGGTACCACATTGACCTTCGTGACTGCAGGTTCTTGTACTATCGATGCAGATCAGGCGGGTAATGCGTCTACCAATGCAGCTCCTACCGTGAGTCGTACCTTTACTGTTAATGCGGTAGTTCCGGGTGCCCCAACCACTGTTACCGCAACCGCCGGTGATACCCAGGCGGATGTAGCCTTTACTGCTCCTGCCAGCAATGGTGGTGCAACCATTACCGGTTATACCGTGACCTCTAACCCTGGTGGTTTTACCGGAACTGGTGCAGGTTCACCGATTACCGTGACTGGTTTGACTAATGGTGTTTCGTACACCTTTACTGTGACGGCGACTAACTCAGCGGGTACTGGTTCGGCGTCCGGTGCGTCCAACTCGATTACCCCGGCATCACCGCAAATAATTACCTTTGCCAACCCTGGCGCACAAAGTTTTGGCACCTCTCCGGATTTGGGTGTGGGTGTTTCGTCCACTTCAGGTCTAACAGTGGCTTTCACCTCGTCCACAACCGGTGTTTGTACGGTTACCGGTGGCGGTGTTCTGACCTTTGTTAGCACTGGTACCTGTACCATCAATGCGAACCAGGCCGGCGATTCGACCTACTTGCCAGCACCGCAGGTGACCCGTTCGTTTACAGTCAACCCTGCGAACCAAACCATTACCTTCACGAATCCGGGTGCACAGAACTTTGGTGGCTCGCCAACACTGAGTGGGTCATCAACTTCCGGTTTAGCGGTAACCTTCAGTTCATCCACTACCGGTGTATGCACTATCACCTCCGGCGGCGTGTTGACCTTTGTGACGGCCGGTACTTGTACGATTGATGCAGATCAGGCGGGTGATGCGACGACCAATGCGGCCATGACTGTCAGCCGTACCTTTACTGTGAATGCGATAGTTCCTGGTGCCCCAACTATTGGCACTGCAACAGCAGGTGATACCCAGGCGGATGTAGCCTTTACTGCTCCAGCTAGTAATGGCGGTGCAACGATTACCGGTTATACCGTGACCTCTAACCCTGGTGGTTTTACCGGCACAGGTGCAGGGTCGCCAATTACTGTGACTGGTTTGACCAATGGTGTTTCTTATACCTTTACCGTGACTGCTACCAACGTGGCGGGTACTGGTGGTGCATCTGGTGTGTCTAACTCGATCACGCCTGCATCACCACAAGTGATTACCTTTGCCAACCCGGGAACACAGAGTTTCGGTACCGCACCTGACTTGTCTATATTGGGCGGTGGGGCATCATCTACCTCTGGGCTGACAGTGGCTTTCACCTCATCTACCACCGGTGTGTGTACTATCACCAGTGGTGGAATACTGACCTTTGTAACGGCCGGTACTTGTACGATTAATGCGAATCAGGCGGGTAATACGCAATATTTGCCTGCGCCGCAGGTAAGTCGTTCGTTTACCGTCAGTCCTATTGTTCCCAATGCTCCAACCATCGGTACTGCAGTTGCTGGTGATACTCAGGTGAGCGTGGCCTTTACTGCGCCAGTTAACACCGGTGGCACTACTATTACTGGTTATACAGTGACAGTGAGCCCGGCGGATGTTGCGCCAGTGAATGGTGCGTCATCACCGATTGTGGTAACTGGTTTAACCAATGGCCAGGCCTATACCTTTACAGTTACTGCAGATAACTCAGCGGGTACTGGTCCTGCTTCCAGCGCATCCAACTCGGTCATACCAAAATCGACCCAAACCATTACCTTCATTAATCCTGGTCCGCAAAATTTTGGTGCTACGCCGACACTTAGTGCCAACTCGGATTCCGGTTTGTCGCCGACCTTTACTTCCTCAACTACAGGTGTTTGTACTATTACCAGTGTTGGAGTAGTGACGTTTGTGACTGCTGGTACCTGTACCATTAACGCTGATCAACCGGGTAATGGCAGTTATCTGGCTGCAACCCAGGTGACACGTAGCTTTGCCGTGAATGCGGTATTGCCCGGTGTGCCGACTATAGGTACAGCGACGGCTGGCAATGCCCAGGCGACTGTCACCTTTACTGCGCCGACTTCGAATGGAGGTGCTGCTATTACCAGTTACACCGTGACGGCTAACCCCGGCGGTATCACCCGTACGGCAACTGCATCACCCTATACGTTTACCGGATTGACCAACGGCACCAGCTATACCTTTGCTGTCGCTGCTACCAATAGTGTGGGCACAGGTGGAGTTTCTGGTGCATCCAATGCGGTTACACCAGCTCTACCATTGAACTCTGCACCGGTGATTACGCAGGGTAGTGCGACCAATGTAACTATGAGTGAGGATGGTTCGCCTACACCGTTTGCTTTGACTCTGACTGCTACAGACGGGGATAGTGATCCGCTGACCTGGAGTATCAGCAGTGCGGCGCAACATGGCAGTGCTAGTGTGTTGAGTGGTGCGGTCAGTTATACCCCAACTGCCAATTACAACGGCAGTGATAGTTTTGTGGTGCGCGTCAGTGACGGCACTGCCAATGCCAATATTACGGTCAATGTCACCATCACGGCCGTGAATGATGCTCCGATCATCACCGGCACACCAAGCACTAACGTGAATCAGGATGTCGCCTACAGCTTCACCCCGACCGCGAGCGATGTGGATGTAGCTGATGCACTGACCTTCAGTATCACCAACAAGCCATCATGGGCCAGTTTCAATACCACAACCGGTGCGTTGACGGGTACGCCTGCCAATGCTGATGCGGGAGTGCATGGTGCGATAGTGATCAGCGTTAGCGATGGTACTGTCAGCACCGCCTTGCCTGCGTTTGATATCGAGGTAATTTCTACTCTTGATCCTTTGCAGCCAGTTGTTACGGCTCCTGCAAATCTTGATATCAATGCCACTGCGCTGTTTACCCCTGTTACTTTGCGACAACTGCTGGGATTGAACTCTTCAGCCAGTGAGGGGGATGTGGATCAGGCGGTGAAACTAATTGCGAAAGATGGAGTTTCAGGTAATGACTGTTGCACGACAACGGCCCAAGGTTTGACTGCTAGCAACGCGCTGTTACTTGCTCCTGGTCGCCACGAGCTGAAGTGGACTGCGATTAATGCTGCCGGTATCACTGGAGAGGGTGCGCAGATCGTTAACATTGCGCCGCTGGTGTCCTTGAGCAAATCGCAAATTGCTGTACGTGATAGTGATGTGGAATTCCGTGTGTTGCTGAATGGCCCATCACCAGTTTATCCACTGAGTATTCCTTATGCGATTGATGCAACTAGTACCGCAACTGTAGCAGAACATAATTTGGTAGATGGTACTGCGATCTTTACACAGCCGGGCCAGGTAGAAGTTGTTGTGCCGGTGAAATTGAATGCGGTGACTGGCTTTAGTGACAGTCAGTTAGTGGTTGCTCTTGGGGCAGGAATCAATGCCGGTGTTGCCAATCGTCACGTAATCGATATCCGTTCGGGCAATGTCCCGCCAGTGGTTAATCTCGTTGTCAGTCAGGGTGGTGTCGATACTAGTCTCGTGACACCTGGCGGTGGAGCGGTAACCTTGACTGCGTCGGTAACTGATGCCAATAAAACTGATACTCACACCTTCCAATGGATTGGTACGGGTCTGATTGGTGATGCAGCGAGTGCCAGCAGGACTATTGATCCATCTGGTTTGTCTGGCAGCTATCAAATTCAAGTGATTGTGACGGACTCTGGCGGTGCAATTGTTCAGACCTCCGCTTACTTCCGTGTGGTCAATACATTACCGGTGTTGGATGAGAATACGGATACTGACCAAGATGGTATTAGTGATGCGGCTGAGGGCACTAGTGACTCGGATGACAACGGTATCCCTGATTATCTGGATAACATGCCTTCCAGCAACATCTTGCCGCAACAGGGAAATACTACCAACGCTTATCTGATTGAGTGTGATCCCGGTGTGCGTTGTGGTCTGGGCCTGTTTGCACGTGGTGGTAACTCCGGTGGTGTGCAGATTCTCGACGAAGAAATTGGCAGTTTGAATAGTCTGGTTGCCGACCCGGCATTTGAGCCAGTTGGTGGAATATTCGATTTTGCCATTCGTGACCTGCCAACTCCGGGGCAATCAGTTCGTGTGGTAATTCCACAGCGTTCGGCCATTCCGGCCAACGCGGTGTACCGCAAATTCCAAAATGGAAGTTGGGTAAACTTTGTCTCAAATGCAAACAATGCTCTTCATTCGGCGGCTGGGAATGCGGGTTATTGCCCTCCGCCTGGTACATCTGACTGGACATCAGGTCTTACACAAGGCCATCTGTGTGTGCAATTAACCATCGAAGATGGTGGCCCTAATGACGATGATGGACAGGTGAACTCGGCTGTGGTCGATCCAGGTGCTGTCAGCGAGGCAAAAGAGGTTGAGCCACCGGAACCTCCGGAGCCACCAAAACCACCGGTTGAGGTTAAATCCAAAGGCGGCGGTGCGATGGGTGGAATCTGGTTGTTGTTACTGGGAGGTTTAATGATGATGAAACGTTTGAAGCCAATCTGGTTCGTTGTGATTGCTTTAGTCGCCACTGCGGCAAATGTGCAGGCGAAAGACGACAAAGGATTTTATCTGCGTGCGGATATCTCCAATGTTGTGAGCAGTCAGGAAGAAGAGGATTTTGTTTCAGGTGTTTCGGCTGCCGGTCATGAGTTTGCAATCAATCGGTATGACGAAAACCGCGCGGGATATCATCTCGCGCTCGGCCATCAATGGGACAGTAATCACTACACCGAATTGGGTTATCTCGATTTAGGCGATGTCACCGTCGATGTGACATTGGCGGGTGGTACCGATCTGGATGAATTTGCGCGCGATTTTGCGGCGAATTATCCATTGAGCGCAGAGGGGCTGACGTTAGTACAAGGCGTGGTGCTAACGCCAAACTCCCTGTTTAAAGTGTCGGCGGAAGTTGGTGTATTCGTATGGCGCAGCGAAATTGGTGTGGCGAGTAATGTGTTCTCGGTAGACAAAGAAAAAGGCAATGATCCGTTAGTGGGATTCAAATTTGAATTGCCACTTACTGACCGTATCGGTTTAGGGCTTGGCTTACGCCGGATTTATTTTGAAGAGCAAGAAGCCGATTTATTTTCCTTCACCAGCAGTTTTCATTTCTAGTTAAGTGATTAGGCTGCTCCGGTTAACGGAGCAGCCCCGCCAAATTCATCACCGCTCGCTCCACCCGATTCCCCCACACGCATGCGCAAGAGAGCCGGATAAATTGCCGGTATTTTTGGCTGGCCGAAAATATTGGGCCGGGGGCGATACTGACTCCAATCTCCAGCGCCTTTTTCGCCAACAAGAAACTGTCGACTTCTCCGGGTAATTCCAGCCAGACCACAAAACCACCTTCCGGCCGGGTAATTTTGGTTCCCTCAGGAAAATAATGGATTACCGCTTCCGTCATCTGCGCCACAGCTTGCGCATAATCGCCCCGCACACGGCGTAAATGTCGGTCGTATTGGTTATTCTCCAGCAGCTCGGTCACCGCCAGTTGCGGGATAGTGGCGGTGGCTAGATTGAGCACGTACTTCATGTATTCAACTCTATCCTGATAGCGCCCCGGTGCGATCCAACCCACGCGCAAACCGGGCGACAGGGTTTTGGAAATCGAACTACACAGGATCACATTCTCATCCAGCCCTTTTAGCAGTGACGGGCGCGCATGGCTGAAACTCAAGTCACCGTAAATATCATCTTCAATCAGTGGGATATCGCGTGCCTTGAGCATCGCTACCAATTTTTGTTTGTGCTCATCGGGCATCAGGCAGCCGAGTGGATTACTGAAGTTGGGGGTGACTACACAGGCTTTGATCGGCCAGCGACTCAGCGCCAATTCCAGTGCCTCCAACGACATTCCTGAATGCGGATTTGTGGGGATTTCCAGCGCTTCCAATCCCAGCGACTCAATGATTTGCAGCAAGCCGTAAAAGGTGGGCGATTCAATCGCAACTACATCGCCGGGCGCTGTGGTTGCGCGCAATGCAAGCGTCAGTGCCTCTTGGCAGCCGTTGGTGATCACCAGATTATCCGGATGAATCGCGCAGCCTGCATCGGCCAAGCGGCGCGATAACTGGCGGCGCAATTCCGGCGCACCGGGTGAGAACTCATAATTAGCCGTGCGCACGCGATATTGCCGCGCTGCTTTGGTCAGCGCCTGTTCAATAGCGCGGGTCGGCAAGAACTCCGGCGCTGGCACTGCAGCACCCAATTGCACGATGGTCGGATCATTCGCCGCTTTCACTAGTTGCAACACCATATCCTGACCAGTAACAGGGGCAGGGCGCATGGTCGTCACCACAATCCGTGGCGGCGGAACGGTCAAATTGGGTTTGGATTTAACGTAAAACCCGGAGCGGTTGCGCACTTCCAGTAAGCCCCAATCCTCCAATTGGCGATAAGCGGCGATGACAGTCGCGATGCTCAAACTGCGCAATTGCGCCTGGGCACGTACACCCGGCATACGGTCGCCCGATTGGAATCCGCCCGCGTTAATCAGGCTGGCCAACTCATCGGCAAGTTTGCGGTAAAGGATATCCATCGCGGCTCCAAAGGCGTGTATAGGTACAGTTTTGGGTGATTTGTATAGGTACAGTTTATTTTTAATTAATCTGTACCGTATCAATTAAATTGTTTTGAAACTGTACCGTATGGCGGTGAAAAAATACACTGCCAATCTCATCGTGTTAGCTCTATCGGGTTAGGAGAAAAATCATGGGGCAACCCCTTTATCTCGTGGATGCATTTGTTGACGGGCTATTTACCGGAAATCCTGCCGGTGTGTGTTTGCTGCGCGAAGAGCGCTCAACCAGCTGGATGCAAAAAGTCGCGGCAGAGATGAATCAGGCCGAAACCGCATTCCTGCTCAAGCAAGCGCCTGAAGTCTGGAGCCTGCGCTGGTTTACGCCCACCACTGAAGTCAGCTTGTGCGGCCACGCTACCTTGGCCGCTGCTCATGCGCTCTGGCATGAGGCGGGCGAGCGCGCACCTGAGTTGAAATTCCGTACGCGCAGTGGTGTGTTGGAAGCCGTGCGTCAGGGCGCGAACATTCGTCTGGATTTCCCCGCCGACTCGCCGACCTTGATCCGCAAAGTGCCTGAGCCTTTATTGCAGCTCTTAGGCGGACAACCTAACTGGTTTGGCCGTGGCCGCGACGATCTGATTGTGGTACTGGACACCGCTGAGCAAGTGCGCAATTTCAAGACCGATGACGCCTTGATCAGCTCCTTCACCGAGCGCGGGTTGATTGTCACCGCACCTGCGGATAAACCAGGCCTGGATATTGTCTCGCGCTTTTTTGCACCGCGCGTCGGCATTTCCGAGGATTCAGTTACCGGTTCTGCTCACTGCCTGCTTTCTGTTTTTTGGTCACAGCGATTGGGCAAAGCGCGCTTGCAAGCATTGCAGGCATCGGCGCGCACCGGCTTACTCACGGTTGAATGGGCTGGCGAGCGCGTTTACCTCACCGGCAAAGCACACACAATGTTAACCGGAGAATTTCATGGCTAATCCCGCACTTGCCACTCAAAAACCATCACCAGTTTGCTGGATGAACGGGCAAATAGTTCCTGTAGAGCAGGCAAGTGTCTCGGTGTTTGATCACGGGCTTTTGTACGGTGACGGTGTATTTGAAGGCATTCGTTTTTACAACGGCAAAGCGTTTCGCTTACAAGCGCATCTTGAGCGATTAATGCTTTCTGCGCGCGCGATTGCATTGGAAATTCCCTACAACATTGAAGTTCTCTCGCAAGCTGTAGAGGAAACCATCGCCGCTGCGCCGACAAAAGATGGCTATATGCGCATGGTGGTTACGCGCGGTGTAGGGCCTTTGGGTATTGATCCTTCACGCTGCCATTCACCGCAGTTATTTATTATCGCCGACACTCTACATATGGTCAGCGAGCGCGTGCGCAGTGAAGGCGCAAAAGTGATTATCGCGGCGACTCGTCGTTTAGGCGCCGACGGTTTAGATCCACGCATCAAAAGTTTGAATTATCTCAACCATATTCTCGCGCGCATGGAAGCCACTCACGCTGGTGCCGATGAAGCGATTTTATTGAATAGTTCCGGCCGGATTGCCGAGGGCAGTGCGGATAATATTTTTATCGTCAAGAAAGGTGAATTGCTGACGCCGCCGGTGATTGAAGGCGCACTCGATGGAATTACCCGTCAAGTGGTACTGGAGCTTGCTGAAAAACTCGGCATTAAATTCCGCGAAACACCACTCGCACCTTACGATTTATTCACTGCCGATGAATGTTTCCTCACTGGTACCGGAGCAGAACTAATTCCAGTGGGTTACGCCGATGGCCGTAAGATTCCCGAATGCCCCGGAGCGATTTATCAGCGACTTTCTATTGCGTTTAAAGAATTGGTGCAGCAGGAAATTTAATAATCGGGCGGCCTGCAAAGCGGGCCACCGTCTTTCGTATCACTTTGATCCTGATTATATTCAGGCTGCATCGCCGCTGTATCCCTTCAAGATTTCGCTTGGTTGAAATCCCCTCTGAAATAAATTTCACAATGCACTGGCGGATTTTTGCCTGCCAATCGTCTTAGCGCAAATCTCCCACACAACTATTACCAATAAGAACGGAGCGTCTTTTGATGCGAGCGATAAGATCTACTTTTTTACTACTGGCGATGCTAGGGCTTAGCGCCTGTGACCAGCACTCTTCCCACTCCAGTGTAGATGCCGATACAGCTGCTAATACAAAATCTGATGTTGCCACTAATACCAGCGTTCATATTCAAACTGATATCACCCTGTTTGATGCAGTCGTCGGTGGCGATTCTCCCTCCGCATTCAAGACTATAAAAGCTGCGCTTGATGCCGCACCAAGCGATGATGCCACTCGCTATCGCATTTTGATAAAAGCCGGTCGCTACAATGAGAAGCTGAATATCGGGCGTGCGAATATTGATATAACAGGTGAGGGCGCCGAGAGAACGGTTATCTATTTTGATGCCCATGCTGCTAATTCGCGTGCTTATCGCACCGACAATTGGGGTACACCTGGCTCTGCAACTGTTGCAATTAATTCGGTGGATGTGCATCTCGCCGATCTGACTATTGAAAACACTTACGATTTTTTATCCAACGATGCCAAGCAAGCGCGCAATGATCCTGATGCAGTTGCAGACAGCCAGGCGGTAGCGCTGCTGCTGGATACTGCTAGTGATCGCGTGAGCGTTAACCGTGTGACTTTAAAAGGTTATCAGGACACGCTGTTTGTACACGGCAAGCGTGCCTATTTTTATCAAAGCACGATCAGTGGCAACGTCGATTTTATTTTTGGGCAAGGCAATGTGGTATTTGAAAAGTCGATCATCATCAGCCGCCCGCGCAATAGTATTTTTGCCGAGGGTGAGATCCACAGTTTTATCACCGCACCTTCAACCAATATTGCGCGCGAATATGGGCTAACCTTTTTGGATTGCACCTTAACGCGCGAACAAGGTGTGCCCGATCGCAGTATCACTCTAGGCCGCCCTTGGCATCCGACCACTAATTTCCCTGATGGTCGCTACGCTGATCCGGATGCAATTGGCAAAGCAGTTTTTATCCGCACCTATATGGATAGCCATATCAATACGCAAGGTTGGTCAAGCATGCCGGGCACCGCGCGCGATGGAACCAAGAGCCGGATATTTACGCCGGAAGAATCGCGCTTTTTTGAATACCAAAGTAGCGGGCCGGGTGCCGCGATTAATCCGCAGCGCCCACAATTAACCGATGAGCAATTGGCCGATTATTCACTGGAAAAGATTTTTCAGGATTGGCGTCCGCAGATTGGTCGAGCCATGGTTAAGAATTGATGGCGGACTTCGTTGGCGTTCGCGTCTGCTGTAGTATTCGAAATAAATTTAAAAATAAGTTGCATCTAACGAGTGACACTATGAAACCTACTACGTTAATAACAATTGTGTTTGCATTGAGTGGCCTTGCTGCCTGCTCCTCACAGCCTTCTGTAACAGCATCACCGCTGGTTCCTTATGAAAATACCTATACGGTAGAAAATCGTTTTGCTGGCGATGTAAAAAGTTTTCCCGAGATTCAAATTGCAAGTACTGCTGTGCCGGGTGATGTGATTGAGAAAAAAAATATCACCTATGTGCGCTACGGCAATCGCGAGTTGCAATTGGATTTGTATCTGCCAAACAAATTGACGCAGGGCGCAGTGGGCAAACCGGTTCCCGGTGTGGTGCTTGTTCACTGCGGCGGTTGGCGTTCGGGCTATCGCACCCATCTCACGCCTATGGCGATTGAGTTGGCTAAAGCGGGTTATGTGGCGGCAACAATTACCTATCGTTTAGCGCCGGAAGCTCAATATCCGGCCGCGGTTTACGATGTGAAAGCCGCGATTCGCTGGCTGCGCACCAACGCTGCCGAGTTTGGTGTTGATCCTGCCAAAATTGCCGTCGGCGGTTCATCTGCCGGTGGGCAAATTGCCAGTTTGACCGGCATGACTAATGGTCTGGCGAGGTTCGATCCGCAGGCTAAAGAGAGTGGCGTATCGAGCGATGTGCAGTTGATCCTGAATATCGATGGCTTGTCGGATTTCACCTCTGTCGAGGCGCGCAAGCATGAAGATGTTCCGGGTGTTGGTCGTTCATCCGCAGGTGCCTGGTTTGGCGGTAGTTACGCTGAAAAGCGCGATCTCTGGCATGACGCCTCGCCGACTTACTATGTGGGTGAAACCAGCCCGCCGATCCTGTACCTGAATAGCGCGCAGGAGCGTTTCCATGTCGGGCGTGATGAAATGGTGAAGAAAATGGCGATTTACGGCATTCCCACCAAGGTGGTCACTCTGCCAAATACGCCCCATACCTTCTGGCTTTATGAGCCTTACATCAAACCCGCCGCCGCCGTGGTTGAGGAATTTTTGAACGAACATTTCAAACCCTGATTTTACCCAAGGGGTGCCCAAGCCTTAAAGTCCTCCTGCCGTCTATCGTTCTGGCACCAATAGCACCGCCGATTTCAGTGTTGGTGCTATTCTTTCTCCTGTGACTGGCGGATTTTTCGCTGCCAATCGTCATGATACAAAACCCCCTGGTCTCGACGCCGGGGGGTGTTTGACACTACAGAATCTAGAAGAATAATCATGACTAATAAAGAGAGCTTGGAGAGCGTCTACCTGTCGATTCGAAACGGGTTGATGAGGGCTGTATCGCGTTTGGTGCCGCCCAAAGAAATCGAAGACATAGTGCAGGAAACCTATGTGCGCATCTGCGCGGTGAACAAGACCGAGCAGATACTGCATCCGCGTTCGTTTTTGTATCGCACTGCCCGCAATCTCGCGCTCGATCATCTCAAGCGCGCCGATACCCGGAGCAATGTGAGTATGGAGGACGAGGGGCTCGGCTTGGATGTGGTCGATGGTGATTTCGATCAGGTCTACAGCCAAGTGTCGGCAACACAAGAGTTTGAACATTTTTGCGAGGCGGTTCGCCACTTGCCGCTGCAATGCCGGAAGGCTTTTGTGTTGAAAAAAGTGTACGGTTATTCGCAAAAAGAAATTGCAGAAAATTTAAATATCAGTGAAAACACTGTTGAAAAGCACATCGCTATGGGTTTGGTTCGCTGTCGTCAATTTATGAACCGCGCTCCCGCCAGCATTAACGAGGATTCGGGCTCTATTAAGAGTCGGGATGTAATGTGATGACGAATATTTATCAATTCCAAACGGATAACCAGATTTATGAGGAGGCGAGCCTATGGGTCACGCGCCTTGATCGCGGATTATCAGATGAAGAAACAGAATCGTTGCGCCAGTGGTTGTCGCTAAGCCCCAAACATAAAGAATGTTTGTTGGAGATGGCAAAACTCTGGGATCGCATGGACAGTTTGTCGGTGTTGTCCGAATTGTTTGATGCACCCGCAGCGCAGCCGCGCAAAAGTATTGGAACTGGCCGCGCTGTTTGGGCGGTGGCCGCATCGGCACTGGTGCTGGTATTAGCATTTAATGTGCTGGCACCGGCGACGCTGTTGCAGGAGCCGGCAACCAAACAACCGCTGCAGGCGAGCACAACATCTAATACTTTGTACGAAACTGGCATCGGTGCCCACTCAACTATTAATTTACCTGATGGGACAAAGCTGTTGCTGAATACCAACACCCAAGTGTCGGTAACTTACAGTGAACACGAGCGCTTGCTGGTATTAAATAAAGGTGAGTTGTTAGTTGAAGTAGCGCACGACAAACAGCGCCCGCTGCGTGTGCAAGTGGGTGATCGTGTCGTGGAAGCAGTAGGTACTGTGTTTAATGTGTACCTAAAAGATGAATTGGATTTTGATGTGATCGTCACCGAAGGCAAGGTGCATGTTAAACCCATGGCCGATAAAACCAATACTATCGCCAACGCGACTGCCAAACCTGGTGTTATTCAAGTGTTAGGGCAGGGTGAAAAATTAAGCGCGCGCGCCAGTGAGCCGGTTGCAGTAGAAACCATTAACACAGCGGTGATTCATGATCGCCTGTCGTGGCGCGATGGCAATCTGGTATTTCGCGGTGAAACCTTGCAAGACGCGCTCAATGAATTGAGCCGCTACACACCGGAGAACTTTAAAGTTGTCGATCAACGTATTAGCGATGTGCGTATCGCTGGCTTGTATAAAGCCGGCGACGTCGATGGTTTGCTGGTGGCGTTGAAGGAAAATTTTAATATCGACAGCACACGTTCAAGCGATGGTGTGATCGAACTTTCTTTATTGCAGTAATTTTTATAGCAATGAATTTTAAAGTTATTTTGATTTTATTTAAGGGCCATTGATTAAAAATTAAAAAATTTGTTTGAGCAGTATGGAGGAAAATAAAAACTAAATCGTCTTTAGTACAGCGGTGAATAACCGCACCGGAGAAAGTTGAATTGAATAAAAATAATATTGTGATGGTTGCCTTACTCACTACTTGCTCTTGTCAGGTGCAAGCAGAGAACACCAATCTTGCGCAATTGATTCCGTTCAATATCTCCGAAAATAAAGCTGACATTGCACTCACAGAATTTGCGCAGCAATCCAATCTCACCATTATCGTTCCTTACGATAAAGTCGTTGCGGTGAGAACGCGTGAACTGGTGGGAACCTACTCGGTAGTAGATGGAGCAATAACCCTGCTTGAGGGTTCCGGCCTCTACCTTGCAGTTAACAACAATGGCCAGCTTTCTATACGTACTAATAACGATTTAGAGGGGAAGCATTCCATGCTGCACAAAAATAAATTATCAACTGCTGTTGTACTCGCCATATCTTCACTCGCTGCAGCACAAACTATAGCGCAAGACTCACAAGCGAATGATGTAGAAGAGCTCATCGTAACCGGCTTTCGTGGCTCATTGCTGAAAAGCCTTGATCAAAAGCGCAGTGCCGTTAACGCCAAAGAATCTATCATGGCGGAAGATATCGGCAAATTTCCTGATCTCAATATCGCAGAATCTATCCAACGTATTCCCGGTGTTGCGATTTCGCGCGAAGGTGGTGAAGGGCGCAACATTACGCTGCGTGGCTTTAGTCCATCATTTACTCGCACCACGCTTAACGGTATGGAAGTTCCTGCAGGCAGCGATGGCTTGGACTCGGGCGGCGTGACCATCAATGCAAGCCGCGCGTTTGACTTCCATGTGTTTGCCTCTGAATTGTTTAATCGTGTTGATATTCAAAAATCTACCACTGCGTCGATGGAAGAGGGCGGCATCGCCGGTACCGTAGATTTGTATTCTGCCAAGCCATTTGATTTTGACGGTTTTAAAGTCGCTGCATCACTGCAAAATGGTTACAACGACCTGAGCGAAAAAAATGATCCGCGCCTTGCGTTTATGATGAGCAATACTTTTGCCGACGATACTCTCGGTGCATTGGTTTCCGTTGCCTATTCAGATCGCACCGTGCGTCAGGAAGGTTTTGGTACTGTGCGTTGGACAACTCCGGTTGCCACCAACAATGTTTATCCAACCAGCGCTAATCCGGTGATTAATGGCAATATTGCCGAAAATGATTGCCAGCTTAATGGCAGCGCTGTTGCGGCAACTAACTGCTTGTGGGCACCGCGTTTACCGCGTGCGGATTATTTTGGTAATGATCAGGAACGTCTCGGTGTTACTACCTCATTCCAATATCGCCCGTCAGATACTGCAAAAGTCACCCTCGATGTTTTGCACTCCGAGCTTAACAATAATCGTGTTAACTACAACTCGATGGAGTGGTTCTTAACCCACAATGAAATTACGCCGCTGGAAATTACTGTGCATCCAGATGGCAAGCGCATCATGGCTGGTACTTACGATGATGTGGAATCCTGGATTGAAAGTCGTGATCAAACATCCAAGTCTGTGTTTGATCAATATGTATTATCCGGTGAATTTGATCTGAGCGATTCACTTAAATTAAATGCCATGGTCGGTAAAGCAACGAACGAAGCTGATCGCGAAGAAGTTCGTTTTTATTACATTTCTGATTCGCATCAGTATTCGTTTGATTTCACCGATAACATGGATATTCCAAAAGTATCCTGGGGTGAAGGCTACGACTATTACGATTCAGACAATTATCAGGTCACTACTGCAAACAATCGCTCCAACTTTGTTAAAAAAGATAACCTGACATCGAAGATCGATTTAACGTTTACTCAAGATCGCTACTCAATCGAAACCGGTATTGCCTACAACGATCGCAAAGTAGAATCCCGCGAAGGCAACGGTAATTATCCAACAGCGTTTTCTGCAGTGGGCTACACCAAAATGCTGCCAGTATCCGATTTCGGTAAAGGGTTGGATGGCGATTTGGTTCCCTTCCTGGTGGCCGACTTCGATGCAATCTATCGCGATAACCGCATCTCCAAAGATTACACCGACAACCAAAGTGCTGCCTGGATTGTAGGTGAAGAAACGCTCGCCGCATTTGTTGAGTTAAACAACGAGTTTGATGTAGGTAGCATGCTGCTCAAAACCAATTTTGGTGTGCGTGCAGTCAATACCGATGTAACTTCGCAAGCCTGGATCAATGGCAGTGCGGTTGAGTTGGATCGCAGCTACAAAAACTTTTTGCCATCGATGAATTTCTCGCTGGATGTTACTGAAGATGTGGTGACCCGTCTTTCGTACGGCAAAACCATGACCCGTCCGGATTTGGGTTCATTGAATATCGCTGCGCCCAGCTTTGGTTACACCACGCGCACAGTAAGTAATCTTGGCAACCCGGGTTTGAATCCATTTGAATCCAATGATATCGACCTGAGTGCAGAATGGTATTTTGCGGATGAAAGTTTGCTCGCCGTAAATTACTTCTTTAAAAATGTAACTACCTCGTTGAAAACAGACATCGTTGAGAAGCTGATTGATCCAGAATATTACGATGCGATTTTATCTGATCCGCAATACGATGAAGCCTACAACGCAGACCCACGCACTGTGCCCTACACGCATTACATTCCGGTGAATGACAATGCTGGTTACGATGTAAAAGGGTACGAGTTGATTTATCAACAAACCTTTAGTTCGTTGCCGGGCTTGCTTTCTAATCTTGGTGTGGTGTCAAACTACACCCATGTGAATGCGGGCGATATGTTGGGCGTGTCGGAAAATTCCTACAACATGACCGTGTTTTATGAAGTGGATAATTACGGTGTGCGCGTATCGGCGAACAAGCGTGATGATTATCTGCTGAGCAAACCAAGCGATAACGGACATGCCTCGGAAATGAAATACGGCCCAACCCATATCGATTTGTCATCGTTTTATCACTTCAACGATAACCTGACATTCACCTTTGAAGCGATCAACCTGACCGATGAAGTGGAGCGTATTTACGGTACTGGCGATGGCACCATGGATATGACCAGAGAGATCAACCACACGGGCAGACAATTTTTGGTAGGAGTTCGTTATTCCCTCTAACGCGGGAAGCAATGGACTGCTGCGAGACCACTATCCCTGATAGTGGGTAGTTATTTCCCATGTAACACTATTGAGGCACATTTATAGCCGGGGAGGTCGCATGACCTCCTTTTTTTATTTACACTGCAGTAATTCGGGCAAGCTCGAAAAATATAACTACACTGTGGAATGACTCGGAAGAGCCTTAACAATAAACATACGACAACAATAAATTACGCAGCCTCTAACTATAAGTGAACCGATGTTTCAATTTTCTCGGGTAATCCTCTGGTGAAGGTAACCTCATGGTGACCTTTCTATCGAGCGCGCTGAGGTTTTCTCTGGTTGTGTTAAGCCAGGCTGGACTGCTGCTTTATGCTGGAGCGGTTTACGCATCCTCAGTGAATTTGGCTCAGGGATTGGAAATTGATTTGCCCAGTTCACTTTCGCTTGAAGTCATCGCACCGCAAGATCAGCCGGATGCATTAAAAAATACACCGATTGCCAACCCCATGATTGCGGGAAAAATAAATGGTGAACCTGCTTATTTTATCGCCGCTACCAAAGTAAAAAATTGGGAGAAAAACAGTGTCCTGTGGAAACGATTGGAGACTGGCATTAGTGACCGAAGCAAGTCGGGTGAATTCATCGTCAGCCAACTCGGAAATTTCTCTACCCTCCTGAATCAAACCGTATGGTTCCGCGCCTACGAATTCGAAGCAGAAAACCAACAGCACCGCCAGGTGTATTTTCTCCTCAATGACCAGAGAAACAGCTATTGGATTACGCTGACCATGGCACAGGGCAGCGACATCAACCTCGCCATCCCCATCACCAAAGCGCTGATAAGCCGCGCGCGTATTATTGAATAATAAGCTGGTTAAAAGGCGAATAATAAACTGGTTAAAATGCGAATAATAAGCCGGTAATGAGTTGAATAATAAATCGGTACTTGAATTCCCCCCGCGCAATCCCTTAGGCTTGGCGACTATTTTATCGACTTGATTGTAAGGTTTCGGGCTAGTGTCCGAGCCTGTTTACCGGGAATTCACTTAATGTCTGCTGTAAAAGAAATCGTTTTAACCTTTAGCTGCCAGGACTCCAAAGGTCTGGTTGCGGCGGTTGCCACCCTGTTTGCGACCCTTGGGTTTAATATTAAAGAGTCTTCACAATTTGAAGATGTGACCAGTAATCGCTTTTTTATGCGCACTGTATTTGAGTGCCCGGTGGGATATAACCTGGGGCAAATTCGCTCGCTGTTCAAGCCGTTGGGTGAGCAGTACCAAATGGATTGGAATATTTTTGATAGCCATGCCAAGCCACGTGTGTTGATTGCAGTTTCCCAGTGGGGTCACTGTCTGAATGCGCTCTTGAATAGCTGGAAAAATGGCTCGCTGCCGGTTGAAATTGTGGGTGTGGTATCTAACCACAATGTGATGCGCGACCTGACTGAGTGGTATCAATTGCCATTCCATTATTTGCCAATCACGCCTGACACCAAAGCTCAGCAAGAAGGGCAGTTATGGCAATTGATGCAGGATCTGCAAGCGGAATTTTTGGTGCTCGCGCGCTACATGCAAATTCTCTCTGATGATTTGTGCAAAAAATTAAATGGTCGTGCGATTAACATTCACCATTCATTCCTGCCGGGTTTTAAAGGCGCAAAACCTTACCATCAGGCATTTGAGCGCGGTGTAAAACTGATCGGCGCTACCGCGCATTTTGTAACCGCTGATTTGGATGAAGGTCCGATTATCGAACAATCAGTTGAGCGTGTATCTCACGTTAACTCGCCAGATGAAATGGCTGAAATCGGCCGCGATACCGAAGCGGTAGTTCTTAACCGCGCCGTGCGTTGGCATGCTGAGCACCGCGTATTGTTGAATGGCACCAAGACGGTGGTGTTTTCGCGTTAATTTGCTGGGCACAATAAAAAAGCGGCGATATATATCGCCGCTTTTTTATTGTTCCTGAAATTTTACTTGTTATTATTTCGTTGCTTTCTTCGCGCACGCCGCCAGCGCAATCAATCCCAGTGCAACAACCACAAAAGATACATTCAAGCTGCTCAATTCGGCGATAAAACCAATTGCTGCTGGCCCGACTAATAATCCTGCGTAACCCATACTCACCACAGCGGCAATTGCCAAACTCATTGGCATGGAATTCTGGTTGCCTGCGGCGGTAAATAATACCGGCACAATATTGGATGCTCCCACACCAACTAACGTAAAACCGATAAATGCCGCTGCGCTGAATGGCACAAATACCACCAGTAAAAAACCTAGTGCTGCGCAAAGGCCGCCCCACAAGACAATGCGGGTTCCGCCGAGTGCGCCGACAATTTTGTCGCCGGTAAAGCGGCCGATAGTCATCGCAACCGAGAAGCAGGCGTAACCCAGACCAGCGTGTACCGGATCAATATCGCGAATGCTGGTGAGGAATACTGCACCCCAATCCAATACTGCGCCTTCGGAAAGAAATGCAATAAAACAGAGGATGCCGATCAACAATACTTTTCCGCGCGGCAATACAAAAAATGGATCGCGTTCACCGCTGCTATTTTCGCTATTACTTTTGGGTAGCAAATCTTTTGCGCAATAAGCGAGCATTAATAATAAAACTGCAGCGAGGCTGATCAGCGCGTGAAATGGCGATAAACCCAGCCATAAAAGCGCACTCATCACCACTGCACCAAATATCCCGCCCAAGCTATAAAAACCGTGGAAACCTGACATCATTGAGCGGCCGCTGGCTTTTTCAACCACTACGGCTTGCATGTTCATCGCGACATCTGTGCCGCCGAGCATCATGCCGAAAATTAACAAGTTTAAGGCCATGCCCGGAATGCCGGGAGATATTGCGAGGCACACTAAACTCACACACATTAATAATAATGAGGTGGTGATAACGCGGCGGCAACCGTAGCGGTTGACTAATAAACCGGTGAGCGGCATCGCGATAAGTGAGCCAACACCAAAGCATAAAATTAATAAACCCAGTGTGGATTCACCAATAACCAGGCGCTCTTTTACAAAAGGGATTAACGGCGCCCATGCGGACATGGCGAGGCCAGTGATTAAAAATGCCAAGCGCGTTGACATTTGTTCGGGCACACCGCGAATTACAAATTCGGGGGAGGTGGATACATCGGTAACAGACATAACTATTCTCGGCGCACAGGCGTGTGCAAATCAGTTGGTGCGATTCGGTTCGTACAATTTATTGCGTACAACAGGATCGCAAAAAAGAGGAGAGCGTGCATTTGAATACGAATGCACTAAAAAAGCGCGGCAAGTATACCAGCTACTTTCTGTCTGTTTGAGTGATGTTATGTAAATCTCTGTTTATCAGTATTGCATTACTACAAAAAATGCGAAGACAGTGACTTATCGTGCAGATGAATTTTGTGTTTTTGCATTGGGGTTATAAAAACTGGTGGCATCAATCCGGTTGAGAATTTTTTGGTATTTACCATTGGCTTTTATGGTGCGCAGGCCGCGATTAAATGTGTTGATAATCAATTGCGAATCAGGATTGATTTTTCCAGCGAGCAAATAACCTTGGGGTTTAATTAATGCTGGTTCAATCACAGCTAATTTGCGCGGATCGATACTCAATTGCGCAGCCATGTAATAACCACTCATTTCATCGGTCGCAAAAAAGTCGACGCGCTTGGCCATCAACAATTTTAAATTTTGTACATCGGATGAAACAATAATCGGGTTGAGTAATTTGCTGTCGATTGCTTGGTAAAATTCGCCCGAATAGGTATATCCCAGCGTAATACTCATGCGATAGGGAGCTAAATCGTTGAAAGTTTTCCATTGAACTTTTGGTGCATCTGCGCGCTGGAAAAATACAATGCGGTTAGTAATGACGGTATCGCTGAATAACATGGCTTCGCGGCGTTCGTCATTTTCATACCAGTAAGAAGTCGCGTCGAATTTGCCTTGGCGTGTTTCCTCAAATGCGCGCTTCCAGGGCAAATAGACAAACTCTACTTTTAAACCTTGGCTGGCAAAAGCTTCATTGATGATGTGATTGACGTAGCCGTTGTGAGGTAAGGATGAGCCTACCCACGGCGGGTATTCTCCAGTGGCGATGGTAATTGTGCGATCAAGCGCGGGGGCTGATGTGCGCGCTGGATTGGAGGCCTGTGCAAGTAAAGGTAAAGCTAATGTCAGGAGCAATAGCATCCTGAAGTTGGGTGGGATTTTCAGGTGCCGGGCAAAACCCGGGCGTAACCAAACTGACATCAACAGCTCCATATCGACTGGCTTTGGGCGACTGGCGCCAATTTAAACAAATCTGTTGGTGTCTAAGATCGCTAAAATTTCGCTGGCGCGCAAGTTTTTATGCGGACTGCCAGCAAATCAGTGCATTTTCAGCCGGAATCTGTGCGTGCCCATTGGCAGGAATCACCCGCAGGCTGAAATCACTTGCCGGGCGATCCTGCGGCAATATCCCTGTGTAATGGTAAGCATTGACCGCATTTGGCTGGGCGAGGGTCAAGCTAATCTGCTGCATCGGCTGGCCATCTTTTGCGTCAGCAAAGGCTTCTACCACTATTGTCTCGGGCGCAATTGCACCTAAATAAATGTTCGCATCCAGCTGTAAACCCTCCGCACTTTCACTCAGGTTACGCTCACTTATGTGGATCTCGTGCCAATGGTGATGCAAATGCCGTGTCCAGTCGTTGAGCGTTTTGGCGAGTGCTGCATTATTGTCCAGCCGCGCAGCGTGCTCAGTGGCAGCGGGCAAATAATGTTGTTCCAGATATTCCTGCAGCATGCGATTGCTGCTAAAACGCGGAGTCAGTTGCGTCATACTCGCACGTATTTGTTGCAACCAATCGCGCGGCAAACCTTCCGCATCGCGCGCATAAAAACGCGGAATAATTTCTTCTTCCAACAAGTGATACAACTGTTCAGCGTCAGCATTATCTTGCGCGGGATCATGTTCTTCGCCGTCGCCCAATGCCCAGCCAAATTGTGGCTCATAAGCTTCTGCCCACCAGCCATCCAGCGTGGATAAATTCAGCCCGCCGTTGACCAAAATTTTCATTCCACTGGTGCCGCTGGCTTCCCAGGGCCGGCGCGGATTATTCACCCACACATCCACACCTTGCACCAACCGTTGCGCCAGGGTGATGTCGTAGTCTTCGAGAAATACCAGATGCGGTGCCAGTTCCGGCCGCTCCAAAAATTGCTGCCAGCCAGCTAATTTGGATTTGCCGGTTTCATCTGCCGGGTGGGCTTTACCGGCGACGATTAATTGCACCGGCAGTTTGGAGTTGGTCAGCAATCGCACCAGACGCTCGGGGTCATGCAGCAGCAGGTTAGGGCGTTTGTATTCGGCAAAGCGCCGCGCGAAACCGAGGGTGAGAATATTGGGGTCGAGCGGCATATTATCGGGAACCCGACAGCTGATTAAATCCTCAAGGGTTTTGCTGCGGGTTTCATGGCGCCACTGGCGAGTGAAACGCTGCCGCGCATAATCGACCAGCCGTGTGCGACCTGCGGCAGCCATATCCCATAGTTGTTGGTCGCTCACCGATTGCAATGCATCTCCGGCGAAATTGGCGATGTCGCCGCGCCAGCGGTCTTCACCAAGGATTCCACTCCAGAGCGCATCGGCTTCCGGTGAATCCCATGTTGGAACATGAACGCCATTGGTTACGTGTTTGACCGGTACTTGGTCAGCGGGCCAGCGCGGAAATAATGGCTGAAAAATTCGGCGGCTCACTTCGCCATGTAGTTGACTGACGCCATTGCTTTGCGCGCAGGTGCGCATGGCGAGATAGGCCATGTTAAATGGCTCGTCGTTATTTTTTGGATCAAGGCGGCCGAGTACTAATACATCGTCGAGCATGACTCCCATCGCGAGTGCAGGTTCGCCTGCATAGCGACGCAATAATTCAGTGGGATAAGTATCGAATCCGGCGGCGACAGGAGTGTGAGTGGTAAATAAATTTCCAGCGCGGGTTGCCCACAATCCCTGCCAAAAATCCACGTTGTTTTTTTCACAAAAACTGCGGATGCGTTCCAGTGTAGCGAATGCGGCGTGGCCTTCGTTGAGATGGCAGATATCAATATCCAAACCGAGTTTTTCTACCAAGCGCCAACCGCAAATACCGAGCGCAATTTCCTGCACTAAACGCAACTCGCTGCCACCGCCATAGAGTTTGCTAGTGATGCCGCGGTCATGGGGTTGGTTGCAGGGATGATTGCTATCGAGCAAATACAGTTTTAGGCGGCCGACTTGTGCTACCCACACACGGAACCGGACTTCACGACACAAAAAAGACGTTTCTATATCCATCCAGCTGCCATCGCTGTCGCGCAATGGTTGCAATGGTAAGCTGCCGGGATCATTGTAGAGATAGGTTTCTTCCTGCCAACCATCCGGATTAAAACTCTGGCGAAAATAACCTTCCTGGTACAACAATCCGATGCCGACTAAAGGTAAATCGAGATCGCTCGCCGTTTTTAAATAATCGCCCGCAAGCATGCCTAAACCACCGGCGTAAAGTGGCAAAGCATCGCACAAACCAAATTCCATACTGAAATAAGCAACGCTGCGCAGGGGCGATTCGGGATAACGCTGTTTGTACCAGCCTGGCTCCTCCAGATATTTTTTTCGCGCTGCAACTATGTGCTGCAACTCATCCATAAAACCTGCATCACTCACTAATTGCTGCAGGGTTTGATCGCTGGTGAATTGCAATACGCTCACCGGATTGCCGGTGCTCTCCCAAATATCGCGATTGAGCCGCCGCCAAATTTCGTCGCTGGCATGGTTCCAACTCCAGTGCAGGTCATTTGCTAATTCACGCAAGATGGTCAGTGGTTCGGGCAGCGGGCGATCAATCGACATAATTTATACCTGACAGATTTTTTCCAATTCTCCGTGTTCAAAAAAGCTGGCATTGGAAAGTGCAGTGGTTGCGATAGCCGCGAGAGCTTCGCGCGTAAAAAATGCCTGATGGCCGGTGATGACGACATTAGGAAAGGTGAGTAAACGCGCGAACACGTCATCTTGCAGCAGGCTATTGGAGTTGTTTTCAAAAAATAAATTGGCTTCTTCTTCGTAAACATCCAAACCGAGATGGGCGATGGTTTTATTTTTCAAACCCTCGATAACCGCGCGTGTATCAATCAATCCACCGCGCCCGGTATTAATCAGCATTACGCCTTGTTTCATTTGCGCAATGGTGACAGCATTAATTAAATGATGGGTGTGTTGATTGAGCGGGCAGTGCAGCGAAATAATGTCGGCAGCTGGCCAAAGATCTTCAAGTGCAACATAACTGACACCTGCAGCTGCAAGTGCCGGGTCGGGGCGGGTATCGTAGGCAATCACTTCGCAGCCAAGGCCTTGCATGATGCGCGCGAGTGTTGCACCGATTTTTCCAGTGCCGATAATTCCAACGGTTTTTTGATATAGATCAAACCCGAGCAATCCATTTAACGAATAATCATTTTCGCGCACGCGGTGATGCGCACGATGCAAATTACGATTGAGCATCAGGATTAATCCCAATGCATGCTCGGCAATCGCGTGCGGTGAATATTCCGCAACCCGTGTGACGACTATGCCGAGTTTTTTTGCTTCCGCCAAATCTACCTGGTTAAAACCGGCGCAGCGTAAGGTCACCAGTTTTACGCCGAATTCCGCTAATTGTTGCAGTACTTGTGCATCTAATTGATCGTTTACAAAACAGCATACAGCGTTAGCATCCTGCGCCAACAAGCTGGAGCTGCTGTTGAGCCGGCTTTCATGGAAAACCAATTGGTGCGGATGTTCCAAACATTCGTTCGCTGCAGTTAAAAATTCGCGGTCGTAAGGTTTGGTACTGAATACGGCAATTTTCATTAAAGACTCCTTAACCAGATATCAAAAAACTATTTACTGGCTAAGGATGGCATTTTGTTGATGTCGTTGGCTAGTTGTTGCAACAACTCGCTGTAGGCGCGTGCGATGTCAGCAGAGTTGCTGGATGAGTCCACACGCGCACTGAATTGTTTGCTGGCAATGATTTTGTTGGTTTGCGTATCAATGGTATCGATACCTGCTTCAAGGACGGCGTGATCGCGGAATGCATCCAAGCGCTGAATATCTACCCTGATTGAGTAAGCGGGACGCTGGTTGCTACGCCAGGGAAATTGCACCACGCGCCACTGCGGATGCGCGGCTTGTACGTGTAAACGCAGTACGCGGCTGATGCCTTGCTCCAGCGGTTCGGCCCAATACTGGTTTTCCAGCAGCGATAATTGCAGTGGTGTTTTCCAATAGCTGATGCGTGAGTGCTGCAAATATTCAGGAATACTCAAGGGGCCAATGCCGACTACCTTTTCAACACTGGTGCTGTTTTGATTATCGTTTTTTTCTGCGATTGCAGCATTCAGTGCAAAATATTCTTTGCGTGGTGAATGTTGGCAAGCACATAAGGTGATGAGGACAGTGATGACAACAAAGTATTTAACGGCAGCGTATTTAATCATGGGCTTATTCCTCATCCCGAATTTGTTTTCCGCGCAACAGGGATTCAGGCTGTTGCTCCAGGGTTTCGCTTAAACTGCGGAAGGCTTTTGCGGAGCGGCTGACTTCTTCCAATGTGGAATTAAGTTGGTTAACCAGCGGTGTATCTTCAGCAAAGGTATTGTTGATGGTGTCGGCGGCTTTGTTAAATTGCACCAGTGTTTTTTGCAGTTCAACCAGATTGCTGTTGACCTGATTGGCAATCTCCGGTGTTTGTTTATTCAGCTCTTTCAACCAAACATCCAACTCTTTGCGGGTGTTGTTAAATTGCAGCACTTCTTTATTCAGGTTTTCCGAGGTGACGGTAATGGAATCCGCAGCGGTACTGACGCTGGTAAGGGTTGCCTGAATTTGACCGCTATCAACAATATTGCGCGCCTGTAAAATTAAGCCATCAATATTTTTCACTACACCTTTTAAGTTTAATTCCTGAATCGTTTTGGTGATTTCTTCAAATGGCGTTGATACGGTGGGCAGCTCAATATAATCATCTTGCAGTTTGTATAGCTTTAAGGGTGTGTTGGGCGAAAAATCCAATTCGACATAGAGCAGGCCAGTGAGGAAGCTTTGGTAATTGAGTTGTGCACGCAAACCATTCTTGATCGATTCCTCAAAAAATTCTTCGGTTATCGCTGTACCTTTTTTATGGATGCGCTTCATCACCAGCTCGGCGCTCACCATGGTAAGTATCACTGGTTCTTCATTTTGGAAGTGCAGACGGATATCGGTAATTTCACCAACGACTACACCTTTTAATTTGATGGGAGCACCAACGACCAGTCCTTGTACTGAACCGTCAAAGTACATAATGATGCGCTCTTTATCGGTAAACATATTGCCGCCGGAAAAAAAGATCAGCAGCGCAAACGACAGTATGGTCGCACCCACGATGAAGGCGCCTATGACAAAAGAGGGATTTTTTTTGTTACTCATGTGGCCTCCTGGGCCGCGGCTTCGCCGCGACTTAAAAATTGGCGAACTTTATCGTTTTTGCTGTTGTGTAACAGTTCCCTTGGGTCGCCGCTGTCGAGCATGGTTTTAGTTTGTGCGTCGAGAAAAACGCAATTGGTTCCGATGGTTAAAATACTGGGTAATTCGTGGGATACGATAATCACCGTGGAATTCAAGGCTTGGCACACTTGTACAATCAATTGATCCAAGCGCAGTGAACTTATGGGGTCGAGGCCCGCAGAAGGTTCATCAAAAAATAACAGTTGTGGATCAAGTGCGATAGCGCGCGCAAGACCTGCGCGTTTGTGCATGCCGCCGCTGATTTCGGAGGGGAAATAGCTTTCAAATCCGCCCAATCCAACTAATGCGAGTTTATAAGCAACGGCTTCGGCAATTTGTTTTTCCGAAAGGTCGGTATACAACTGCAGTGGCAAGGCGACATTTTCGGCGAGTGTCATACTGGAAAAGAGTGCACCCGATTGAAAGGTAATGCCCCAGTTCTTTAATAATTCCAGGCGTGTTTTTTCTTCAGACTTATAAAAGTTAACTTGCTGTTGCTCACTTTGGTTTTCTCCCTGTTGCTGCAAACGATAAAGCACTTCGCCTTTTTTGGGCGGTAATAATCCGATCATACTTTTGAGTAGCGTGGTTTTGCCGCAACCGCTGCCGCCGATAATAAAGAAGATGTCGTTCTGACGAATATCAAAATTCAAATTTTGTTGGATGGCACGGCTACCGTAACTGATGCTTAAATCGCGCACGCTGACATAATCATCTAGTTTTTTGTCTGCTGCTTTGCTGTCCGCTTCACTCATCATTAAATTCCCAGTTTGTCGTACAGAATATTGAAGGCGGCGTCGGCGATTACCAGATACACAATCGCGCGCACTACGGCTTTGGTAGTAGCCATGCCGACTGCATCGGAATTGCGGCCGCAGGTTAATCCCGCCTGACAACCGGCAATCGCAATCAGCACACCAAAAAATATACTTTTAACAATACCGGCGGTGATATCCACCCAATCGACAGCGCCCTGGGTTTGCAATATGTATTGGCCGACGCTCACATCCATGCTCACGGCGATCATCGCGCCGCCGATCATGCCAATCACATCGGAGTAAACGCACAGCAGCGGCATAATAAAAACCAGCGCGAGCAAGCGCGGCAACACTAAAAATTCTATGCTGGAAATGCCCATGGTTTTTAACGCATCAATTTCTTCATTCACCTGCATGGTGCCGAGCTGCGCTGCGTAAGCGGCACCGGTGCGGCCAGCCATAATCACCGCGGTCATAAGCGCGCCCATTTCGCGCACCATGCCGATGGCAACCAAATCGGCCACGTAAACCTGCGCGCCCAGTTGCCGCAATTGCACCGAGCCGAGGTAAGCGAGAATCATCCCAACCAACACACTGATCAGCGTGACTATGGCAAGTGCTTTGGGCCCGGCTTGGTACACAAACCAGGCGATATCGCTGGAGCGGGTTTTAGCGCTGCCGCGCAACCATTTGCCAATTGCGAGACTGACATCGCCGATAAAAATCAGCGTCGCATTAAATTCCTGCAGGCGACCCTGCATATTTTTATGGAAGCGTTCAGCGAAGGTGGTTTGTTTTGCGGTGTTGCTGCTGGTGTCTGGTGGGATAGCAGTGGCAAGTTTTAAGAGTTGTTGTAGAGCAGTGGGTGCGGCGTCGATGTTGAACTCGATTTTCTTTTCGTCGCAGTAGCGTGCTACTTGCAAGAGTGCAGTGGCGAGGCTTGAATCCCAGTGGCCGAGTTCATCAGTAGCAAGTGCCAGTGTTTGACAGTCTGCCGGAATCTCTTCGCATAAGGATGCACCCTCAGGTGTGTGCCCCAATAGCCAATCGCCGCGCACTTGTAACTGGCAGGGGCTGTTCTCTGGCGCAATTGCAAAGCTGGCGTCTGTCATTATGCTCCCTGATCATGTGGATGCTGTTATGCTTGCATTTATAATCTTTCACACGCCAGCTTATCGGTGCGACGTGTAACAAAACAACTTAAGAAAATACTATGGCCCGTTTACTTTTCAAGCTTAGCAATGTTCCCGATGACGAAGCAGAGGATATCCGCGCTCTGTTAAGCAATCACGACATCCACTTTTATGAGACCAATGCGGGATTCTTTCGCGTGGGCTTGGATGCAATCTGGTTGGCAGATGGTGCGCAGGAAGAAACAGCGCGCGAACTGATCCGCAGCTATCAGGCGGAACGTGTTATTCGTCAGCAGGAAAATTATGCGCAGCTGGTGGAAGCGGGGCAGATCCCTAGTGTGTGGCAGCGTTTCTGCGCACAACCTATACGGTTTATCGCATTGGTTGTGGCGATTATCTTTGTGGCCAGTCTTACCGTCGTACCCTTTGTGATGCTGTTGCGCAACGCCTGATTTGATCAGGCCTCGGCAATTGCGCCTTTGTTAATTCCCTCAAACGCTTTTACCCGGATAAAAGAGTCCGGGTTTTCTTGACGGGTTTTTTGCGCGATGTGGTGGGCAATAAATTCGACTGTGCTGTCGGTATCCATCAAATAGCAGCAGCGCTCGGGCAAAGTGATTTCAAATGGACCCTGCTGTGCTTCATAGGCGAAGTGATAGTAGGTTGCGCCCTGATATTGCGGTTTTGCGCGTAAGTCGGAGCGCGTACCGATGTAAATATCTTTCCATTCTTCAGCCCAACGCTGTTCCAGTGCGGCGGATTTGACTCCGTTAGCCCAGATATCAATGCGCGAGCGATGACCGTGGGCGATGCGCTGGCAGTTGCCGAGGTGCTTCTTCAGACCGTGGCTGTAGTGGTAGTAAGCACCGTCCATTACCTCTAGCGTAAAGTCCAACTCCAGGCGTGCGACGCTATCGGGGAACTGCTGTTTTAGCTGGGTGATGCACCAGGCAGCAATTGTTTCTTGCGTCAGCACTTCGGCATCGACCAGGGCGATAGCATCGCGCGGGGAGCGGGTGCTGAGGAATTCGCCATCGCTGCCGAATTGCCAGTGAATCTGCAAAAACTCACCGTCTTCTTCAATGTGGATATTGGGGGAGTTCACCGGCACTGCGAGGCGGTGGTCCAGTTCGGTATCCAGCCAGTGGCGCAGCACTTTTTTCACTGTGCCGAAGTCGCACACCATGCCTTGTTCGTCCAATTCGCCAAAGAGGCGCACGTTCGCCAGCCAGGTTTCACCCAGCAGACCGCGTTGCGGATCGAGGAAACTGAAATCGACATTGGTGAGGTTATCGACAAACAACAACATAAAAGCGCCATTCGGGTTAATTCTGAGGGTGGGCATAATACCACCCCCAAGTGCTTATTTTCTCAGTTTTCGCGGCGCGATTTTCGCCAATTGCCAATCTCTGGGCTATTCTCAAGACACTTGATTTACTCTGGGTATTATTCCTTTTATAAAAACTATCATTAGGGCCAGCTGCGGTTGTCGCGGTTGGTTGGCGTTATTGAACGCTTGGGGCATGCATCGGGGAGGTGCTTTTGGTTGTAAGGCGTGTGGGGTTAGCTGGCCAGTTAATGTTGCGTTGGGGATTGGGTTTAATCCTTGGTGCGCATTGCTTGGTGGCATCGGCCCAGGCATCGGAAGCAGGTTTACGCGTGGCGTTTGTGTACAACTTCCTCAAATTTATCGAGTGGCCGGAATTAAAGGGAGACAGATTCTCCCTGTGCGCCTTGGGTGCGCGTGATGTCGCACGCCAGTCGTTGGAGCAATTGGACGATAAGCCCTACCAATACCGGCGCATCCACGTGGTGTATATCGATACGGTCGAAGATGTAGCGTCCAAGGTAAATTCCTGCCAACTCCTTTATGTACCCGCGACTGGTGCAGACATACCCCTGCCGCAACCTTTTCCAGCCGGTGTGTTGCTGGTGATGGATGAAGCCGATGTGAACGATGGGCGGGTCGGCATCGCTTTGATGCGCACCCAGGATAATCGCATCGAATTCGTGATCAATGACCCTGCGGTGCAGCAAGCCGGAGTGAAGGTCAGCAGTCAGCTACTCAAACTGGCGAAAAAACGCCCGGTTAAGGGGAGCTGATATGCGCAGAACCTGGACTCTCGCCCGAAAAATCAGCTTGTTGGCTATGTTGCTCACCAGTGTGGCGGTATTGGGTGCGGCCTTGGCGAGCACTTGGCAGCAGTACAACTACATCCGCAATCAAGTGAATAGCCAGTTGCAAATCCTCGCCGAAGCGACCGCGCTTAACCTTGCGGCGCCGAGTATGTTTAACGACAACGATGCTGCGCAGAAAACCCTTACCGCATTGCGCGTGGAGCCAAAAGTATTGGCGGCGCGGTTGATGCTCAACGACAAACAACAACTGGCCGAGTATCACGTTTATCAGGATCACCCCGTCGTAGGTGATACCCGGAAAATTATCGCCAAAGTGTTTTGGGAAGGCGAGCATCTGGGCCAATTGGAGCTGGATGTTACGCTCGACCCCTTGCGCGACCAGTTTTATGGGCAAGTGATTTGGGTTTTGATCATCGCCATGGTGGCGCTGTTGGTGTGCGGATTACTGACCTGGGCGCTGATTTCGTCGGTCTTGCGCCCCTTGGGTGTTCTGAGTGACGTTGCGCAAAAAGTGGGTGAGGAAGGTGAATACCAGGTGCGTGCACCTGCGCTCACTACGCGGGATGAAGTGGCGGCGCTGACCCGTCGTTTTAACACCATGCTCGACCGGATTGAGGTTCAGGATACCGAGCTGCGTCTCCATCAGGAGCAACTGGAGCAGCGCGTTCTTGCACGTACCATCGAGTTGCAAACCGCACGTGAGCAAGCTGATGCGGCCAACAAAGCCAAGAGTGATTTCCTCGCGGTGATGAGCCATGAAATCCGCACTCCATTGAACGGCATTATGGGTATGACAGGCCTATTGATGGATACAGATCTGGATGTCAAACAGCGGCGTTTTGCGCGCGTTGCACGTCGCTCCAGTGAAGATCTGTTGCTCATCATTAACGATATTCTCGACTTCTCCAAAATCGAAGCGGGCAAGCTGGAACTGGAAAGCCGTCCCTTCCAGTTAAATTTGCTGGTGGAAGATATCGCCGAGCGCTATGCGCCTATCGCCCAGGGGAAAAACCTCGAACTGCTGTGTAAAACACCTTTGCCGCCACTTTCGGTAGTCGGGGATTCGGCGCGTTTGGGGCAGGTCATCACCAATTTGCTCAGCAATGCGATCAAATTTACCGAGGCAGGTGAAGTGACTATTGATGTCCAGTTCATCGCCGAGCGGGATGGAGTTGTGGAGTTGGAATTTGGTGTGCGCGATACCGGTATCGGCATCAGCCCCGAACAGCAAGCGCGTTTGTTCCAATCATTTACCCAAGCGGATTCCTCCATGGCGCGCAAGTACGGCGGCACCGGCTTGGGGTTGACCATTTCCCAGCGTCTGGTGCAAATGATGGGCAGTGAAATTCATCTGCACAGCGAAGCGGACAAGGGCAGCTATTTCAGCTTCCGCCTACAGCTTCCGCTGGTAAATGATCCGCGTGATTTCCAATTGGTCAGCGGCTTCGGTCAATTGCATACGCTGGTGGTAGATGACAATCCAACCAATCGCGAAATTCTCGAATACTGGCTGCAATCCTGGGGCATGGCGCCGGTGATGGCGGCATCCGCAACTGAAGCACTTGCGCTCTTACATCAACACGCCCAAGCAGGCACACCTTTTGGCTTGATGCTCACTGACTGGTGCATGCCGGATATGGATGGCGGGCAGCTGCTTGATGCGGTTGCGGCTGATGTCAGTTTCAATAACTTGGCGATTATCGTGCTGAGTTCAGCAGGTATGGCAGCGCGCCCGGAAATTGCAGAGCGCGCACCCCTGCTGCTAAAACCGGTGCGCCAATCGGAGTTACACAATTTGATCGCGCAAGTGATTGCCGGCGATTTAACGCGCAAATTCCACAGCATCGATTCCATTACCAATAGCGTCAATGGCAAGGCCTCGTTAATGGGGCGCGTGTTGCTCGCCGAAGACAATCCGGTCAATCAAGAAGTTGCATGCGCAATGTTGCAGCGCATGGGGCTGAGCATGAAGATCGCCAACAACGGCCGTGAAGCGTTTGATTTGCTGCAGCTGGAAAGTTTTGATTTGGTGTTGATGGATTGCCAAATGCCGATCATGGATGGTTTTGAAGCGACGGAAAGTATCCGCGCGCGCGAAGCTGAACTGAATTTGCCTGCAATTCCGATTGTTGCACTTACCGCCAACGCAATCAGCGGCGACCGTGAGCATTGCCTTGCGCGTGGAATGGACGATTATCTCAGCAAGCCTTTTTCACAAGACCAATTGCATGAATTGCTAGCGCGTTGGCTACCGGAGCGGCAAGTGGCTACAGCATCTACAACTGCAGGTGCAGGAACCTCTTCTGTCACTTGGCCTGGAAGACCGGCCGCCGCCGCGCAAAATCCATTACTGGATTCGCCAGTGGAAATTGATATGCAAGTAATCCGGCAATTGCGCGAACTGCGTGAAGGTTTATTGCCGCGCATTATCGAATTATTTCGCAGCAGCAGCCCGGCGTTGATCGCGCAATTGCAAACGGCAGTCGCTAATCAGGATGCCGATCTGCTGTATAAAACTGCGCACAATTTTAAAAACAGTGCGGCCAATCTCGGTTTAGTTGAACTGGCCACGGCTTGTCGCGAATGCGAAGCCCGTGCGCGTCAAGGTGACATGGGGCAGGCCGAGCAACACATGCAAAGTATCCAAACACTTTACGGCTTATCGCTACAGGGTCTGGCTGAACTGGAGCGAGGGGAGCAGCGCGCGTGAAAGAATTGAAACCTATGGGGATTGCTCCCGGTGCCGACATTCTGGTGTTAGTAGTTGAGGACGATGAAGCTGCGCGTCTCACGACCAGCATTACACTTGAGCGCGCCGGTTATCGTGTAATTGAAGCCGCTGATTGCGCCAGTGCACGCGCGCGTTTTGAAGAGCAAAAACCGGATCTCATTCTGCTCGATGTGCTTTTGCCTGATGGCGATGGTTTCAGTTTGTGCCGTGAATTTTTAGCGCATCCACGCGGCCGCGATTTACCTATCGCCATGGTGACGGGGCTGGATGATGTCAATTCTATCCATCAAGCCTATGAATCCGGCGCAACGGATTTTATTACCAAACCTGTCAGTTGGGGCACGCTGCCATATCGCATTCAATTTATTTTGCGCGCGAATCAGGCGTTCAACGATGTAAGTGTGAGCGAAGGAAAAACCCGCGCATTACTCGCCGGTATTCCCGACATCATTATGCGCATTGATCGCGATGGTCATGTGATCGATATGCAAGTCGGTGCATACGTTAACGATATGGAAGAGTGGGTGGTCTATGATCCGGCAACCGGAGAAGGCCATTTACCGGGGCCGGTTTATCGCATATTAGCACCGCACATTCGCCGCGTGTTTGCCGGTAAAGGCGAGCAATTGGTTGAGTTCGATTGGTCGCAAACCCAGAAAAAAGCGCGCACCTGGGAGACCCGCGTCATTCTGCGCGAGCAGAACGAAGTGGTGATGGTGATCCGCGATATTACCCAGCGCAAACAACAGGAAGCAGAGTTGCGGTTATGGGCAAAAGTATTTGAAGGCAGCAACGAAGGTATTCTGGTTACTGATGCCAATTTGAAAATTATCCTCGTGAATAAAACCTATGAAAAAATCATGGGCTTTAGCGAAGAAGAAGTCTTGGGTGTGGATACGATTAACGTTGGCACCCAACTGCATTCACACAGTTTTTTCCGCAATCTGGTTTCCGTGTTAAAAGAGCGTGGTTACTGGCAAGGCGAATTAGTTAACAAACGCAAAAACGGGGAGAAATTCCCGACCTGGTATTCCATCAGCCAGGTGTTAAATAGCGATGGACAGCCGGAAAATTACATCGCCATTTTCAGTGATATTTCCGAGCGCAAAAAATCCCGTGAGCGCATCGATTTTCTCGCCCATCACGACAGCCTCACTGAGTTGCCCAACCGCGCTCTGCTGAATGATCGTTTGGAAATGGCGATCAACACCGCGAAGCGCCGCAATGAAAAAGTCGGATTGTTGTTTATCGATCTTGACCGTTTTAAAAATATTAACGACTCACTCGGCCATGCGGCGGGCGATCAGATTTTGCGCCAAACCGCCGCGCGCTTAAGTGCAGCAATCCGCACCGACGATACAGTCGCGCGTTTGGGTGGCGATGAATTTGTGGTGCTCTTGCCGCGTGTACGCGATGAGCGCAGCCTCGCAGAAGTCGCGATTAAATTGCGCGAGGAATTATTGCTGCCGTATATTCTTGAGGACATGCCGCTGCATTTGAGTCCGAGTATCGGTATCGCAGTTTATCCTGATGACGGCGATACGCCCAGCACGCTGATTAAAAATGCCGATGCGGCTATGTATCTCGCGAAAGAAAAAGGGCGCAACAATTACCAGTTCTACACGCCGGTGTTAAACGCGCGCACGCTCGATCGTTTAAAACTGGAATACGATCTGCGTTCAGCGCTTGAACACGGTCAGTTTGAGTTGCATTACCAGCCGCAAATTATTGCGGGCAGTAAACAATTGTATGGTGCAGAAGCTTTGGTGCGCTGGCGTCATCCGGAGCGCGGGTTGGTGCCGCCCAATCATTTTATTCCGCTGGCGGAAGAAATCGGTTTGATTATCCCACTCGGTTCATGGGTAATTGCGGAGGCCGCGCGGCAAGTCAATGCCTGGCAACAAGCCGGATTTGCGGATCTGGTAATCAGCGTAAATATTTCTGCGTTGCAATTCCATCAAGCGGGATTCCTCGCCGAAGTACAAAGTTTGGTTGCCGAGGCGGGCACCAAACCCAGTTCACTCGAATTGGAATTGACCGAATCCATGTTGATGAGCGACATGGAAGTATCTATTCAAGTGTTGCAGGCGTTCCGCGATTTGGGCTACCGCATTGCTATCGACGACTTCGGCACCGGTTTTTCCTGTCTCAATTATTTACGCCGTTTGCCCGCCAATATTCTCAAGATCGATCAATCTTTTGTGCGCGATATGCAATCCGACAGTGCATCACTCGCGATTGTGACTTCCATTATTCGCTTGGCTGATTCGCTCGGGATGGAGACGATTGCAGAAGGTGTTGAAACGGCCGAAGAGTCCGCGTTGCTGGCAAGCCAGGGTTGTCGTTTGATGCAGGGCTACCACTTTTCCAAACCGCTACCGCCGGCGCAGTTTGAGGTTTGGTTGAAACAATGGTTGGCGACTGAATGATGCAAGGCTGTAGCAAGACTGCGTGTGTATTGTTAACCGGTTTTTTGTTGGGTTCGTTTTGCGTAAATGCAACCGCAGCCGATTTTTTGGAAATGGATTTGGAGCAATTGCTGCAAGTCAGCATCACCGGATCAACCTTGCGCGATGAAGCATTAAAAACAGTTCCCTCGGCAGTGACGGTATTTACCCACGAGCAGATCGCTGTTTTGGGGGTGGATTATCTTTACGAATTACTCAATCTGGTTCCTGCCTATCAAGTCAGTCGTGTTGGCGATAACGCGGTCAATTACACCTACAGCGCACGCGGTCGACGCAACAGCTCGCAAGCACGCGAAATTTTAGTGCTGGTCGATGGTCGACTTTTTTCCAATCCGCGCACCGGCAGTAGCGATGCAGTTATCCCGTTTTTCCCTGTGGCGCAAATCGAGCGGGTTGAAGTCATTCGCGGCCCGGGTTCAGCGCTTTATGGTTCAAGTGCATTTACCGGCGTAATCAATATCATCACTCGCAAACGCGCAAAAGAAGTGAAGCTGACGCTTGGTTCTGATCAGCGGCGCAGTGTGGATTTATTGTGGGGGCAGGAAAGTGGCTATTGGGAAACTTCGCTCTATGCCCATGCCCAAAAAGACGCTGGACAGGATTACGGATTACACGATCTGTACTCTACCCAACTGACGCCCAGTGGCGATGCAGCGCAAAGTACCAATCTGGATGTGGGCATTCGATACCAACGCACGCAATTGCGCATCACCGATAACCATTCCGACTCGGATGATTTTTATTCGCTGGAGCGAGTGCGAAACGATTTCAACAACAATGGCCAAGGCTTTACCCAATTGAGTGTGGAGCAAGGTTTTAATGTGTTGCCGGAAGTGAAATCAACGCTCACGTTTGCGTACAGCCATGGCTATCAGCGCATACACACAGAAGTGGCGGACTATCGGTTATTGCAGGCGCAAAGCCAACCGCCCAGCGATGAACCTTTTCTGGTTCGCGCGCAAGTGAAAGGCGAGACTTACCGGCTGGCACTCGCAAATGATTGGACTATCAGTGATCACGCGAGCAGCCAATTCGGGATAGAAGTGCGTGAGGATGAAGAGATCTACGCGAAGGTTTACACCAATTACGATCTCGCCCAATATGTCGCGCGGGATTTTCCGATCCGCTATTACGGCGATGATTTACAGCGGGTCGCTATTGGCCGTGAAGAAGCGCAAAAGTCCATGGGCGTTTATGGCCAGTATTTGCATCAACTGGAGACGGGAACCAACCTGACGTTTGGATTGCGTTATGACGATTATCAGGGCATTGCCGATCATTTGAGTCCGCGTTTGGGCATAGTCCAGCAATTGACGGAGAACCACACGCTTAAATTGTTATACGGCGAAGCATTTCGCGCGCCGACGCTGAGCGAAACCGGTTTGATCAACAACACGCGGGTAGTGGGCAATCCTGATTTAAAACATGAGTTAGTCAAAACCTGGGATTTAATTTGGATGGGGAATTGGCAGCGCAGTAGTTTTAGTATCAACGGCTTTTACAGCCGTTACGATCAGCCGATTATTGCAGGTTTGCTGGGATCTACACGCACTTACATCAATAGCGATGGCGAAGAAAACAGCGGAATCAGTTTGGAAGCGAGCAGACAATTGAGCGATGCCTGGATTGCACGCATCACTTATACGCAGTACACCAAGTTGCCCGATTCTGCGTTGCGCGAGTCAGATGAAAAGTCGACCTTGATGCTCAACTACAAACAGCAGCAATGGAACTGGAATATCACGGCGATTTATCAGAATGAGCGCGAAACCCTCGCGCCGGGGACAACGCGAAATACTCTGGAAAGTGTTTGGTTGGTTAATAGCAAACTGGGTTATCAGTTAAGCCCGGAGTGGGGGATTAGCCTGCAAGCGAAAAACCTGTTCGATGAAACCTATTTCACACCGACCCAAGGCAACACTATCGCAGCAGGCATTCCCAATCGCGGTCGGGAATTGAGTTTGGGAGTCGATTGGCGCTGGTAGCATCCGGTATCGTCGACTAGTCTTTAGTAACAGAGGGATTTAGCTATGGTCAGGAACACACGTCACCTGCGTCAGCGCCGAACCCTGTGCTTCGGTGTCACGCTATTGAGCCTGCTCTCCGTTGGGAGTCGAGCAGATGACCTTGCATATCTCGAATTAAGCCTCGAACAATTACTCAATGTGCCTGTTACTGGCTCAACCCTGACCGAAGAAACCCTCAAAACCGTTCCCGCCGCTGTATCAGTATTTACCCGCGAGCACATTGATCGCTTGGGGATGGATTATCTCTACGAATTACTCAATCTGGTGCCCGGTTTCCAATTCGATCGCAACGCCAGCTCGGGCCTCGCTTACACCTACAGCGCACGGGGCAGACGCACCGCCCAGCAATCGCTGGAAGTGTTGTTGCTGATCGATGGCAAAGTCGTAAATGATCCGCGTGCTGGCAGCCCGGATATTACTCTGCCGCTTTATCCACTTTCGCGCATTGAACGGCTGGAAGTTATTCGCGGCCCGGGTTCTGCGCTTTACGGCAGCTCTGCATTTACGGGCGTTATCAATATAGTCACACGCAAACAGCAAAAGTCCCTCGCACTGGCATCCGGTTCGCAAGATCGTCGGCAAGTCGAAGGATTTTGGAGTCAATCAATCGGTGATTGGCAAGCGGATATTTTCGCTCATGCTTACAAAGATAACGGCGAGCAATTTTCAGTTACCGATACCTTCAATGGCCAACCTACACAAACCAGTGATCCGCGCGAGCAAGTTGCTGCTGACCTTTCGTTAAAGGGCGATAAAACTCGCATCGATTTTTCGTACAACCGCGCTAAAAGCAACGATTTTTATCAGTCCGATAATATCGCCAACGGATACAACGCCAGTGAGCGTGAGTTTGTGCATATTTCAATTGATCAGGGTTTTGAATGGATTCCCAATACCAAATCCCAAGTGACCTTGAGTTATCAGCAATTCAGTTACGATTTTAATTTGTTCGTCACCGGCCCCGGTGCATTGCGACCGGTCAGTCGCCCTAGCAGTGCAGAACCTTTTTGGGGGGATGCCACCCAAGCGGGTGATAGCTGGCGTTTTACCTTTGCGAATGATTGGGCCATCAACGACCGCTCCAGCGCGCAGTGGGGATTGCAGTGGGCGCGGCATGAAGAAACAGATGCGAAAGCGCGCGGCAATTTTGATTTGATCCAACTTAGCAACGCACAATTTCCTGTTACTTTTTACGGTGATGAAGGAAAATTATTTCCGTTAGGAACTAAAGAATCGCTCAGCAATGTCGGTGTTTACGCACAATATTTGTTGAACCTGCGGGATTCAACTCGCCTGACACTCGGTGGCCGTTACGATGAATATCCCGATATCACCGGCCGTTTAAGCCCGCGCTTGGGGGTGGTGGAGCAGCTGAATGATATTTACAGCGTGAAGTTGCTCTACGGCGAGGCCTTTCGCGCGCCGACACTGGCTGAAACGGGTTTGATTAATAATCCACTGCTGTTCGGCAACCCTGACCTCACGCACGAAATTGTCAAAACCTGGGATTTAATCCTGATGGGAAATTGGCAATCCACCAGCTTGAGTGTCGGCCTGTTTCAAAATCGCTACGAGCATCCAATTGAATCGGTTTTTATCGGCGCCGCGCGCACTTACCGCAATGGTGACGGTGAAAAAAGCCACGGTGTTGAAATTGAATGGTCGCAGGATATCTCTACTCACTGGTCACTGCGCTCTACTTTTACGCACATGCATTTACCCGATAGTGCCTTCCGCGAAGCAGAGCAGACAGCTTCGTTTGAAGTGGGCTACGCGGCAGAAAAATGGAATTGGAGTTTGCTCGGTTTTTATCAGGATGAGCGCCAAACACCCATCACCAGCACCACTGAACAGACGCTGGATGATTTCTGGATGTTGAATACCCAGTGGCAATATCAATTTAACGCGCGTTACGAACTGGGTTTGCAAATCAAGAATCTGACCAATGAAGAGATTGCTACTCCCGCCCAAAGCCTCGGAAAAATCGAGGGTATCCCTAACCGCGGCCGCGAATTCAGCGCGGAAGTAAAACTGCGGTTTTAGTTAATACATCTTTTATAAAAGCTCGCACCTTTCCCTGCGTGTATCTGATCCTCACTATTTGGAAGTAGGTTCTTATAGTGGAATAATCATTAATATGAATAAAACTGATAATTTTTGTATTAAAGGTGAAAATTTTTAATGTTATTATGGCGGATCAGTCCCACATGGAAAAGTTTACATGCTTGAAGTTCGTCATCTAAAAACGCTGATTGCACTGCGCGAGACCGGTAGTTTGGTCGAAGCTGCAGAGCGCCTGTTTCTGACCCAGTCGGCGCTCTCCCACCAGCTTAAAGAGTTGGAGTCGCGTTTGGAGTGTGAGTTATTTATCCGCAAAAGCCGCCCCTTGCGTTTTAGCGAAGCGGGCAAACGGTTGTTGCTGCTGGCCGACGAAGTAATTGCCAAAGTCAGTGAAGCCGAGCGCGATGTAAAAAAACTGGTGCACGGTGAAGCGGGGCGCTTGTACATGGCGATTGAGTGCCACAGCTGTTTTAACTGGCTGATGCCCACCATCGATATTTACCGCAATCAATGGCCGGGTATTGAGCTGGATTTTTCTGGCGGTTTCACTTTTGAGCCGTTGCCGGCATTGGCACAGGGCGATATTGATTTAGTGATCACCTCTGATCCGCAAGCGATTAAAGGGGTTGAGTATGTGCCGCTGTTTGGTTACGAAATGCAAATCGCTATCGCCAACCAGCATGCATTATCTGAAAAACAATTTTTACAGCCTGCTGATCTCGCTGATCAGGTACTGATTACTTATCCGGTTGCGCGCGATCGTCTGGATGTATTCAAGCAATTTTTGGAGCCGGCTGGTATTGAGCCTCAATCGGTGCGCACATCTGAATTAACTTTAATGATGGTGCAATTGGTGGCGAGTGGACGTGGTGTTTGCGCGCTGCCTAATTGGGTTCTCGCAGAATATGTGGCGCAGGGGTTAATCAGTGTGCGCTCGGCGGGCAAGTCTGGTATTTGGCCGACTCTTTACGCTGCAGTGCGTGAAGAACAATTAATGCTGCCATTTATTCAGGAGTTTTTGCAGCTGGCAAAAGCCCACTGCCTCAAAAATTTACAGGGCGTGGTGCAAGTTAATTAGGTTTTGCAGCGCGTAATAACTCTAATAATTTATTGTGTGGTACGGGGCGGGAAAATAAATATCCTTGCCCCATGTCGCAGCCACGGCTGGCTAGAAAATCGCGCTGGCTCTCTTCTTCAATCCCTTCGCCGACAATTTTCATTGGGATAATTTTACTCAAGCCGATAATCGCATTGACCATTTCATCGTGCTCTTTTGCCTCACCAATCCGGCTGACAAATGAACGGTCGATTTTTAAATAATGGGGCGCAAAGCGCACGATATAGCTGAGCGACGAATAGCCAACGCCAAAGTCGTCCAGTGAAATACGGATGCCGATATTTTTTAATGCGCTGATTTGCTCCAGATTATTTTCGGTATTTTCCAAAAACATTTGCTCGGTAATTTCTACTATTAATTTTTCCGCGGGAAGTTGCGAACTTGCGAGCGCTTTGGTAAATACATCCAATAAATTATTTTGCTCAAATTGTCGGACAGAAACGTTAATGGAAACATTAATTGGAAAGCCAGCTTCTTTCCATTCAGCAGCATCCGCACAGGCCTGTTTTATCACCCAATCCCCAATGGGGATGATCATGCCGTTCTCTTGGGCGTAAGGAATAAAGTCATTCGGCGGAACCATTCCCCGTGTAGGGTGATGCCAGCGCAATAAAGCTTCTGCCGATGCAATCTGATTAGTTTTTAAATTAATAATTGGCTGATAATAAAGCTCAAATTCGTGATTGGTGATTGCCTTGCGCAAGTCATTGTCCAAACGCAGTCGGTTGTGTACATATTCGGTCAACTCTTTGCGATACAGTTGGCTGCAGCCGCGACCTTTTGCTTTTGCCTCATAGAGTGCGCTGTCGGCGTTGCGCAATAAGGTTTTGGCATCATCACCATCAGTAGGGTAGAGCGCGATACCAAAGCTCATACCTACATGGACCTTGTTCACACCAAGCCGGATCGGTTTGCTGATTCTTTTAATTAATTTTTCTGCGACTTTAACAACACCTTCAAATTTGGTTGCATCTTGCAAAAGAACAACAAATTCGTCACCACCCAGGCGACAAATACTGTCTTCTTCACGTAGGGTTTTTTGTAAGCGGCGCGCAACTGTTTTCAAGAGCAAGTCACCGGCTTCGTGGCCTAAACCATCATTTATTTTTTTAAAATGATCCAGATCGCCAAATAACACGGCAAAAGGCGCCGAACTACGGCGGGATTTTTGGATCAAGAATTCAATTCCCTCATGTAACTTCGCACGATTTCCCAAGCCGGTAAGCGGATCATAGTGCGCCAGCCTGATGAGCTGCGACTCGTAAAGTTTACGTTCTGATAAGTCATAAATTTGCAGCAAATAGCAGGGTTCGCCAATCGCTTTGTTGATAAATGCCAAGCTAATTAATACTGGTACGGCGCGACCATCACGTGCAAGCAAGCGCAATTCATATTGTGCGAAAGCTATTTTTTCGCTGCGCAACTTCTCTAGCTGAAATTGCATGGTGCTGGCATCGTCGGGATAAATAAATGCAGATAAATCAGGCACTGCAATTCTGCCGGATTCGCAAGAATATCCGAGCAATTTTCCTAATGCGGGATTTGCCTGCAGTATAGTCCCGTTGACGCTCACCATTGCCATGCCCAAAGGGGCGTAATCAAATGCGGTATGGAAAAGTTGTTCGCTATTGCTCAGAGCTTGGCGGGTTAGCTCAATATCGGTGATGTCGGTATTGCTACCTAACCAACGCACAATTTCATTTTTTTCATTGCGTTGGGGCATGGCCCGCGTATCAAACCAGCGGTATTCACCTTCATGGCTGCGGATGCGTACAACGATAAGCATTTCGTTGCCGCTATCAACTGCTAGGGTCCAAGCTTGCATCAGTTTTTCGCGATCCTCAGGATGCACTTGCTCAAGCCAGCCGTAATTTAATTGCTCCTGCTCACTGATGCCGGTGTATTTGCACCAGCGTTGATTTAAAAAATCGCACCGCCCATCGGGCAAACAGGTCCATGCAAGTTGTGGCAGACCTTCGGCGAGTTGGTTAAAGCGGATGCGATCTTCTTTTAATAAACGTTCCGATTCTGCCCACTGCAAACTTGCTTGCACGGTGGTGAAAAGTTGGTTGGCATCCAGATGGCGCTTGGGTAAATAATCGAATACGCCATCGCGCATGACATCGGCAATAATGCGCTCATCGCTGTTGCCGCTGATCATGATGATCGGTGTTGGTGCGTTGCGATGGCTTTGGATTTTATTGATTAATTCCGAACCCATTGCATCTTTGAGTTGGTAATCCAGAATGGCGCAATCAAATTGTTGTTGGTTAATTAGTGTCAGCGTTTGTGCGGCAGAGTTTGCTTCTACAATGGTAAGTTTGAGCAGGGTTTGTTTGAGTAAGCGCAGGATTTTTTCAAGATCCACATCGTCATCTTCCACCAGGAGAAGATTGATCGATTTTTCTGATACTTGTTCGTGTATCATCGCTGTTCCCTTTGCGCGTTTGATCAGCTGGGTAATGCAACGGTGCTACGGTAACTATCGAGCAATGTTGCCAGTTTTGCGAATTGTGGGCCGACTGCAGATTTGACCATATAGCCCGCAATGTTTTCGTTGTATGCACGGGTTCTGTCTGATTCAAAATCAGAGGTGGTCAATACAAATACGATAGAGTCGTGCAGGTTTTTATCGCTGCGGATTTCCTGCAAAAACTCAAACCCATCCATGCGCGGCATATTCAAATCCAAAAGGATTAAATAAGGTTTTTCTATTGTTAGATCGGCGTGAGAACGGCGCAATATTTCAAGAGCTTCAACACCGTCACGAGCCAGGGTGACTGGAAAATCAATGGTATTTTTGCGTAGGCTGCGCACTACAGATTCTGCGGCTACATCATCATCATCGACCAATAAAATATTGACTTTGGCTTGATTACTCATCGATATCTTTCCTCGCAAAGCGCGGCCACCACACATGAAAACTGCAGCCTTTGTTATCAGAATTGCTAATCAATTCAATTTGCCCTCCGTGACTTTCGGTAAGGCGTTTAGCCAATGCCAGGCCTATACCGCTGCCGCTGGCTTCGCTGTTGCCGAGTGTCTGGAATAAACGAAATACCCGTTCCTGTGCGCCCTTGGGGATGCCGGGGCCGTTGTCTACTACCTTAAATAAGCAGTAACTGCCGCTGGCTTCTGCACTAATAGTGATAATTGGGTTTTCACCGGTATGATGTTTTAACGCATTGCTAAATAAATTGCGCAACACTGTTTCAAGCGGAATTTTTGCAGCTTTGATTTCATTGATGCTGATGTCCTGGAAAATCTGAAATCCGGCAGGAATAGGGTGCATGTCGATAATGCCAGCGATCAGTGCGTGTACATCAATAGCGGCAGATTCCTTCGCGCGTTTGCCCGCGCGCGCGTACAACAATAGATCTTCGATCAATTGTTCCATGCGCCCGATACGCACCTTGATGCGCTCAATATTTTTCACCACAGGTTCGGGCGCGGTATTGTTCAGGTCTTCACTAATCCACTCAACTAAATCGCTAATGCCGCGCAGGGGCGACTTTAAATCGTGCGAGGCAACGTAAGTGAACTCTTCCAGATGTGCATTGGCTTGTTTAAGGTTTAGTTCCAAGCGTTTGCGTTCGGAAATATCTGTTACCACGGCGAGGGTGAGGTTGCCCATATCACTTTCAACCGGACTCAAACCAATCTCAATGGGAATTTCGGTTCCGCTTTTATGTCTACCTGTTAAATCGCGTCCCAATCCCATGGCTCGTAAGCTGGGTTTTTGCAAATAGCCGAGGCGGAGTTTTTCGTGGCCATCTCGATAGCGTTCGGGTAATAAAATATCCATGGATTTTCCAAGCAGTTCTTCTTTGTTGTAACCAAAGAGTTTTAACAAGCTGGGATTGATTAATTGGATTACACCGCGTTCGTCCACCAATAATTGGCCATAGGGTGATGCGTCGATAATTTTGGCTAGACGTTCTTCCAGTTGTTTGCGGCGGGAGATATTGACGATGGTCGCTACAATCAATTGTTCGCCATCGGCAACAAGTGAACGCAATCCGATTTCCAGTGGAAACTCCGAGTTGTCTTTGCGTTTGCCGTAGAGGTCGCGTCCGGCGCCCATGTAGCGGGTAGAGGGGTTGTCGATGTAGCCCTGGCGCAGTTGTGCATGGTGACGGCTAAACCGGTCTGGCAACAGCAGGTCGATACTTTGCCCAAGCAGTTCGCCTCGGCTGTAGCCGAACAGACTTTCTGCTTCCTCATTTAAATAATTAATGCGCCCATTTTGATGGGTCACAATAATGCCTGCAGGCACGGCATCCAGCAGGTCTTTAATGTAGTTGGGATTACTTTTGGTATTGTCCTGCAGTGACATCCTGAATCAACTCCATTAGCACGGTCACTTTCCAAACCTTTAAGGTTGAGTATAGGCAGCGGCGCGGAAATGGGCGGGCAGGAGCGGGGTAAAACAGAGTGTTTTTCAGAGCGATTAGTAATTAGCTCATCTATTGATAGCGCGTTTGTATATCAACTCTATTGCTGGATGAGTGAGGGTTAGATGAATGAGAGTTAAATAAAAACGCCAGCAAGATTGCTGGCGTTTTTTGGATTTGCTCAAAGCGCTTTGCGATTAGGCAAGTGCTTTCAATGCTGCGTCGTAGTTTGGCTCGTGCGCAACTTCGCTCACCAATTCGGTGTGCAGTACTTTACCTTCTTCGTTCAGCACCACAACTGCGCGTGCAGTCAGACCAGTCAGTGGACCGTCTACCAATTTTACGCCGTAGTCTGCTGCGAAATTTGAGCGGAAAGCAGAGGCCGGGATTACTTTATCCAAACCTTCGGCACCGCAGAAGCGCGCCAGGGCGAATGGCAAATCTTGCGATGCGCAAACAACAACAGTGTTATTCAGTGCGCTGGCTTGTGCATTGAATGTGCGTACTGATTGGGCACAGGTAGGAGTATCAACACTTGGGAAAATATTCAGTACTACACGTTTGCCCACCAGATCCGCTGAGGAAACCTCTGATAAATCTGTTTTCACCAATTTGAATTCAGGAGCTTTACTGCCCGCTGCTGGCAAGTTGCCGTTAGTGTTGAATGGGTTTCCTTTGAGGGTCACTGTTGCCATAGAAATGCTCCTGAACGATGGGATTGGATTGTTGTGGTTTTTGTCATGGAGAAAAACACTGTTTGAAGCCTAGTTGATAGTGGCAGAAAAAGGAATTGCAATGGGCGCCATGATAATAAAATCTTTCAATAACAAGAGATTGCTCTCTCCCGCTCAAATCCTGACCAGAAAAAAATTGTGCCTTGCATTGCTGGTGCAAACTGATGATAATGCGCGCCTCTTGTGCTTACCGTCCCATTTACTGGGATAGTTAACGCGAGCTGCAATGGTGATCTAGCCGGTCCCCTCGCAATAATGATCTGTAAACCCCGCCAGGCCCGGAAGGGAGCAACGGTAGCAGTAAGTTATGTGCCGGGGTGTGGCTGGTTAGGTTGCCTCCAATCTCTCCCCCGTTACGACCTGTATCTTTCCTTACTTAACTTGTCTGTTATTACGGCCATTCATGCCCGTTTTCGCCCCCTGTGTCGGTGTCTATTTCCGGCATTGCTCGCTATAATCGCGCCCTGTTTTTTGCAAACAGCCCCATTCTTTGACCCATTATTTGAGTAGAGAGCAGCAATCGGCATGAGCTATCAAGTTCTGGCGCGCAAGTGGCGCCCGCGTGTGTTCCGCGAAATGGTTGGGCAGGAGCACGTCCTGCAAGCATTGATCAACGCGCTGGATCACAACCGTTTGCACCATGCTTATCTGTTCACCGGTACTCGCGGCGTGGGGAAAACCACTATCGCGCGTATCCTCGCCAAATGCCTCAATTGCGAAACCGGAGTCAGCTCCGAACCTTGCGGCCAATGCGCCAGCTGCCGCGAGATTGCCGAAGGCCGCTTTGTTGACTTGATCGAAGTGGATGCTGCCTCGCGCACCAAAGTAGAAGATACCCGCGAGCTGCTGGAGAACGTCCAGTACGCGCCGACTCGCGGTCGCTACAAGGTTTACCTGATCGACGAAGTGCACATGCTCTCCAACAGCAGCTTCAATGCCTTGCTGAAAACCCTGGAAGAGCCACCACCACATGTGAAGTTTTTGCTGGCGACGACTGATCCGCAAAAACTGCCGATGACCATTTTGTCGCGCTGCTTGCAGTTCAATCTCAAAAACATGAATCCCGAGCGCATCGTCCAGCACCTGAAGTTTGTGTTGAACGAAGAGCTGGTGCCGTTTGAAGAGTCAGCGCTCTGGCATTTGGGCCGCGCTGCCGACGGCAGTATGCGCGATGCCATGAGTTTGACTGACCAGGCGATTGCTTATGGCTCCGGCAAAATTACCGAAGCTGAAGTCAGCACCATGCTCGGCACCATCGACCAAACTGCGGTTTACGATATCGTTACTGCTTTGGTTTCGCTGGATGGTCGCGCGGTATTGGCCGCAGTAGAGCGGATGTCCGAGCAAGCACCGGATTACGCCAGTGCACTCGCTGAAATGCTGGCGGTGTTGCATCGCATTGCGATTGCCCAGGCATTGCCGGAAGCGGTGGATAACAGCCACGGTGATCGCGAGCGGATTATGCAGCTCGCCCAACAATTACCGTCGGAAGATGTGCAACTGTTTTACCAAACTGCGTTATTGGGCCGCCGCGATTTGCCGCTTGCCCCCGATCCCCGCGCCGGTTTTGAAATGGTGTTGTTGCGCATGCTGGCGTTCAAGCCGCAAGGTGTTGTTGATGTACCAACCCAAGCGCTACCGCAATCATCGGCTGCACCGGTTAAACCTGTTGCAGCTCCTGTCGTTGCTTCTGCTCCTGTTCCCGCTGCTGTAGCGCAAGCTGCCGCACCGGTTATAGCGCCGGTAGCTGCTGCGCCAGCGATGACTGCACCCGCTGTGAATAATCCGCCACCCGCGGCGGCTGTTCCTAGCCCGCAGCAACCACAGCCACAGGTGCAGCAAGCACCGGCCATGCCTGAGCCTCCGCCTTACGAAAGTTACAGTGGTGGAGATGATGATTACGTTCCGGCTGAAGATGAATACGAGCCAGCGCCCGCTTATTACGAAGCGCCGGTTGCCGAGGTAAATGACCCAAAAAAGTCTGAGGCGGCTCAGCCGCCTGCAATGGACAAGGCGGCATCCCCGGCGGCTGAAATATTGGCAGCTAGCAGCGCAGCTCCCGTTATAGAGAAAACGGTTGTTGAACCTGTTGCACCGCCAGCACCAAAAGTGCTGCGCAAAGTGCCTTATGAGCAAGCGGGTCCTGCTGACTGGACGGAAATTTATTTGGGCTTGGGCGTTACCGGCATCCTGCAGAGCACCGTTGCAAATTGCCAGATGGTCGGTCGACAAGGCAATGTCTTCCATTTTGTATTGGATAAAGCCAACAGCACCTTGTACGACACCAGCCACGAAAAACGTTTGGCGGCGTTGCTGGGTGATTATTTTGTTGAGCAGGTGACTGTTCATATCCAGATGGGCGAAACCACTGCAGAAACACCAGCACAAATGGCAATCCGTTTGCGCGAAGAGCGCCTGCAAGATGCGATTAGCGCAATTAAAAATGATCCTATCGTGCAGCAATTGATCGCACAATTTGGTGCGACGCTGCGCGAAGAAACCATTCAACCGATTTAACTTTTTCACTGACTAATTGATGAGGACGCTATGAAAGGTATTGGCGACTTGATGAAACAGGCCCAGCAAATGCAGGCCAACATGCAAAAAATGCAGGAAGACCTTGCCAAGGCGGAAGTGACTGGCTCGGCCGGTGCGGGTTTGATCAGCGTGGTGATGACTGGTCGCCACGATGTGAAACGCGTTTCTATCGATCAAAGTTTAATGAGCGAAGACAAAGAAATGCTGGAAGATTTGCTGGCAGCAGCAGTGAACGATGCGGTGCGTAAAATCGAAACGCAAAATCGCGACCAAATGGCAAAAATGACCGCTGGCATGGGAATTCCACCTGATTTTAAAATGCCATTTTGATTGCTGATGGCGTTGCACTGTTTTAAATCGTAGGTGCGCTGCTTACTGCGCCCCAAAAAACGCAACAAATATCAGGGCGCAGTAAGTGGCGCTCCCAACGGAAAATAATTCCACTGGAAATTAAATGTTCAGCCCGTTAATTGATGAACTCATGGCTTCATTGCGCTGTTTGCCTGGTGTAGGCCCCAAATCCGCCCAGCGGATGGCGCTGCATTTATTGGAGCGCGATCGCGCTGGTGCCGAGCGTCTCGCGCAGAATTTACATAAAGCAGTTGAAGGTGTCGGTCGTTGCCAGCGTTGTCGCACGCTCACTGAACAGGCGCACTGCGGCATTTGCGCTAACACGCGTCGCGATAACAGTTTGCTCTGCGTGGTTGAAACACCGGGCGATGTATTGGCGATTGAACAAGCGGGAACTTATCAGGGTAAATATTTTGTGTTGCTGGGGCATTTGTCGCCCATTGATGGCATAGGCCCGGAAGATATTGGCGTTGACCAGCTAATCCAGCTGTTGCAACAGGAATCGATCACAGAAGTTATTCTGGCAACCAATCCTACTGTCGAAGGTGAAGCGACCGCGTATTACATCAGCGAGCGCGCTAAAAATTTAAATGTGACTGTCTCACGTATTGCCCATGGTGTTCCGCTCGGTGGCGAGTTGGAATTTATTGATGGTGGTACTCTCGCTCACGCGTTTTCCTCTCGTAGAAGTCTATAATTTTAATGCTGATTCCAAGTGAACCAATCTGGATTGATCAAGACGATCAATTAACCGAACTCTGTGCCAGTTGGCGTAACCAGGCTGCGATTGCAGTCGATACCGAATTTATGCGCAGCGATACCTTTTATCCGATCGCGGGTTTGCTGCAAATCGGCGATGGTAAAGGTTGCTATTTAATTGATCCCTTGGCGATTCAAAATCTGACGCCGCTGCGCGAGTTAATGCTCGACACCAATGTAACCAAAGTATTGCATTCCTGCTCGGAAGATTTGGAAGTGTTCCAGCGTTGGTTAGGTGTTGTGCCTGCGCCTTTGTTTGATACACAAATTGCCGCTGCGTTTGCCGGTTTGGGTTTTAGTCTGGGTTATTCGGCACTGGTTAAAAATGTATTGGGCATTGAGATTCCCAAAGACGAAACCCGTTCAGATTGGTTGCAGCGCCCATTAAGTGTTGCGCAATTAAAATATGCTGCGCTTGATGTTGCACATATGTTGATTGTGTACGGAAAATTGTTGCAGATATTAAAAGCCAATGAGCGTTTGGAATGGGTAAAAAGTGATTGCGCCGATTTAGTGACAAACGCGCGTAAAACTGAAGATTACAGTGATGCTTACCAAAAGGTTGGCTTTGCCTGGAAGTTGCGCCCGCAAGAATTGGCGGTGTTAAAGCAGTTATGCATTTGGCGTGAGCGCGAAGCGCGCGCGCGCGATTTGCCGCGCAATCGTTTAATCAAAGAACCATCCTTGTGGGAAATTGCGCGCAAAAGAATCCAGGACGTTGCGCATTTATCCAAAGTGCCGGACATCCCATCGCGCACACTAAAGCAAGATGCAGATACGCTGTTACAAATTGTTGCTGATGCCTTGGCTTTACATGAATCTACTTGGCCCGCGCGCCTTGATGCACCACTTGCGCAAAGCGAAGGGCCATTGATGAAAGCGCTGAAAAATTATGTGCGCGATTATGCCGAGCAGGCACAGCTTCCGGCTGAAGTGTTGATTCGCAAAAAAGATTACGAGCAATTAGTGCGTTCAGGTATGAACGGCGGCGAGTATCAATTACCGGCGCGTTTACTGGGCTGGCGCTTTGGATTAATTGGCGAAGGATTACTGCAAGTGGCCAACGCACAAGCCAATAATTCGGCAACCATTTAATACAACCTGCCTATCTAGTACGAAGAGCTTATGAAAATTATTTGTGAAATTTACCGCAGCCCAAAAGAAGAGGGTATGTACCTCTACGTTAAAAAAGAGGAAGGCCTGAGCAAGGTACCAGAGGATTTGTTGAAACTATTCGGCAAGCCACAGCAGGCGATGGTGATATTGCTTACGCCTGGAAAAAAACTGGCGAATGCCAGCGTCGAGAAAGTTGCGGAAAGTCTGGAAGAGAAAGGCTTCTATTTACAGTTGCCGCCGCGCAGCGAACGCGACCCGGAAGCGGAGCGGTTGCGTGCATTGAATTCAAAATTATCCGGCAATTAATGTCGCCATTTTTGCAACACGATCGGAAACCCCATGGCACAACAGGTTTTTTGGCTGGCTAAAACCCTTGAGCAAATGTCACCAGAGGAATTCGAATCCCTCTGCGACGGTTGTGGCAAGTGCTGCCTGCATAAATTGGAAGATGAAGACGATGGTGATGTGTATTACACCAATGTCGCCTGCCGCTATTTGGACCATGACACTTGTCGCTGCCAGGCATACACTGATCGTCAGCGCTTGGTAGAGGCTTGTGCAGTATTGACGCCTGCTACAGTGAAAGAGACTTACTGGCTGCCGGAAACCTGTGCATATCGATTAAAAGCAGAGGGAATTCCGTTGTTTGATTGGCACCCGTTGATCTCGGGCGATCCGAATTCCGTCCATCAGGCCGGTGTTTCCGTTGCTGGCCGGGTGATCCATGAAAATGCAGTTGATCCCGATGATTTGGAAGATCATATTGTTCGTTGGGTTAATTAACCTGGGGATTTGAGAGGAGACTTATTGTGGAAAATATGACTGACTATCAATACGCTTGGGCAATGTACCTGATTGGCGCAACCGGATGCAGCTTGGCTGCCTGGTTGTTGTTTCGCCGCGCAGGCCGCGCCTGGGCACATTTTTTCGTCATCACGGTGATGGTGATTTTATTCACTCCCTACGCGATTGATGCTGAAACCATGACCATGGCTCCCGCAATTTACACCTTGTTTTTTGGCTATATGGAAGGTGGTTTTGTAGCGATCAAACCGGTGCTGAAATTAATGTTGGGCATCTGGATTGGTTTGTTAATCTTGTCGCTAATCTACCAGCTACTAACCCGTGGCCGCGCGCATGCAGAGGATGAAAATACTTACGAAGATTACCGTGGCAACTCGTCTAACTATCAAGACGATGAAGACGATTATGATTACTCACCAAAAACCCGCCGCTCGGCCAATACCGGTTTAAGTAGGGAAGAGCGCCTTGCTCGCCATGAGTTACTGCACGATGAACCGATTCGTGCGATTCGTTAATTGTTTTCTTTACGTGATGTAAAAAAGCCCTGCAAATGCAGGGCTTTTTTATGGTTTTTAAATCACGATTTGTAAATTTAGAAAACCGGTAACTCATCCAGCGTGATCACATTGTTGTGGTTGTATACCTTGGTTTTGTGAGCGTTAGTATTGTAATACTCGCCCGTCCAAAAATTGCCGGAGCTGGTTACTCCCGCGGCTGTGTCGCTATCATTCCACACCATAAACCATAACCACCAGGCTCCGTCGGTTGCGATTTTATCTGGATCGGGAATGTAGCTATTTTCGCTTAATGCGACCATTTTGTTTTCTGCTGGATATTTACGGGCTTGGGTGTAAGTCGCAAGCTGCGATTTATAGGTTTTGTTGTCAGAGCTGTCGTAAATATCGTGGCTGACGATATCGACGAATTCATCGCCGGGATACCAAGCCGCGTTCTGTCCATTCCATACCCACAACAAATTGTGCAAACCATGTTGATTGGTCAAGCGGTCGTACATATGTCGCCACAACAAAATTTGCGCGAAAGATTGCGGCACTCCATCGGTGCGTGTGCGCCCCCACCAGAACCAGCCATCGCCGTTATTGCCTGATGCTTCGTGCAGTGGGCGCCATAAAACGCTAACGCCCGCATCGTTAAGCTTTTTCAGTTCTGCTGCGATTAAATCGATACCTGCATTAATTTGTGCATAAGCTGCACTGCCGGTGTCGAGTGCGCCATCTTTGACGGGAATCTGGAAGTCAGTATCTTTGGTGTAAAACTGCGCATCGTTAACGCTTGCGGTGTTGAGTAATGCCGGGTCGCGCCAGTGCCATGCAAAGGTCACCAAACCACCTTTATTGGCGTAATCGATCGCTTCCTGAGTCTGCTTGATGCCTTCAACCCAATTGGCGGTCATGCCGTAATTCATAAAGTCATAACCCATGAGGGCAGGATATTTACCCGTATCGGTAAAAACGCGGCCGGCCATATCGATTGAGTCTTTCCAGGTTAAGTCCTGTTGGCCTGACAATGTCTTCTGACCCCAGATACTTTTCAGGTAGGTATAGATAGCTTGGGTTTTGGCAGTGGCATTCGCATCGACAGGTGCCGTGCGCATCGTCGCAACCGGAAGGCTGGTGCGATTAGCGGGGCAGAACTGTTGCGCTATGCAATATTGGCCGTTTTCAAATCCCCAATTAGTGCTATCGCCTGTACAAGTATTCCACTGCTTGCCGTCTACCGTGCATTTCCCAACGGACGCAGCACTGGATGACGACAATTTGCTGGATGAGCTGATACTGGATGGGGCAACTGAGCTAGGCGCTGTGCTGGATAATGCAGTGCTGGATGGGGCAGTACTGGATAGTGCAGTGCTAGATGGAGCAGCGCTTGAAGCCGGTTTTGGTGCCGGGGTTGAAGATCCACCACCTCCGCCGCCACAAGCTGTTAATAGTAAAGCGATGCTTAAACAAGCGGCGCCCGCAATGGGACTGACTGGATTTTTCATTTTATCTCCGAGCTTATTATCGTTTTTGATTATTGCCGATCATCTATGTAACCGGTTACCTCAGTATATAGAAGGTGAGTGAACTCAGATAGCCGGTAACAGCGGTGGTGAACAAATAGTTTTAATGGGTGCGATGGAGCAGGGGAGGGTTGACTGGATTCCGTTGGGCGCCGCATGCGATTTGGCCTCATCGGTCATCTCATGTAGAATGCGCGCCTCGCTTTTTCTTGCCTTTTTATGGGCGCAACCTCTTAGAATTCGCACCTTATTATGGAAATCAATCCGTTATTGAATGCCCTTAAAGACCTTACTGAGCGCACCAATGTGCTTAGGGGGTATCTTTGACTACGATCTTAAAAAAGAACGTCTAGCAGAAGTTGAACTCGACCTTGGCGAACCAAGCGTATGGGATAAGCCGGAACGCGCGCAGGCATTAGGCCGTGAACGTTCATCACTGGAGATGGTGGTAAAAACCATCGATGATCTGGATACCGGCGTGCGCGATTCGCGCGAGCTGCTCGACATGGCCGTGGAAGAAGATGACGAATCCATGGTTGCTGATGTGCAAGCGGAGTTGGATCGCCTCGATAAACAATTAGGTGTGTTGGAATTCCGCCGCATGTTCTCGGGCGAGACAGACGCGAACAATGCCTATCTTGATATCCAATCCGGGTCAGGCGGTACTGAAGCCCAAGATTGGGCTGAAATCGTTTTGCGTATGTATTTGCGCTGGGGCGAAGCCAAAGGCTTTAAAGTTACCCTTGAGGAAGTATCTGCGGGTGATGTGGCCGGTATCAAAAGTGCCACCATTTATTTTGAAGGTGAATATGCGTTTGGTTGGTTGCGCACCGAAACTGGTGTGCATCGTTTAGTGCGTAAATCACCATTCGACTCTGGTAATCGTCGCCACACGTCATTTTGTTCAGTTTTTGTCTCGCCCGAAATTGATGACAATATTGAGATTGAAATCAATCCGGCTGATTTGCGTATCGATACTTATCGTGCAAGTGGTGCCGGTGGTCAGCACATTAACAAAACCGATTCTGCAGTGCGTATTACGCACATTCCAACCAACATCGTAGTGCAGTGTCAGAACGAACGTTCGCAACACGCCAACCGCGATAAAGCGTACAAAATGCTGCGTGCAAAAATGTACGAGCAGGAAATGCAAAAGCGCAATGCGGAAAAACAAGCGATGGAAGATAATAAATCTGACATCGGTTGGGGCAGCCAAATCCGCTCTTATGTATTGGATGATTCACGCATTAAAGATTTGCGCACCGGCGTGCAAACCTCAAATACCCAAGCCGTATTGGATGGTGATCTCGATCAATTTATTGTCGAAAGCCTTAAAGCCGGTTTGTAATGTATTTTAGTTGGATCAGCCCCTAATTTTTAGCCCTAAACTTTTATCAACGATCAGTGAAGACTATGAGCAACGAAATCAATTCAGCACAGCCAGATGCACAAGCGCATGATGAAAACAAATTGATCGCAGAGCGCCGTCAAAAGCTGTCTGCAATTCGCGAGAAGGGAAATGCATTCCCTAATGATTTCCGTCGTGGCGACAAGAGCATTGATTTGCAAAAACAATTCGGTGAAAAGACCAAAGAAGAATTGGAAGCGCTGAATCATGTTGTTAGCGTTGCTGGCCGTATCATGGCAAAACGCGGCCCGTTTATGGTTGTGCAGGATGGTGAAGGCTCAATCCAGTTGTATGCTGATAAAGCAGCGCAGGAAGTGATTAAAGACAAATGGGGCTTGTGGGATATCGGTGATATCGTCGGTGTAAAAGGCGCACTGCACAAATCTGGTAAAGGTGATTTGTACGTGAATTTGGAAGAGTATCAGTTGCTCACCAAATCCTTGCGCCCACTGCCGGATAAATACCACGGCCTGAGCGATCAGGAAATTCGTTATCGCCAACGCTATGTGGATCTGATTGTGAACCCGGAAGTGCGCGACACTTTCCGTTTGCGTTCGCAGTGCATTAGCTTTATCCGTAACTACATGATTGGTTGTGGTTTTATGGAAGTGGAAACACCGATGCTGCATGTGATCCCTGGTGGCGCATCAGCTAAACCATTTATCACTCACCACAATGCATTGGATATGGATATGTTCCTGCGTATCGCGCCGGAATTGTATTTGAAGCGTTTGGTCGTCGGTGGTTTCGAGCGCGTATTTGAAATTAACCGTAACTTCCGTAACGAAGGCGTTTCTACTCGTCACAACCCAGAATTCACTATGATGGAATTCTACCAAGCTTACGCTGATTACAAAGACTTGATGGATTTGACTGAAGATTTGCTGCGTAAGTTGTGCGTTGAAGTGACTGGCGGTACTACATTGAAATACCAAACCAGCGAATATGATTTCGGTAAGCCGTTTACTCGCTTGTCAGTATTCGATTCGGTGTTGCAGTACAACCCGCAAATCACCCGTGAGCAATTAAGCACAATCGAAGGTGCAACCAAAGCAGCCAAAGATTTGGGCATTGAAGTGAAAGATTCTTACGGTCTGGGCAAAATCCATATCGAAATCTTCGAAGAAACCGTTGAGCACAAACTCGATCAGCCAACCTTCATCACCGAGTACCCAATTGAAGTATCACCACTGGCACGTCGCAATGATGAAAACCCTGCGGTGACTGATCGCTTTGAATTCTTTATCGGTGGTCGTGAATTGGCGAATGGTTTCTCTGAGTTGAACGATGCAGAAGACCAGGCTGAACGTTTTATGCAACAAGTGCGTGAGAAAGATGCCGGTGATGATGAAGCTATGCATTACGATGCTGACTTCGTGCGCGCGCTGGAATACGGTTTACCACCAACAGCAGGCGAGGGGATTGGTATTGATCGCTTGATCATGTTGTTCGCCAATGCACCATCGATTCGCGATGTATTGTTGTTCCCGCATATGCGTCCGGAATAAGCAATAGTTACTGAAAATAGCGCCTACGGGCGCTATTTTTTTGTCTGTACTTTTCTATGCTGCGGACAATTATATTTTGCATAAAAATACCGGTTCACATTTCCGCGTTTTTTATCACGTCAAAATGCCGGTTTGTTCTTGTTTTTATAAGTTAATCTCTTGCTTTGTATAAAAGATATACTTATTCTCGCTGGCAGTCGCTTGTCTGATGTAAGTTTGTCCTCCCGCCTGTACCAGAAAATTCCCTAACTATTGCTGTTGTTTTTATTGTTCAGGATTCTGCGTACCCGCAAATGACAACGTTGACAGCCGCTGACTGGCGAATATTGGTGGTACGCAGCAACTAACGACGGTGAGAAAGTTTTGTTGTTATTCGTCAGTTCATTCCTTAACTAATGATAATTAAATAGGTAACGTCGATGAAAAAATTAATCCCGCTGGGAGCACTGCTGAGTGTGTCCTTGCTGTCAACGGAAGCGTTGGCAGTAAATTGTTCTGGTTTGGCGCAATGGAACAGCGCTAGCGTTTATACCCAAGGGAATAAGGTGCAGCATTTGAATCGCGGCTACACTGCTAACTATTGGACGCAGGCTAATAACCCAACCACATCTTCAGGTCAGTGGGCACATTGGACCGATAATGGTGTTTGTGACAGTGTTTCTTCCAGCGTTGCGCCAAGTTCAGTTGCACCGAGCTCGCCTTCATCAAGTTCTCGTTCGTCTTCCAGTTCTGGTGTGAATTGCTCGGAAGGAAATCCCTCCGTGTGCTCCAGCAGATCTTCAAGCTCGGTTTCAAGCAGCTCGGTTAGCCTTTGTCCAACTTATGTTGCCGGCACTAATTACAGCGCGGGTGCAGTAGTCACTAATGCTGGTGGCGTTTATACCTGTCAAATTGCTGGTTGGTGTGCATCAACCGCAGCTTGGGCCTACGCACCAGGCACTGGTACCTATTGGCAACAAGCATGGACTGCCGGTGGTAATTGCCCAGGTGTTGGTTCATCTAGCGTAGCGACTTCGCGCTCCAGTTCTTCTGCACCAAGTAGCGTAGCGCCTTCGTCTTCTTCTCGTTCAAGCACTTCATCATTTAGCAGCAGCTCTGTTGCGACCTCAGCGGGTAGAGAATTGGTAGGTTATTGGGAAAACTGGCATTGGCCGTTGGAAGTACCAGCGACAATTCCTAACTACACGGTATTGAATATTTCATTCCCATCAATCAATGCAAACGGTTCGCTGTATCTGGGCAATGATGGTGGTGTTCAAAACAATCCAACCGCAGAACAAATTTCTGCAGCAAAAGCCGCGGGCAAAAAAGTATTGCTGTCGATCGGCGGTGCTAATGCGACCTTTGTTCTGAACAACCAAACCCATGAAGACAATTTCGTAAATTCTTTCATCGCGATCAAAGATCAATTTGGTTTGGACGGTATTGATATCGATACCGAAAAAGGTCTTCACACCAATCCAAATGCGCAAATTAGCCAAACCAGCCCGCAATATTCTGCGGATTATCTGGTGCGTGCAATCAAGCGTTTGAAAGCGCGTTATGGTGCAAACTTCCTGTTGACCATGGCTCCTGAAACTGCGCACACCATCGGTGCTAACTTGCCAAATAACTGGTTGGGTCAATACAACTGGGGTGTTTATTTGCCACTGATGAATGCACTGCGTGACGATATCAGCTGGGTACAAATGCAGTACTACAACACCGGTTCTATGCCAGGTAAAAATGGCCAGTTCTACAACTCTGCAACGCAAGATGGTTTGGTAGCCTGGACTGAAGCATTGATCGAAGGTTTCCCAATTGGTAGCACCGGCGTAAGTTACCTTGGCTTACCTGCAAACAAAGTTGTGATCGGTTTGCCAGCATCTACTTCACCAGCTGCAGCGGGTAGCGGTTACACCAACCCGACTGTTGTGAAAGCGGCAATTCGTTGCTTGCGCTCCGGTGATTGCGGTAGCGGTTACAAACCAGCAAAGACCTATCCTGATCTGCGCGGTGTTATGGCTTGGTCTACATGGGAAGATGGTTTGACTGGCTATGCTTTCTCGAATGCTGTTAGAGCGTGTGCATTGAATAATCAATGTAATTAATAGTTGTAGTTGTTAAATGAAAATCCCCACTGGCCGCGCGGTCAGTGGGGATTTTTCTTTGTGTTCGTTTTATGAAAGAGTAAATGTTTAAATGCGATCCAGGCTGCCTTCAAGTCTGCGTTTATAAAAAGGCTGCCATTTAAAATCAGTTGCTGAACGCCACAACCATTCAATCGGGCCGTAGTGAAAGTTGGTTAGCCACCAGCGGCAAAAGAAAATTTGTGCTGTAAAAATAGCAAAACATAAAAGTGCATTCACTGCTGGCGAGGTTTTGGTAAATAAACCCAAGCCAACATTGAAGAAGATAAATACTCCAATAACCGTCTGCATTAAATAATTGGTCAGCGCCATTTTTCCTACCGCAGCGAGCGGCGTTAAGCGAATCTCCCACTTGGGTTTAAGCATAAGTAGACTGATGCCGGTGATGTAGATGAGTGTTAGGCTCACATTGAAAAACTCCACGATAAATCCGATCAGCCAACCGCCCAATGGCACTTTGCCTAAATCTATTTTTAACAAAAATGCACCTAGGCCTAAGGTGATGCCGAATAAGATTGCAACGGCTGCAACCCAAGCACTCTTTTTTAATGTTTGCTCAAATTGGCCTGCATAAGCGCGAATATTTTCAAACCACTGCATCCGCCCGGCCAGCATGCCCAATAAAAAGAAGCCGAAAGTGATGACCATTCTGCCGCTATTGATTTGATAAACAAACTTATCTGACATCGCATGGATGTTGTGTTTAATCATTTCAATAAAAGAGCCTTCACTGACGATGGCATAGAACTCAGCGCCTGCATTTTTTTGATCAAAATCGATCAGTATCAATTGGTCGCGTACTGCAATAGAAATGAGTTCGGCAATTTTGGTGGGAATATTTAGCACCAAAATTACCCCAGCGATAAGCAGCGCTCTGTTACTGATATTGCGGAGAAAAAGCAGCAGAAAACCGAGCGGAACGTAGATTGATAAAATATCAGCGCGCCAAAATGCGTGATGTAGTAAACCTATAAATCCCAGAATTGCCAGCCGCCAACCAAAACGGGTAATAACCGGTTGGTGGCGATTGATCAATCCTTGAATTTGGATATAAAAACTTAACCCAAATAAAAATGAGAACAGCGCAAAGAATTTACTGATAATAAAAATCATGTAAGTTCCTATCGCGATACCGCTACCTATGTCTTTATATTGTTGATAGGTTTCTTCCGGCAATGGGCCAGCGGCATACCAAAAAATCATGTGCGCATAGAGAATGCCAAAGAGCGCGAAACCGCGCAGAACATCCAGCGTTACTATGCGATCCATTTTGGCGGCAGGGTAGGTAAATGATACGGATGCTGTCATGGTTTATTCCTTCTACCATTGATAGACAAACGGCCATTGCGATGGCCGGTTATTGTTAGTTGTGCGTTATTAAGACTGGTGATATCCCTGTTTTGGATTCACTCGGCATTATTGTTTTTTTATTGCGCTATTTAAACTGCATTTCCACCGGCAGCTCTACTATTACCGGTTGTTTGGTATTCGGACAAACAAACTCCAATCGATAAGCGAGCAACTGCAATCCGGCGCTGGACTTGGTGCCGTAAAGCTTATCGCCGACAATTGGATGACCAATATTAGCAAGGTGGCGACGAATCTGATGCTTGCGGCCCGTTTCGATATGCACATCCAGCAGGGTTTTATTATTTTCCACACGGATTTTTTTGATGTTGGTAATGGCCGATTTACCATCCAACTCATAATTCAGTGTCATACCGGTTGCGGGAATATCGCAATCATCCACTACCCACGCCTGATAAAGTTTGCGCATATCGCGCGCCTGGAACAGGGTGGATAATTTTGCAGCGCTTTGGCTGTCGTGCGCGAGGATAATCAGCCCCTGTGCATCGGCATCAAGGCGATGTACCAAAAAGCATTCCCGCTGCCGCTGGCCCTGATTGGGCTGTCCATTCACTTCAACCCACCGTAAAATGCTACAGTGGTCGCCCCACTGGGAACCTTGCGAAAGCATGCCTGCGGGTTTGAACCAGATACTGTAATTGCCTGCATCGTAAATCAAACTGGCACTCTCAGGTTTGCGCGAGAGTACCTGCTCATCGTAAAAAAACTGGATTGTTGAGCCTTTATGCAAAACCTTGGTGGCGCGACGCAAACGCAATGTTTTGCCTTTCAGTGTCCACCAAACCGCGCCTTTGTTCATTGCATCCTTGATACGCTGCTTGGATAGGCCAGTGCCTTCGGCCAGCAAATCCAATGCGGTTTGCTCTGCCTGGGTAACAGTGAATTCGAATTTTTGCGGTATTTCAAATGAAGTATCGGACATTATTTAGCTTTGATTAAGTGAGAAAATTGTGGCAGAGAAGGCAACTATTTATAAGGCGAACCTGACGCTATCGGATATGGATCGCAACGTGTTTGGCGATTTCAACCTGACTATCGCCCTGCATCCATCGGAAACCGTCGAGCGCATGATGGTGCGTATTCTAGCCTTTTGTTATCGCGCTGCGGAGAATTTAACCTTTACCAAAGGTCTTTCCTCGATGGAGGAGCCGGATTTATGGTTGAAGCATGACAACGGTACCATCCTCGAATGGATCGAAGTGGGGCAGCCTGCACCGGATCGGTTAAAAAAAGCCTCAGGCCAATCACAAGCGGTAAAAGTATTTAGTTATGGTCGCGGTATGGATGTGTGGTGGAAAACCAACAGCGCTGCCATACGTGCGTTAGCAAAAGTGAGCATTCACCATTTTGCTGCCGATGAATTACAGGCGCTCACCGCACTCGCCGACAAAACCATGAATCTCACCGTCACTATTACCGAATCAATCGCCTATGTTTCCAGCGCAACTGAAAACGTCACAATCAGTTTGCGTGAAATGGAGTAATGCCAATGAATGCCCCTTTGTTATCAATTGTCGATATCACGCTCGATAATGCGCAGCAGTTTTTAATTGATGAATCATTTAATCGCCCGGTCGTGATCGATTTTTGGGCGGAGTGGTGTGGTCCCTGTAAAAATTTAATGCCGATTTTGGAAAAACTTGCCAACGAATATGCGGGTGCATTTTTACTTGCAAAAGTGAATGCGGATGATCAGCAAATGATTTCATCGCAATTCGGTGTGCGCAGCTTGCCGACAGTAATGATTATGCAAAATGGTCAGCCGGTAGATGGTTTCACTGGCGCACTACCTGAAGTGCAAGTGCGTGAAGTTTTGGCAAAGTATTTGCCTAAGCCATGGGAGGCACCGCTTAATCAAGCACAAGCTTTGATGGCTGAAGGAAATTTTACTGATGCATTACCGCTGCTGCGTCAGGCTTATGATGTTTCGCAACAATTAGCGAGTATTGCGTTATTGATTGCGCAATCTCAGCTAGAAATTAATCGAATTGATAATGCTGAAGCGACCTTGGCAACCATTAAAATGGCTGATCAGGATGCGCATTACGAACAATTAATGGCGCAGATTGCGCTGAAAAAACAAGCGGCTAAAACACCAGAGCTTGCGGCCTTAGAAGAAAGTTTTGCTAAATCGCCACAGGATTTAACAGTGCGTTATCAATTGGCTCTTCAATATCATCAAGAAGCACAGCATCGGCCTGCATTGGAACATTTATTGGAAATCATTCGCACCGAGCGCAATTTTGCTGAAGGTGAGGCGCGTAAAACATTGACTGCAATTATTGCAGCACTTGGCAAGGGTGATCCCTTGGCGATTGAGTTTCAGCGCAAGTTATTTACCTTGCTTTACTAGGCTTTACCTCGCGGCAAATGGTCGCTGCCATCAAAAGTGGTTACACTGGTACACCTGTAAAAAAACCGTAACAAGTGAACCCCGGGAGGGTTCCGCTGTAATGTAACGGTCATCTGGCTGCTAGAGGATTATGATAGACAATGAGTAAACGCTATTCCCTGATCGCATTCCTGGCCATATCAGTGGCTTTGTTCGGGTGTGGCAAGTCCAAGCAGGTTGAGCAGTTGCCAGTATTTTGCAAGCAGGATGGGGCACATCTCTTTATCAAGCAAGGCAACCTCCGGATGGAGATAATGCCAAAAATTGGTGCCCGCATTTCATCTCTCAAGTTTGATGACCACGAGTTGTTGGTGGGCATTGCCGATATAGACAAAATCACCGACTGGGGCACCGTATTTTGGTCGAGCCCGCAATCCGAGTGGAGTTGGCCTCCTATTGATACGCTGGATAGCAAACCCTACACACTAAGTTCTGATAGTGATCGTTTGGTGCTGACCAGTGGTATTGATAAGAAAACCGGTTATCAATTTACCAAAACTTATATCCCTTCTGGCGATGACCGGATTGAGGTTACTTATCGCATCACCAATCACAGCGATCACCAAAAAAGTGTTGCACCGCTTGAGGTAACGCGTTTGCCGACGGCGGGCAGTTTGTTTTATCCGCGCGGTGATGCAGAACCTATCAGTGGGATTTTTTATCCACTCGATGCACAAAGTATTGATGAGTTGACCTGGTATCAATACGACGCAAAAAAAATCCGCACTGATCATCACAAGCTAATGCAGGATGGTAAAGAAGGTTGGTTTGCTTACGTCAATAAAGGATATTTATTAGTAAAACAATTTAACGATAGCCCGCCAGAAGCGATTGCCAGTGGTGAGCGTGAGATCGAAATATTTGCTCATGTTGAACATATCTTTATTGAAATGAAGCAGCAGGGCGCTTCAGTTTCGCTGGCGCCGGGTGAGCATTTTGATTGGACTGTAGTGTGGCATGTTAAGAAATTGCCGGATGAGTTAGCAACTACACTTGAGCCGCATGCGCTTGCAGATTACGTGCGCAGTTTGTTGTAGATAATTTTTCATATTTAAAAAAATCGCCGCTTAGCGGCGATTTTTTTTGGTTTTCAACCGGCGGATGCGATCTGCCTCTTCTTTTTCGATGCGCTTTTTCTCATCGTCTGCCTTTGCGGTTTCGACTTCGCGCTGGGTCATTTCCGGTGTTTCCCAGCTGATCGGCCCGAGTAAACCCGCGCGTAATTCAGTAATCAATATCGATGCAACTTTTTGGATTTCTACTCCGCCACCTTTGCGGGTGCAGCCGCGTCTTACGCCTATAGCATCAAGCAATTCCACATCAGACTCGGGTAACTCCTCCAGTCCGTAACGCTTTTTTAATGCTTCTGGATAGGCCTGGAGCAAATATTCCGCGGCGTAGAGTGCGATATCGGCGTAATCAAATACGGTGTCTTTAATCGCACCGGTAATTGCCAGGCGATAACCGCAAGACGGTGGTGATAATTTGGGCCACAAAAATCCCGGAGTGTCGGTCAATAAAATTCCGTTTTCCAATTTGATTTTCTGTTGCGCTTTGGTCACACCGGCTTCGTTGCCGGTTTTGGCGATTACGCGTCCGGCAAGGGTATTGATGATGGTTGATTTGCCGACGTTGGGAATACCCATAATCATTGCGCGGGCAGGGCGCACTTCGCGCTGGCGCTCACTGACCAGAGTGGTACAGACATTCAGCAGGTTGCGGATTTGCTCAGGGCGCTGCTGGCTCACCGGTAGCGCTTTTACTCCGGCTTCCTGTTCCATTTTTTCGACCCACATGGCAGTAATTGCCGGGTCGGCCAAATCGGCTTTGTTGAGTAATTTGATCAGTGGAGTATCGCCACGCAAACTCGGCACCAGCGGGTTTTCGCTGGAGAAAGGAATGCGCGCGTCTATGACCTCGATGACCACATCCACATGAGGCATGACTTCCGCAATTTCTTTGCGGGCCTTATGCATATGGCCGGGGAACCAATTAATTGTCGACATGATGTACTCAGGGGAGGGGTTTTTTAAAACGAATCCAGTTTCTCGCTGGAATCAAAATGATGCAGTAACAGGCATTCTTCGTCGGTTTCGCCTTCGCAAATAGCGACAGAAACCGGGGCAATCACCGCGCCGTAGATGGCATCCTGATACAGCGCAGCATTCAACTCCTGCCAGAGTTGTGCGGGGAACTCGGTGAAAAAATTGAAGCTCAGGTAGAGTTTGCCTTTTTCCTCGATCGCGTCCACCTCGGGTGAGCGGATGGCTCGCACCCGTTGCAGGAATTGGTCGCGGTTAAACTCGCGACTGTGTTTTGGTTGGATTTGAATGCTAATGCATTGCATGGAATATCCTCGGGTGCAATGGCGGGCCTTGTAGGCAATTGCGGCGATTATACAGAAAGCGCACAGCGATCACCCTTAAATAAGCCGGTTGTATCTGGTTTAGCGATTGGTTAAAAAGTATTAATCCGCTTTCTCCCCATGTTGGCCGTAACCGGTTTCAGCTATGATGCGCGCTTGTCCTCTCCCGTCCGGTACTGAGTGTGTCCTCTCCCTTATTTCGTCCTATAGCACTGGGTTTATACCTGTTGTTTTTCACTGCGGGTGTTGTTGGTGCCTTGGTGTTGCCCACCTTTAGCCTGTTTCTTGCCAAAGAAATTGCCGTGCGCCCGCTGTTGGTGGGTTTGGCGTTTGCCGGGATCGCGTTGGCGAGTATTGCCTACAACCACTGGATTGGGCATTGGTCTGACAAGCTTGCAGACCGTCGCCCGCTGGTCGCTGTTTGTTGTCTGCTCGGCACTGTGGCCTGTGTGATTTTTGCGTTATCGCGCAATTATTGGTTGGTTGCATTCACTGCGATTTTTTTGCTCAGTTTGTCGATGGTGTCCTTCTCGCAAATCATGGCCTATAGCCTCGATTACGCCGAAGCAGAAATACCAGTCGAACGCATTCCGCTGTTTAACGCGATCATGCGCGCGCAAATTGCGTTTGCCTGGGTTGCGGGCCCGCCAGCCGGATTTTTATTGGCGACTTATTTTGGTTTTGATGTGAGCTACGGTATCGCTGCCGTTTTATACATATTGGTTGCCATCGCAAGCTTTAAATTATTGCCGCGCCTGCCCACGAAAAATAAGCCGGTAAATGCGGATGGCGAACAGCTTGCGCTGCCATCGTTATCGCCGGGTATCAAACAATCCCTTTTATTGTGTGCAATTGCATTTTCATTAATGTGGGGCGTGAACAACGCTTACCTCATTAGCTTGCCAATCCATTTGAAAGATAACCTGCATTTGGAAGCGCAATGGATGGGGTGGGTGATGGGCACAACTGCTGCATTGGAAGTTCCTTTTATGCTGCTTGCCGGCCATTACGCCAGTCGTTTCCGTTTAATCAGTTTGATTCGTTGCGCTGGTGTAGCGGCATTGATTTTGTATGTGGGCGTTTATTTTGCAACAGAGTTGTGGCACCTATTTGTGCTGCAAATTTTTAATGCGGTGTTTATTGGTGTACTGGCTGGATTGGGCGTTTCGGTGATTCAGGATTTAATGCCGGGCCGCTCTGGTGGTGCATCAGCGCTCTATACCAACACTACCCACGTAGGCAATTTATTCAGCAGCTTGATGGTGGGTTTGGTGGCAGATATGTACGGGTATCACGAAGTATTTGTGGTGAATATTGTGCTGGTGTTTATCGCGATTTGGGCATTTGGCAAAGTAAAATCATCGCGTGAATTGGCGGCAGCAGCTTCCTAATCAATGCTTGTAAAGCAGTTGCAGCGATTAATTAATCGCTGCAAGTTTAGTCTTCATCTTCGTTTAACAGCTTTTCCAAATCCTCCACGCTCATCGCAAACAGATGGTTGCGCAGCTCGCGCTCAAGCTGCGGCATCATACTGAGCATAACGGCTTCCACTAAATACTGACGCGGCCTGTTGGTTTTGTTGGCGATATTTTTAGTGGAGCTGATAATTTTTTTCGCAGTCTCATATTCGAATAGCGGTGGCGGATTATTGCCGTGTAAACGCTCGCGGATATGTTGTGGCAGGAATGGGTTTTCACCGCTGGCTTTGGCAAGATTGCGCTGGGGTTGATGTGTTGCCACGTGCGAATTGTTTGTCAGATGGGATACAAAGCCCGGCTTTTTTGTATCGGGTGATGAAGGCGTATTTACATGCTCATCCTGCGCTGCTGAAATAGTTTGCTGTAATTGCTGCGCAATACTGGTGACTGCCGGTGTGTGGCCTTCGGGTGTAATTCGCTCTGCCGATATGGTAGGTATTTTGAGCGGATTTAATTCATCAAATAACGACCCTTGCCCGGGCAATACAGATTCATGACGGGAAAATAATATCGGCGGTTCAGAGTCGAATTCTTCGTCGAGAATTTCGTCCTCGTCTTCCATATCTTGCAGAATCGGGATGTCATCCTCTTCCAGTAATAATCCTTTTATTGATTCCAGCTCCTGCAATATTTCGGCTTTGGTTTTATTCGTATTGGCCATGATGCATACCTGACAATCGCCTTAGTCTGTTCGTATCACAATTTCCGGGTTTCAATCGGATAGCCGCGGCTTTTATAAAAGCTGAAGCGCTCGCGACTGGATTGCAAACTTTGTTGTTCCTGAATCACCACCTCACTCAAGCGCTCGAAGCGGCTGAAGTAGGGTGGGGTAGTCTTGCTCAAGTTAAGCAATAAACCTTGATGATCGCCAGCGTCCGCAGTGAAGGTTATTTCCACAGGTGCTGGTTTGCCGCCATTAATGAGCTGATGCGGAATAAAACTCTCTGGCTTGAAGGTCCAGAGTAGTTCATCGAATTGGCGCGCGTCTGCTTCAGTATCCATCGCAACCAGCACACGCATGCCCATGCGTTGAACCTTATCGATCAAACGGCAGGCAAACAACCAGCGCGCATCGCTGGTTGCTTCCGGCAAAATATAAAAATCAACTTGGGTCACGATCAAACCTGATTCAGTAGATATTGCACCAACAGGCCAACCGGGCGACCCGTTGCGCCTTTGGCTCCACCGGAGCGCCATGCGGTACCGGCGATATCCAGATGTGCCCAGGCGAACTTTTTAGCAAAGCGCGATAGGAAGCAGGCCGCCGTTACACTGCCGGCTTCGCGACCGCCAATGTTGGCGATATCGGCAAAGTTGCTATCTAGTTGTTTTTGGTAATCGTCCCACAGCGGCATTTGCCATGCGCGGTCAGCTGACTCTTCGCCCGCCTTCAACAAGGCTTTGGCAAGGTCGTCATTGTTACTGAATAAGCCGGTGGCATGGTTGCCGAGTGCAATAACGCAGGCACCGGTCAGGGTGGCGATATCGACAACCGTTTTTGGTTTGAAGCGCTCGGTGTAGGTAAGTGCATCGCACAGTACCAAACGGCCTTCGGCGTCGGTATTGAGAATTTCGATGGTTTGGCCGGACATGGAGGTCACGATGTCGCCCGGCTTGGTGGCACTGCCGTTAGGCATGTTTTCGGTAGCGGCAATGACGCCAACTACGTTGATCGGAAGCTGAAGGTCCAACAGGGTTTGGAAGGTGCCGAGCACGCTGGCGGCACCGCACATGTCGTATTTCATTTCATCCATAGCCGCACCAGGCTTGAGGCTGATGCCGCCGGTATCAAAGGTGATGCCTTTGCCAACGAGTGCCACAGGTGCCTGCTTTTTGTTGCCGCCTTTGTATTCCAGCACGATTAATTTGGCGGGCTGATCGCTACCGGCAGCGACTGACAGGAAGGAACCCATGCCCAATTCTTTCAGCTGCTTCTCTTCCAGAATATTTACGCTCAGCTTCGCTTGCTTGGTAGCAAGGCGCTTGGCTTCGCTGGCAAGGTAAGTCGGGGTGCAAATATTGCCCGGCAAATCGCCCAGCTCGCGCGCCAGATTAACGCCTTTGGCAATGGCCTGGCCAACTTGCAAGCCTTTGGTCGCGCCAGCGGTTTGTGCTTTAGTTGCGCCAAAAACAACCTTTTTGAGTTTTAGGCTGACATCAGCCGGTTTACTTTTCAGTTTATCCGCGCGGTAATCCAGCAGGCTTAAGCTTTCAGCTACAAGGCGCGCCTGCCATTCAGTGTTCTGCTGCTCCACACTTACTTCTGCCAGTGCCAGAGTGATGTCGGTGCAGGTCGTCGGGCGCAAGGCATCGGCGATTTTTTGTACCGCGCGGCGATAATTGTCTGCGCTCACATGACCATCTTTGGTTGCGCCAAAGCCCAGTACCAGCAAGCGCTCGGCCGCAATCCCTTGGGGATTCAACAGCAGTAAACTTTGGCCAGCCTTCCCCTGGAATCCTTCACGCTTGAGCAGCGTTTCTAACTGCTGTGCATCAGCACTATTAATAGCACTGGCAGACGGAGACAGTTTTACGCCTTCATAGCTGGCGACAACCAGACAATCTGTCGCTTGTTTGATCGGTTCAATTGCTTTGGCAGAAAACTGGATAAGGGCGGATTTGGGAGTCGCAGGTTTGGCAGATTTTGCAGAGGCTTTGGCGGCGGTCATAGAAAGTCCTTGGTAAAAAAGCTGTGAAAAATTCGCTCAAGACAAATCGGGCGCAGTACGTGATAATGCCACAATTCGCGCGGGGCATGGCGGCAAAATTCGGTGAAAACCGGAACCTTGTCGCTTAACATTAGTCACTAGTTACACCTGCGCTGCGCATCTATAGATGTTAGCGGTAGATCTGGATAAGTTTTGTACATGCCGGACGCTAATGTCGAATGACAGGATTATCACTTTGATTATTTTTCGATACCTCTCACGGGATTTATTAATCACCAGTTTTGCAGTGAGTGCAATTTTGCTCACCATCTTCCTCTCGGGAAAATTCAGCGATTACCTCGATGATGCCGCGCAAGGCAAACTTGCTGTGGATGTGTTGTTCACCATCATTGCGTATCGCATGCCCAACTTGCTCGAACTCATTCTGCCGCTGGGTTTTTATCTGGCAATTTTGCTCGCTTATGGCCGGATGTATATCGAAAGTGAAATGGTCGTTTTGTCTGCCACTGGTATGAGTCAGTGGCAACTGGTGCGTATAACTTTGGCGCCCGCAGCTGTAGTGGCGGTTATCGTCGCCGCGTTCAGTTTTTGGTTGAGCCCGCTCGGTGCGCAACTCACGGAACAAACACTTGCCGAGCAGCGCAATCGCAGTGAATTTGAAAGTTTGCAGGAGGGGCGTTTCCAGGCCATAGGGCAGGGGCGCATTATGACCTACGTTGAGCAAGTAAGTGAAAACAACAAACGTTTGGACAAAGTATTTGTTGCGCAGCAGGATGGGCAAACCAATTCATCGATTGTAGTAGCTGAAACTGGTGAGCAAGCTTACATCGCCGATTACGGACAGCGTTATCTGGTGTTGCACAATGGCCATCGCTATGAAGGCATTCCTGGAACCAGAGAATTTAAAATTACCCGCTTTAATGAGTGGGGGCGTTATTTGCCACCCACCACCAGTGAGGCGGAATTTGAAAGTGAAGCTGATGGTAAAACCACTGCCCAACTTTTGGCAGCAGATGATTTGGAAAGCAAAGCGGCATTGCAGTGGCGCATCTCTATGCCGCTGATGGTACTGATTGCCACTCTACTCGCGGTACCTCTGAGTAAAACCAATCCACGCCAGGGCCGCTATTTGAAAATGCTTCCGGCGATTTTAATTTATATTTTCTACCTCGCATTTTTGATTAACGCACGCGGTGCTATTGCTGAAGGTGGTTTGCCGGCGTCTTTAGGTGTTTGGGTTGTGCATATTCCATTTCTGATTATTGCGTTAACTATGTTGAATTGGCAGGCGTTGGTGCACTCACGCGCTAAACCGGCGAGGGCTACCCATGCGTAAGATTACCAACTACATATCGCGCACTGTCTTTTTTGCGATTGCCCTGACTTTGCTGGTATTTATCGCACTGGATTTTATTTTCGGTCTGATCGCCCAGCTGGAAAAAGTGAATGAGACGTACACCGCATTGGAGGCGTTTTATTACATGGCGCTCACCGTTCCGCGTCGCTTGTACGATTTGATTCCCTACTCCTGTTTAATTGGATGTTTGGCGGGTCTTGGTTTGCTCGCAAGTACCAGCGAGTTGGTAGTGGTGAGATCGGCAGGCGTATCGGTAAAACGAATCGCATGGATTGCATTGCGCCCTGCGCTGGTATTTATTGCTATCGCATTATTGCTGGGTGAGTTTATTGCACCTTACACAGAGCAAATGGCCGATAACCGCCGTCACTTTTTGAGATACAACATCACCCAACAGGCGCCGCAGAAAGTGTGGAATCGCGAAGGCAATGAATTTATGTATGTCAGCGCGGTTATGCCCAATGGTGTTATCTACGGTTTGACGCGTTACAAGTTCAATGACCAGCATCAGCTAGAGTCGGCGAGCTTTACCAAAGAAGCGGTTTATCAGGATGGATATTGGGAAGAAAAAGATATCTCAACGACTGTGCTGAATGAAGAGACTGTGCATAACGAGGTGCTTGCAACTCGTCGCTGGGAAACGCCGTTAACGCCCAATCTGTTTAATATCCTTGTGCTTGCGCCGGAAGATATTTCCATGCGTAATCTGCATTACTACACCAATTATTTGGAAGAGCAAAACCTCAAGGCGAGCAATTACAGCTTGGCATTTTGGCAGAAACTGTTACAGCCCCTTGCATCAGCTGCATTGGTGTTAATTGCCATTTCATTTGTATTTGGCCCATTGCGCAGTGTGACGATGGGGCAGCGGATTTTCACGGGTGTTGTGTTCGGAATTTGCTTTTTATTGCTGCAGAAACTGCTCGGCCCATCCAGCTTGGTATTCGGATTTCCGCCGCTCATTGCGGTGTTAATCCCGATTGTCTTATGTACCGTGTTGGGCGTTTATTTGCTTAACAGAGCGCGGTAAATACTGCTATTTTTTTGCTTCTTTTTCGAGTAGCAGTGTCCGCGTTTTACTGATTTTGTCGTGGATTGTTTGGCGTTCGGGGTTGGTGTACATCAACCAATAACCGGCGCCTAACAGGCCAAGTGAGAGTGGCGCGCAGAGAAAGCGGATAATGCACTTCGTGTAGCCAGGGCAATTGAGATCGTTGTTATTCACGACCTTCATTCGCCAGGTTTTCATTCCCAAGGTTTGCCCGGACTTGTGCCAAAAATAACAAAAGAAATAGCCAATCGTTAGTATCCAGCCAATAAAAACAATTACCCCGAATATTCCCCAAGTTACTCGCTCACCTGTTGCCGGTACACCTTTAATAGCTACGTTAACTCCTGTCATTACAGCACCATATAAAATGCTGACGGCCATCAGCAATAAGCTGTCATACACCATAGCGGCGAATCGACGAAGCAAACTGGGAGTGGCGTATTCGATTTTTTTTTCAGTATCCATGAGGAGTGGTTTCACACTTTAAAATGCAGGGCCCAAGGCGTGGTGGCGGTAACGGTCTGGCCAAGGCCAATATAGCCCTGACCTTGTAATGGCAATTCTTCGCGGCGCAAATAAATCGGCGCTTGCTCATCGACATACACATAAGTGCCATTGGTTGAGTGATCAACCAGCACATATTTGCCGCGCCGAAATTCAATGTGGCAATGTTCGCGCGATGCGAATTCGGTTTCGATTAACAGTTGTGATTTGTGCGGGTCGCGTCCGATTTGAAACGGAGTTTGTTCCGGTAGTAACTCAATCGTGCGGTCATTCAGCACTAGGCCCAGTTGGAATTTATCAACGAAGCGGGTGACATCGTGAATCGGCATCACCATGGTGGCGCGGTTGTCTTTACCGGTGTGTTCCCATTCAAGGCGATAAATCAGCGTCTTTTCGGTTTCGCCTTTGATGTTGATGCGATCAAACATTTGGCAGTCGCGGCGCAGGGTGCTTTCAAGCACATCGACGACGGATTGGGTGAGTACAATCTGGTTGGCGCGGGCGATGCGCGCAACGCAGGCGGCATCATTTACTCTATCGCCAAAAACGTCGTTGGTGGTGATGAGTACTTCGCCGTAGGCGATCCCGATACGAATGCCCAAATCTTTGAGGCGGGGTTCTTTGATGCTGCGCTGTTGGATGGCGATGGCGGCTTCACAGGCCTGATTGACCTCGTTAAAACGCGCCATAATTTCATCGCCGATTGTTTTGACCAGAGTCCCTTCATGGACGATGGTCAGTGCCGTCATAAAATGCACGGCTTCATCGATAATCGCTTTGGCTTCTTCGTTGCCCACCCGCTTATAGAGTGCCGAACTTCCGGAGACGTCGGCAAACATAATGGCTTGGTGTTGGCTGTGTTGGCTCATGCGATCCGGTAACGTTCAGGCGACTTATTGGGCGCACATGATAAGCGCTTTAGGTTACCGGCGCAAAATATCTACACCTGTGTTTGACTTAGGCCAACACCGCCTTATACAAGTTAAACAGTGAAATCCCGCTAATTAACAAGCCCACCAGAATCAACAGCGTCCGGGTAGAAAACTTCTTGCACGCGTAGGCTGCAAAGGGCGCCGCGAAAAGTCCGCCGATAATTAAGCCTGCAACAACGTGCCAGATGGTTTCATCGACCAAAATGAACAATGAAGCGGCACTGGTTAAAGTCAGGAAGAATTCAGCGAAGTTAACTGAGCCGATAGTGGTGCGTGGATCATGGCCGGTACCAACCAGGGTGGTCGTAACTACTGGACCCCAGCCGCCACCGCCTGAGGTGTCTACAAAGCCACCTAATAAAGCCAGTTTGGCAACGTGCTTGGGTTCGCCTTTGCGTGCAGCAATGTGCTTGCGGAAGGCTTTGCTCAAGACGTAAATCCCCATCAGCAATAAATAAACGGTGATAAACGGCTTGAGCGTGCTGCCATCGATTTGTGTTACCAGGACTGCACCCAGCAAGCCGCCGACGATCCCGGGAACAAGCAGGCGCAAGAATAATTTTTTATCCACATTGCCGAATTTGGCGTGGGAGATGCCGGAAACACCAGTCGTGAAGACTTCGGCCATATGCACTGAAGCGCTTGCGAGGGCAGGCGATGCACCGGTCGCCAGCAGGAAGCTGGTAGAGGTTAAGCCGTAAGCCATGCCGAGTGCACCATCAACGATTTGCGCTAACAAGCCGACCAGCAGGGCGTTCCAGAACATGGAATCATCCAGTGTGGTTTTGATGCTATCCACGCCTTCTTGCCAACTGCCACCAAACAGGTGAATAGCACCTAGTACCACCAAGCCAATCAAGGTCAGTGCGGCAAACCAGATAGCAGTGCGAATAACGGGATGTAAGGGAATTTGTTCAACCGGAGGCAAACCCAAGGCTTGGTGTTCCTGGTTGAGAGGACTATCAGATAAATCGAGATCGCGAATTTTCATTATGGTGTCCAGTTGTCTGGTTGGCCTGGGGGGTATTGTTGGCACATCAGTAGCTTTGTGAGCTTGGGGCGCATCCTAGCTATGTGCCTTAAGCTTGGGAAATACTTAGTTTTTATGTGCTTATAACTTTCTGTGTGAGTGCATTTGGTTCTAAGCAAAGACCAAAATAATCCTTCTCCAATGTTTGGCCGCGACCTACCATAAGCCCACTCACACACGAGTGTATTTATCAGCGTATTTGGAAGCCGAAGGAGGCGAGAATGAGCTTACGTTTAGGTGACGAAGCACCGAATTTTGTTCAGGAGTCCACGCAGGGCACTATCGATTTTCACCAATGGCTTGGTGATGGTTGGGGCGTATTGTTTTCCCATCCGGCAGATTTCACTCCAGTGTGCACCACCGAACTGGGTTTGACTGCCAAACTCAAAGACGAATTTACCAAGCGCAATGTGAAAGCCATTGCGTTGAGCGTTGATCCGGTCGATTCACACAACAAGTGGATTAACGACATCAACGAAACCCAATTGACCCAGGTTAATTTCCCGATCCTTGCGGATGCCGATCGTAAAGTCGCAACCCTGTACGACATGATCCATCCAAACGCTAACGCCACCTTGACCGTGCGTTCGCTGTTTATTATCGATCCAGCGAAAAAAATCCGCCTTATCATTACTTACCCAGCAAGCACCGGCCGCAACTTTGATGAAATTTTACGTGTGATTGACTCGCTGCAACTGACGGAGCATCACAAGGTGGCAACTCCAGGTAATTGGAAGCCGGGTGAGGATGTAGTGATTGTTCCGGCGCTGCAAGATCCGGAAGAAATCGCACGTCGCTTCCCTAAAGGCTACAAGGTGGTTAAACCCTATTTGCGTTTAACGCCGGATCCGCGCACGTAATTTTAATTGGTTATGCAATAACTCCAGTCAGGTCATGCACTAGTTTTACTGGATTTATGAATCACAACGACAAAGGCACTGGATGTGCCTTTGTCGTTTTTTTATTTATCGTTTTTCGGATTTAATTTCATGACAACAAAATACATTGTCGATGCCAATTACCGTTTTATTGCGGCTTATCAAGAAGTGAATGCGCGCATTAATCAGCGGCAACAAGCGCTAGCACTTTACGTCACGCTAGTGGTGAGTTTGTTGGCTGCCTTGGTTGCGCTTAAACCCGGAGAGGGAAATGCGGAGGTGCCGGTTGAATGGCTGGTGGCTGGGTTTCCGGTGGCTTCTATTTGTCTGGCATTTTTGAATTACAAAGCAGAGCGCGCGATAACGAATTTACGCCGGTTTTTATCGGCGCTGGAACAGCTTAATAATGCGCACGAAGAGTTGCCCAGCTACAACACCCATCCCAAGTGGGCAGTCGGCGCTAATAAGGCGCGACGTTTCCATGATTACGCCTCCGCCGTATTGGTTGCCGGTGGCAATGCAATTGGTTTGGGTGCTGTTGCAAAAATTTATCCTGAACGGATTGGCGATGCACCGCTTGCATTGTGGCTGTCTGCCGCTGTTGCAGTTATCTCGGTCATTATCCTGTTGGTTACTCCGCGTTGGAGTTATACGCCAAAGCAGGAGAATAAATAATCCTGCTTTTTGAGTGCGGGCGTCGCCGTGTGATTTTACGCGCGTCTGCACATTGCTCGATAATAAAAACAATGTTGTATTTTCCACAAGACTAATCCCTCCCTGAAAAAATTTCCTGTTGATAAGCAAACAAAATGACTGCTTATAAAGCAGCAAAAAACGTTTGATATCCCGCAAAAAATTCTTGTATTAACTGCGACTGGTTTTTGTAAGTCACGCAAATTCAATGTGTTACGTAAAAATAAATCGATTTCATCACTCTGGCATAGATGCTGCAAAACACCTGCTAACAGAGGGTTTTTATTTCAGTACACAATGCTGTTTAAAGGCTTGCTCATTGTTGTAATTTCTATCGCCACAAGCGATTACTGTTGACCCCGTAAGGGGTAGGGAGAATTTATGAGTGCCCACGCTTACTCTGAACCTTATAGCTACGATCGCCGCCATGCGCGCAATCTGCTACGCACTAATGCGCCAGCACCTGCGCCGCGAAAATCTGCGGACATTGTGACGCTAATTCCGCGTGAATTTAATCGCGATAAAAACATTGAATTGGTTTACCCGAAGTACAAAGGTGCTTTAGGCCTATTCACTTTATTGCTAATTGTCGGTTTGCATTTTGCGACCTTTGCGTATTTCTATTTCAAGCCGGAAGTGCCGATTACCCAGGCAGAAATTCCGCCGATGACAGTGGAATTGTATCGCCCGCCGGTTGATGAGCCTCCGCTGCCACCGAAGGAAGAGCTTCCACCGCCTCCTCCAAAAGTGGAGCCACCAAAGCCGGTACAAAAACCGAAAGAAAAAATTGCAGAACCAAAACCGGTACCGGTTGTAGAGAAGGCAGTTGAGCCTCCGCCACCACCTCCGCCGCCTGCGCCACCACCGATTACGCCAGCGACTGCTAACCCGGGTTACTTGCGCAATCCAGCTCCGGAATATCCAGAGCAAGCAGTAGAGCGCGGTTGGGAAGGTACAGTTATTTTGAACGTGCATGTGTTGGGGAATGGCAAGCCAGACAGCGTAGAAATAAAAACATCGAGTGGCCGTAAGGTGTTGGATACCGCAGCCGTTCAAACTGTAAAGCGCTGGTCATTTGTACCGGCAAAACAGGGTGAGACACCGGTCGAGTCCTGGGTTGAAGTGCCAATTGATTTCAAACTGTCCAATTCATAATTTACTAACTCGAAGCGTAAATAGAATTGCAGTTGATTAAGTGAATATTATTTATCGTTATTTTTTAAGGTGTATTTATCATGTCTGAGTTGTACCAACATATCGTTGAATGGACCCTGTGGACCCTGATCGCGTTTTCAGTGATTACCTGGACCCTGATTGTTATTAAAAGTATCCAGCATATTTTGCTGTCGCGCCAAAATCGTCGATTTACCAAAACATTCTGGAGTGCACAGGATCTGCATGCAGCTGCCTCTTTGGAAAAATACGTAGGTGCCACTGCGCGTGTTGCTGCTATTGGTTTCCAAACCTTACGCAACGCCGATTCAAATGCAGCGAATGATTTGGAGCACAGTTGGGATCGCCAGGATTTACTGGAGCGTCATCTGCGTCAGCAAATCCAAAAAGAGCGTCGCTCTTTGGAAAATGGTTTGGCAGTTTTGGCGTCTATAGGCAACACCGCACCTTTTGTGGGGTTGTTCGGTACTGTGTTCGGGATCATTCAAGCGCTCACTGCAATTACCGCGAGTAAATCAGCCAGTATTGAAGTAGTAGCTGGCCCGATTGGTGAGGCATTGATTGCAACTGGAATCGGTATCGCCGTTGCTGTGCCTTCAGTGCTCGCTTACAACTTCTTCCTGCGTCGGGTGAAATTAATTGCAGCTGATCTGGATGATTTTGCTACGGATTTTGTCAGCTTGGTGCAAAAAGCGGGCTTCCGTATTAAAGCAACTGCACCGGTATTGAAAGCAGGGCAGGCGCAACCTGCGCGTGATCTGGGTAAATCTGACAGTGGTAAAGAGGTGTTTGCATAATGGCGATTTCAAGCGGTGGCGATAGCGATGATATCCTGAGTGAAATCAATATCACGCCAATGGTTGATGTGATGTTGGTATTGTTAGTGGTGTTTATTATTACAGCGCCACTAATGACCAACGCCATCAAGGTGAATTTGCCTGATACAGATGCGACAGTGCAAATAGAAGAGCCGAAAAAACCAGTGGTGGTAAGTGTTGATGAACAGGGAAGAATTTTTCTCGATAAAGATGAATATTCTCTTGATGTTATTGAAAGTGAATTGGCAAACCGTAAAGCGCAAGATCCGGAGATTCGTTTGAATTTGAACGCGGATGAAACAGTTCCTTACGGTACAGTCGCCAAACTCATGGTGTTAATTGAGAAGGCGGGTATTGAGCGTTTGTCGTTCATCACCGAACGAAGAAGTTAGTTTTTGTAAAAATACCTTAATGCTGCAAAGGAAACACTTTAACAAGGATGTTGGCGTGTTATATTTAGAACCTTGTTGTATATAGGGTTCATGTATTTTGTCAAATATCCCGCACAGGAAAAAATTGGTCGTTGTTGGCTGCGGAGCTGCAGCAACACTTTTGTTGGCAGCCTTGTCTGAAAATATTTCCACGCCGTTGGATATTTATTTAGTCGACGATAATCCAGCAGTGCCACTCGGCCTTGCCTATTCAGCCAGTCACCCTTCCTTTATCCTCAATGTTGCTGCCAAACGCATGGGGGCTTATGTTGATAAGCCTGATGATTTTTATCATTGGTTAAACAAACACCCCGAGCAATGGCGTCATCTTCATGGCGATTTTGCTGCGATAAATTTTACGCCTGATGATTTTGCACCGCGCATGATTTACGCCCAATATTTGCGCCAGGTATTCGCATGCGCTATAGCGCAACTGGAGCGTTCTAATTCGTGCGTGACTCGTCTGGCAACGCGTGTTGTCAATATGAGTTCAATCACTGGTAATGATACTGCTGGTGCCCCGGTAAAAATTGTCCTCGCTAATGAGCAAACGATAATTGCTGATGCAGTTGTCTTTGCAACCGGCAATCATCCCGCATCGCTGGATATCGAGAATGATCGGGATGTGTTTTATTCACCCTATGCTGCTGGATTTTTACAGCAGGATTGGGCAGCGCTTAAAAATGTGGCGGTAATCGGCTCCGGGTTGGGAATGGTGGATGCAGTCCAATTTATTATGGGCCAGGGCTTCACAGGAAATTTCCATGTGTTTTCCCGCAACGGTTTGATTCCGCTTGAACACAAACGCGACCATTCGATTCCCGATGGTATCTTCCCTTTGGAGCTGGCTGCTAACGACGCTCTCAGCGCGTTACGGCTTGTGCGTCGCATTCGTCAGTATGTGCGCCAGAATGAGTCTGTGGGTATTGCATGGCAGGATAGCGTTAATCAATTGCGCCTGCAGTTGAGTAGATTCTGGGCGACGCTTTCCGAGCAGGAGCGCGCCCGGATGCATAAATTCATACCTTGGTGGAATGTCCATCGTCACCGTATTCCCGATTGGTCTTATGCGGCGTTAGATGAGTTGCGCAAGCAAAAGCGTTTGCGCGTTCAATCCTGTTGTGTGGAAAAAATAGACGCTGTTACTGACGGCTTTCAATTTGCATTGAAAAATAAAGACTCGCACGGCAGCACAATCAATGTAAGGGTAGAAAAGTTAGTTGTGTGCAGTGGTTATTCTGCAGGCTTTAGGCAGATACAAAAAATTGCTGGCGATTTGATTTCTACTGAGGAGCAACTGATTAAATCTATGGTTGATATCAACACAGAATTTAAAATTTCTGCTGTGCATAATCTTTATGCGATTGGGCCAGCTTTATCCGGAATACTATTTGAAACCACTGCTATACAAGAAACCCGGCAGCAGGCGGGGAAAATAGCAACAGCTATTACCAGGTTAGTGTAATTCGCAGTTTGTTCGGTTTTTGCTAGTCGTTAAAGATTCTTCCGCAGAGTAAACTGAAAGCCCACCAATTAACGGTGGGCTTCTCCAGCTTCTTAGCCAGCGTAACTGGCATTCAGGTGTTGCACTTCATCCTCTTCTTGCTCGCCTGCATCATTAACGCGGCTAAAACTTGTATCAGCAAGCAATCCATGGCGTTTTAACAGGGTGCGCATTACGTTGCGTGAAATGCCCAGCAAGGCCGCGCCGTGAACCTGGTTGGAGCGCACATGGGCAAAGGCTTCATGCACAATCAAACTTTCAAGTTTGTCGAAGTGATCGCTATCCCCTTGCTCGGTGAACAGTCTACGCAATTGTTTGGCGATAGCAGTCATAGGATCATCGCTACCACTTGAACCATTACCCGCACCACCATCAGAGCCATTTAGTCCGCCGTGGTGTACACCAAAGCCGGAGTTGCCGAAGGAATGGCTTTGCCCGTTAGTATTGTGTAAGGGTTGATGTACCGGTTGTGGAACCTGTTGATGATTACTCCCGGTACTCCAGCCACCAGTCACTTTTAAATGTGCTGGTTCAATTTTATCGCCGCTGGAAACCAACAGCGCAAAATGCACAACGTTTTCCAATTCGCGAATATTACCCGGCCATGAATAGGTCACCAACAAATCGACTGCGCCTGCAGAAAATTGTGGTTGGCGATAACCCATGCGTTGGCTGTAGGTTTTTAAAAAGTGTTCAGCGAGCGGCAATATATCGCCCGGTCTTTCGCGCAGCGGTGGTAATTTTACTTGCGCGATATTAATCCGGTAGAGCAGGTCGCGACGGAAATGTCCGGCAGACACGGCGTAATCCAAATCAACGTTAGTCGCCACTACAAGGCGCACATTCACCGGAATACTTTTGCGTGAGCCAATACGCACGACTTCTTTCTCTTGCAGCACGCGCAACAGTTTTACTTGCAAGGGCAGGGGCAGGTCACCGATTTCATCGAGAAACAATGTGCCTTCATTTGCCGCTTCAAACCAACCTTCACGCTTCCCTACTGCACCAGTGAACGAACCGGCTTCATGGCCGAATAATTCGCTCTCGGCTAATTGATCGCTGATTGCGCCGCAATTGACGGCGAGGAACGGACCTTTACGTCCACTCAGTAAATGAATATGGCGAGCTACTAACTCCTTGCCTGTGCCTGTTTCGCCGCCGATTAATACCGGCGCTTCGCTCGGGGCAATACGCTCGATATATTCCAATAATGTGGCAGAGATAGGATCGGAGAATACTAACGCCTTAGCTCTCACTGAGAGTGGTTGTGCGTTGCCTCCTTCCAGGGATAAGAGAACCGGTTGTTTATTTTCCTGACTCACGTTGGTTCCTCAACTGATTTTGTGAATAAAAATAATTGCTATTGCGTGCATTCTATTCGCTAAATCAGGGACTTAATAAGGAATTTAAATCTATAAACTTATAACTAATTTACAAAGAATTACGTTGCTTAAAACATAACAAATCGTGATGTTTTCTACGCAAAAAATGTGATTATCAAGCAGTGTTCGGAGAATTTTTTATCAGGCGAATTAAATTGGTGCACAATGTTTTTGGTGCGGTTGTTTTGCGTGCCTAACAAGAGTGGCGTCAATGTTGATTTTGATGCTGTTGAAAAAGAAGATGTGGGTTAACAGGAAAAAATAAAGAGGAAAAAGCGGTGGGCCAGGTGCCCACCGCGAAGATATTTTGAAATTATTTCTGCAGAAATATTTTTGAACTGGTTGGTTTTGCATAAACGTTTGCACCCACACGCAGGTCAAGCGAGCGCTCTTGCGCGCGTGGCAATTCTACGTGCAGTACATCGCTGTTGAGCTGGTGTTGCAGCTCAATACGCAATACCGAGCCAGCGGTGCTAACGTGAGCTACACGCGCGGCAATTGCACCTTCGCTGCTGGTTTCGCTCAGCTCAATATCATGTGGACGCACATACGCGATAGCCGCTTGGTCTTGAACCTGATTGTGCTCAGGCGCAGGCAGCTTGTAATCGCCTATATGGGCCCAGCCATTGTCTACGCGGCTGTGGAATAAATTTACCTGCCCGATAAAGTCGTACACAAATGGACTGGCAGGATTGTTGTAGATGTCATCCGGCGTACCAATTTGTTCGATATTACCTTTATTGAGTACCACAATTTTATCGGCAACTTCCATTGCCTCTTCCTGATCGTGGGTTACAAAAATAGAGGTGATATGTAATTCGTCGTGCAAGCGACGCAACCAGCGGCGCAAATCCTTACGCACTTTTGCATCAAGCGCACCGAAGGGTTCATCAAGTAACAATACTTTTGGTTCTACGGCAAGCGCACGCGCCAATGCGATACGTTGACGTTGTCCACCGGACAGCTGGTGAGGATAGCGATCTGCCAACCAATCCAGTTGTACCAGCTCTAACAATTCATGCACACGCTTGTTGATAAATTCTTTGCTCGGGCGCGTTTCTTTTGGTCTAACTGTCAAACCAAAAGCGACGTTATCGAATACCGTCATGTGGCGGAAGAGGGCGTAATGCTGGAATACAAAGCCCACGTTACGTTCGCGCACGTGAACGTTGGTGGCATCTTCACCGTGGAAATGTACGCTGCCTGCATCGGGATTTTCCAACCCGGCGATAATGCGCAGCAGCGTAGTTTTTCCGCAGCCGGATGGGCCAAGCAAAGCGACCAGTTCGCCGGTAGGGAAATCAAGTGAAACGTTATTCAGCGCAGTAAAATTGCCAAATGTTTTATGTAAATTGCGGACTTGGATGCTCATAGAGTTGTCTCGTAAAAAAAGAGTTTCTCGCAAATAGGGTTTTATTGCGCGCTCGCGGCACGCACTGCCAATTCATGTTCACGCGCTGCTTTCCATTCCAGCAGGCTTTTCAGCACCAGGGTCACTAACGCCAACAGGGCGAGGAGTGATGCTACTGCGAAGGCGGCGGCAAATTGATATTCGTTATACAGAATTTCAATGTGCAGTGGTAGCGTATTGGTTTGCTCGCGGATTTTTCCGGATACCACGCTCACCGCGCCGAACTCACCCATGGCGCGCGCATTACACAAAATCATACCGTAGAGCAGTGCCCATTTAACCGATGGCAAAGTAACTCGCCAAAACATTTTCCAGCCGCTTGCACCTAAAGTAATTGCCGCTTCTTCCTGTTCTTTACCTTGCTCTTGCATTAGCGGGATTAGCTCACGCGCAACAAAAGGAAAGGTGATAAACACAGTGGCAAGTACAATACCGGGTACAGCAAACATAATCTGGATATCGTGATCGCCTAACCAGGGGCCAAAAAATCCCTGACGGCCAAACAACAGCATATAAATCAAACCAGCAATAACCGGCGATACAGCAAAAGGCAAATCGATCAAAGTAATAACAAATTGTTTTCCGCGGAAATCAAACTTGGCAATGGCCCATGCAGCAGCCAAACCAAAGATAACGTTACACGGAACCGCGATACCGGCGGCAATCAGTGTCAATTTGATCGCATGAGCTGCTGCAGGTTCAGTAATCGCAGCAATATACACTTGTGTACCTTTGGCAAAGGCTTCGCTGAAGACAACTACTAAAGGTAAAAATAAAAACAATGCTAAAAAAGTTAATGCAACACTGATCAAGGTAATACGTACCCAGGTTGCTTCGTTGGTCGCTGCATGGGCAGCGCCCGTTTTACGTGATTTCAATGATGAAACAGCACCGGCCATGATTAACCTCCTGTGCGCTTGTGGCTCCAATGCTGGAGCAAGTTAATGAGCAATAACAGCACGAAGGAAAATATCAACATAACCGTGCCTAGTGCAGCGGCACCGGCGTAATCAAATTGTTCGAGCTTGGTCATAATTAACAGCGGGGTGATTTCAGTTTTATACGGCATATTTCCGCTGATAAACACTACAGAACCGTACTCACCAATTGCGCGCGCAAACGCCAACGCAAAACCGGTTAACAGTGATGGCAAAAGGGCAGGTAATAAAACTCGTCTGAATGTTTGCAGGCGCGATGCACCTAAACTGGCTGCTGCTTCTTCTACTTCTGATTCAAGATCAGCAAGAACAGGTTGTACGGTTCGCACCACAAATGGCAAACCAATAAACGTAAGTGCGACAGTAACGCCGAGCCAGGTGTAAGCAATTTTTATATCCGCTAACCAGAACCATTGGCCAACCCAACCTTTGGTTGTGTAGAGGGCTGTCAGTGCAATACCGGCAACAGCTGTAGGCAATGCAAATGGCAAATCCACCAATGCATCAATTACGCGTTTACCAAAAAAATCGTAACGCACTAATACCCATGCGACGATCAAACCAAATACAAGGTTGATACTGGCTGCTGCGAGTGAGGCGCCGAAGGTTAATTTGTAACTGGCGACTGCGCGCGCGTTACTGACAACTGCCCATAAATCAGTCCAGCTAAGTTCAAGGGATTTAAGCACAAGGCCTGCGAGTGGAATGAATACAATCAAACTGGCGTAAAGTGCGGCGAGTCCGATGGACAAACCAAAACCGGGCAGTACCGATTTTTTTACCCAGGGCTTTTTGGGTTTGGGTAAAGGCGATGTTGTTAACACCGCAGATGCTATCTCACTCATGAACAACTCTCTTTATAGTACCTGTGGTCAGGAAACCGGGTCACCCCCTCCCGACCTCCCCTTTAAAAAGTGGAGGAGCCAAATACCCTCCCGTGTTAAGGGGAGGGTTAGGGTAGGGTTATTGATAGATTTGATCGAAGATGCCGCCGTCACCAAAGTGGAACGGTTGTGCTTTAACCCAGCCACCAAAATCGTCGATAGTTACCAATTCCAATTTAGGGAAAGTTTTAGAAAAGGCTTCAGCAACTTGTGGATCACGTGGACGGTAGTAATGTTTTGCAGCAATGTTTTGGCCTTCTTTGGTGTAAAGATACTCAAGGTAGGCTTTAGCAACTTCTGCGTTGCCATTGTTTTTTGCGTTCTCATCAACTACAGCAACTGATGGTTCAGCCAAAATCGACAAGCTTGGTACCACGATTTCAACTTCGTCTTCACCCAACTCGTTAACCGCAAGGAAGGCTTCGTTTTCCCAGGTAATCAATACATCACCGATTCCGCGTTGTACGAAAGTTGTAGTTGAGCCACGAGCACCGGTATCCAATACGGGAACATTTTTAAACAGCTCACGAACAAATTCTTTTGCACCGGCATCGTCTTTACCTTGCTTCTTGGCGTAAGCCCAGGCTGCAAGATAATTCCAACGTGCACCACCAGAAGTTTTTGGGTTAGGGGTAATTACTTCAACACCTTTTTTAACCAGATCATTCCAGTCTTTAATATTTTTTGGATTGCCTTTGCGTACCAAGAACACAATTGTTGAGGTGTATGGAGCGCTGTTTTGTGGCAACTTGGTTACCCAATCTTTCGGCAGCAGACCAGCAATGTTAGCGATAGGATCGATATCACCAGCGAGTGCGAGTGTCACTACGTCTGCGCGCAAGCCGTCAATTACCGCGCGCGATTGTGCACCTGAACCACCGTGAGATTGATCTACGCGGACGTTATCACCGGTTTTTTCTTTCCAGTGTTTAGCGAAAGCAGCGTTAAAGTCGCGATACAGTTCGCGGGTTGGATCGTAAGATACGTTTAACAAGGTAACGTCTTTTGCAAACACGCTACCTGCGATAAGGCTTGCAGCAATGATTGCTGCTGATTTGCTAATAAATCGTAAATTCAATTTCATGATCGTTCTCTCTCAATGGAAATCTGGTTTTTGCTCAATAGAAATCTGGTTTTGGTGCGCCCTGTTTGCGGTGCAAACAGGGCCAGGAAGCGATTGAATTAAAAACGGAAATCAAGACCTAAAGCTGCCGTTTTATCGGTCGTGCTCTTGGTACTGATTTTTGCGTCTCCTTCGGCTTCTACGCTAGCGAAGTAACCAAATACGCGTGTTGCTGAGTTAAAGTTGTAATCCAAACCTACCGCGATACCTTCCAGATCTACATCAGCATAAAGCTCGTTGGTTGGTGTGGTGGTTGAACTGGCGTATTGGATTTTTGCAAGCCATGGACCAGCAATTTTCCATTGGGCATTCAAGATATAACCATCTTGTTCTTTGAAGGCATTACCTGATGCGCCGTCCCATTCAGAGAGTGGGTTCAGACCATTTTGTGCACCGAGCGTTGTACCGTTGGTGCCTACGAAAGTGGACAATCCACCCAGGCTATCAACATCTTCATGACGCTCAGCAGTTTGATAAATTGCACCGAGTTTTACCGGGCCAAGGGTGATTTCACCAATTGCGCGCAATGCATCGGTTGTTGCAACGTTATCGTCGTAGCCTAAACCTACAAACCATTTTGCCTTACCGTAAGTAACCGATACTGATTTACCTGATGCAAAACCATTGTCGTCTTGTTGGTTAGTTGCGCTTACCGGAACGCCAGTTTCTTCTGCTTGAATTGCTGCAACGTTTAATTCCAAACCGCCAAACCAGATAGGTGAGGTGTATTGAATAACGTTATCAGGACGGTTTTCACCAACAATAAAGGTGCCGATATCAGCTAAAGGTGAGTCGTTAAAACGATCAACATCGCTGCGCAATACAGTGTTGGTTTGCAGGGTTTTTAATGGAGTATCGTTTTTACCAACGAGCAATGAACCCCAATCGCCACGGATGCCACCAAAAATATTACGTTGGGTTAATTCACGGCCGTTGCTGTTGGTGCCGTTGTCTACGTCAACACCATATTCCAAGCGATAGAACACAGTGATATCGGCTGATGCATCAAAATCACCTTGGATGCCCAAGCGTGAACCGGTGCTTTCTACCGCGAAGGTGTCTAATTCAGTTGTCACACCGGTTGCACCGACGTGTGGGAAAGTCGTACCACCAGGAGTGGTAGGATTAAAATTCAGTTTTTCCAAATCATATTGATTTGCGGTTAAGTGGATTTTTCCGTACAGCGTTGGAAAACCCGCGAATGCATTGGCTGACAGTGCAACACCAACGGCTACCGTTAATGCGTTGCGTTGAAACGATTTTTTTGCAGCGAGTGATCGCACAACCGACCACGTATTTTTTAATGACATGCTAATCTCCAAAAATTTATCATTCACATCCGGATAACCGGTCAGTGTTTTTCGTTTGTTTTAAATTTTAATGAGAGCTTGCTGACTACTTAGTGTTTACACTTTTTTCCCAGCGTTTTTTTTCGCGGCGTTCAACTTGTACAACTTGCCCGTTGTGAACTTGAATTTCCAATGAGCCAAATTGAATTAATGCCAGTTGTTGTTTGATTTCTTCCAATACATCTTCTGGAATTGCTGCCTGCCCGGTGCGGTGAGTTTCCATAATGTTTCTCTATTACTTAACTTGTTGCTTTAGGTTATTCAGGTGATTCCTGAATGTTGTCGCCATCATATTCATGTGCCATTAAAACTAAAAATACTGATTTTTTATTAGCTTATAACGTTGATGTGATGGCTATAGGCACCAAGGCGAGAAGCTCAACCCTATGGCTACGCGTCCTTGCGCAGCAGGGTGGGGAGGCATCCAAAAAGAATGGTGAGATCAGGTTTAGAAACGGAAATCCAAACCAACGGTGAGTACGCTATCGGTAACAGCTTGGGTGCTGATTAAAGCATCGCCCTTGCTCTCAACTTCGGCGTAGTAACTGAACAGGCGGGTTGCTTCGTTCAATGCGTAATCCACACCAACGGCAAGCGCATCAAGATCAACATCGCCATAGGTTTCGTTGGTAGGAGTTGAAGTGCTGGCGGCATATTGGAATTTAGCTGACCATGGGCCGGCAATTTTCCACACACCATTCAATACATAACCATCTTGTTCCTGGTAGGCAGTTCCGGCAGCGCCATCCCATTCAGAGAGTGGGTTCAAACCGTTTTGTGCGCCCACGGTAGTGGTGTTGGCGTTAACGAAGGTGCCGAAGCCGCCGAGGCTGTCGTAGTCTTCATGGCGTTCTGCTTTTTGATAGATCGCGCCAAGTTTGACCGGGCCAAGGGTAACTTCACCGATTGCGCGCAAGGTATCGCTGTTCACTACGTTGCTTTCGTAAGCAGCGCCCACGAACCAGCTGGTTTTGCCGTAGCCAACAGAGACAGACTGGCCAGAGGCGAAGTCGTTATCGTTTTGTTGGTTGGTCGCGCTTTGCGATACGCCGGTTTCTTCGCCCTGAACTGCAGCGATGTTAATTTCCAAACCGCCGAGCAACACTGGCGATGTGTACTGGATAACGTTGTCGACACGGTTTTCGCCTACCAGATAAGTGCCGATATCAGCCAATGGTGCTTCGTTGAAGCGGTCGATGTCAGTGCGTTGTACTGCTGGAACGTAGCCATTTTTTACGATGGTGCCATTGCGGCCAGCCAGTGAGCGCAGTGGGGTATCGTTTTTACCGGCTAACAAAGCACCCCATTCGCCGCGGATACCACCGAAAATGTTGCGCTGAACCAGTTCACGGCCATTGCTGTTGGTGCCGTTGTCCGCGTCCACGCCGTACTCAATGCGATAAAACACATTTACACCGGCAGCCGCATCAAAATCACCTTGCACACCCAAACGTGAGCCGATGCTTTCTACGGTGAAGCTGTCCAGTTCAGTAGCAACACCGGTTGCGCCCACGTGTCTGTAGGTGGTGGCGCCTGGTGCAGTGAGTGGGAATTCCAGTTTTTCAAAATCGTATTGGCCTGCGGTTAATTGCAGTTTTCCGTAAAGGGTAGGGAAGCCCGCAAATGCATTGGCAGAAAGTACCAAACCAATGGCAGCACCTAGTGCTGTGCGAGTAAATGAATTATTGATGTTGTGCGTTAATGACATGCTAATCTCCGAAAAATGACGTATCACTTCCGGTGATCCGGTCAGTGTTTTATTTAAGTTTTAAATGCGTGTGTAAGATCAAAGGGTGTAACGGTTACTTCATTTTTTTACTGCTATAAACACTGTGACTATCGAGAAAAGCTGTGACTATCGAGCGTTGACGCTTTTATCCCAGCGCTTTTTTTCTCTGCTTTCCAACTGCACGACTTGGCCGTTGTGAATTTGTATTTCAACCGAGCCATAACGAATTTGCGCTAACTGCCGTTTAATTTCAGCCAGCACATCGTCGGCGGTATTGGTAATCTCTGGACGATGGGTTCCCATAGCGTGCCTCTCAAAAATGAGTGAATGCGTTATTCAGGTGTCGTGCAAAAGCATTATTTCCTGAAGTTGGCGCAATCATATGGATGATCTTTTAAAACGAAAAATACTGATTTTTTATTAGCTTATAACGATCTTTTTGCGGGTTATGCGAAAAGCGTATTTATCAACACTTGCATGTTTGATAATCAGCAAATTCATTTTTAAGGTGTTTAAAAAACAACACTCGCGCTTGGCGAGTGTTGTCGTTGATTTGTTTTTAATCAGAATGTGTTGGTATTGCGATGGGTATTACTTGGCGTAGATTTTGTCGAAAACGCCACCGTCACCGAAGTGTTCAGGCTGTGCTTTGCTCCAGCCACCGAAATCGCTAATGGTGGTGAATTCAATTTTCGGGAAGTTCTTCGCAAACTTGGCTGCTACCTGTGCATCGCGTGGACGGTAGAAGTTTTTCGCTGCGATTTCTTGGCCTTCTTTGGTGTAGAGGTACTTCAGGTAGGCTTCTGCCACTGCAGTGGTGCCTTTAGCAGATGCATTCTTGGTTACTACTGCAACCGGTGGTTCGGCAAGGATTGAATAAGATGGATAAACGATGGCGATATCATCAGTGCCTGCTTCCTGGATAGCCAAATGCGCTTCATTTTCCCATGCCAGCAGCACATCACCGATTCCGCGTTGTACGAAAGTAGTGGTCGAGCCACGCGCGCCTGAGTCGAGAACAGGAACGTTTTTGTAGAGTTTTTTCACAAACTCTTGTGCTGCAGCATCACTGCCTTCGTGCTTCTTGGCATAACCCCAAGCCGCGAGATAATTCCAGCGCGCACCACCAGAAGTCTTAGGGTTAGGTGTAATCACTTCCACACCGGATTTCACCAGATCATTCCAGTCTTTAATTCCTTTTGGATTTCCTTTGCGTACCAAAAATACAATGGTAGAGGTGTAAGGAGCGCTGTTACTTGGTAGCAGTGATGCCCAGTTATCTGCAAGCAATTGTCCTTTAGCGAGCGGATCAATATCTCCCGCCAATGCAAGAGTCACTACGTCTGCTTTCAAGCCGTCCAATACCGCGCGCGCCTGACTACCAGAGCCGCCATGGGATTGTTCAACTTTTACATCATCACCGGTTTTTTCTTTCCAATGTTTTGCAAATGATGCGTTGAATTCGCGATAAAGTTCGCGAGTTGGATCATAAGATACATTGAGCAAGGTAACGTCTTTTGCCCAGCTCGCAGAGGTGAGCAAAACAGTTGCCGCAAATAACGCAGCGCGTTTACTTAACAATTTCATGGCGTTTCCTTAATAGAAAATAAATAGGTAAAAATAAATCTATAAATTAAATCTGCATTGACTGCGCTGATTTTTGATTTTCCCTAAGCTCCACGTTTTCGTGCGGAGAATTCCTGGGTAATTCCACTAAAGCCAGATCTATGCCAGATATCCCGCAGCAATAGTTGTTTAATTAAAAACACTTTGTTTTAAGCGGCTAACGATTTTGCATAAGTAAAGGTGATAAGGGATTCAACGTGATTCGCTTTCGGTGATCGCTGATTTTTTAACGACTTAAAGCGTGATAATTATTTTGTCGTTTAAGTTGGTTAAAAAAGTCTTAGTTTTTTGGTGTTTAAAAATAAACTCTTTAGTCGAATTTGATTGCTGTTTTAAGAGCAATTGCAAAATCCGGATTGTTTAAATAGAAACAAATTTCAATTGGATCTCCTGAGTTGCTTGGGTTGCGACTATATGGAAGGGTATTTGCTGGATGGAAAGATATTTGCTGGGCGAGCATATAACGCGTTTTTTTATAGGGTTGTAGAAGTCGATATAACCCTGACTTTAGTGCGGGTTTATCGCACTGTTGTATGTGGGCATTAAAGAAAGGTAAATTGTCCGTAACTGAGAAACTTTCGCGTTATGTTGTGGGTCGTAACCCGATAGCCTAATTTGCCAGCGATGCTGATTTGATCGGCGCTGATTCGCTTCTAATAATTTTATTCTGGTGATGAATGACAGGTTTGTTGAGTAAGTTCAAAGCACATGTAAACCTTGCCTCGCTATTAGCCTCATTAGCGGGCGTAGCCGCTTCTCCTGCATTTGCGCAGGCTGTATCGGATCGAGCGGAAACACCACAGGTGCAAGCACAGCTTGTAGCCTCAGTGGCAAATGTTCATCCCGGTGCGGAAATCTATCTCGGCGTTAATCAAAAAATCATTCCCCACTGGCATACCTACTGGATCAACCCCGGCGATTCAGGCAATGCCACGACTATTGAGTGGACTTTGCCAGAGGGTGCAACTGCCAGCGATATCATCTGGCCAGCGCCCAGCCGCTTTTCCATGGGGCCAATTACTAATTACGCCTATGAAAATGATGTCACCCTATTAACCAAAGTTAGTGTTCCCGCCAATGCGATTCCGGGCGAGCAATTCAAGGCGCATGCACTGGTTGATTGGTTGGTGTGTGAAGAAGAATGTATTCCGCAGCAAGTAGAGCTTGCACTTGAGCTGCCAATTGTTGCGGCAGGTGAGCCTGCAGGGGCAGGTGATCCGCGTATTGATCAAGCCCTTGCGCGTTTGCCAGTGGCAAGCCCTTGGGATATTCGCGCAAGTCAAAGTGCTCTTAATGCAGAAACGGGGCAGGGTGAACTAACACTTCACATCGCGTTAAGCGATGCCCAGCTCGCGCAGGTAAAAGACATTTGGTTTTATCCTTACGATTGGGGCCGCATACAGCAGAGCGGCGAACAGCTGCGCAAGCCGGTTGGCGATGGCATCGAGTTAACGATTAAAACCGGTGAGGCGCCGCTGAAACAAGGTGATGAGTTGACCGGTGTGTTGGTTGTCACTGAGCAGTCAGGTGATCAAACAATCGCGCGCGGATTTGAAGTTAAAACCCAACTTCAGCCCGCTGGTGCAAATACTAATTCGAGTATCGGTTTTTTTACTGCAGTGCTGCTGGCATTAATTGGTGGGGTTATCTTGAACCTCATGCCCTGTGTCTTCCCCGTACTTTCCATTAAAGCCTTATCGCTGGTCAGTCACGCCAATCACAGTGCGGCTGAAATTCGTCTGCAAGGTTTTGTTTATACCTTGGGTGTGCTGGCGAGTTTCGCGGTTCTCGCGCTGCTGCTGATTTTATTAAAAGCCGGTGGATCGCAAATCGGTTGGGGTTTCCAATTCCAATCGCCACTCTTTGTATTGGCAATGGCCTACCTGATGTTTGCTGTGGGTTTGAGTTTGTCCGGTGTGTTTTTTGTGGGTGGTTCAGTTGCGGGCGTGGGGTCATCGCTCACCGAAAAGCCCGGTTACAGCGGCAGTTTTTTTACCGGTGTATTGGCCACTATTGTTGCAACACCTTGCACGGCTCCATTTATGGCTGCTGCCTTGGGCTACGCGCTGGCACAACCTGCCGTTAAGTTGCTCGCGATTTTCCTAAGCTTGGGTTTAGGCCTGGCTTTGCCTTATTTATTGCTCACCAGTTGGCCGCGCTTGCAGCGCTGGTTGCCGCGCCCCGGTGTGTGGATGGATCGCGCCAAACAATTCCTCGCATTTCCTATGTATGCCGCTGCGATATGGTTGGTGTGGGTGCTGGCGCAACAAGCGGGAGTGAATTCCATTGTGATCGCGCTCGGCGGTATGTTGCTCATCGCACTGGCAGCTTGGTTGTATGACAGTACGCTAGTCTCGTCCAATCGCGTTAGGCGTGCAGGAACACTGTCGGCCTTGGCACTGGTCTTGCTCTCATTGTTTACCGGCTATGTGGGTGTGAATTCCAGTGTCGCCACTGCTGGTCTTGCAACAGCGGATGCAGCAGCAAACGTTGGTAAATCAGCAGAAAAAAATTGGGAGCCGTTCAGCGAGGCACGGTTAGCAGAATTATTAAATGAAGGAAAACCCGTTTTCCTCAACTTCACTGCGTCCTGGTGTATCAGCTGTTTGGTGAATGAACGTGTGGCCCTGAGTGATGCCAAAGTAAAAACAACATTTAACGATAATGGCATTACTTATCTGAAAGGGGATTGGACCAACCGCGATCTGGAGATCACCAACTTCCTGAAAAAATTCAATCGCAGTGGTGTTCCGCTGTATGTGTTTTATCCCGCAGGAAAAGCCGGTGAACCTGCAGAGTTACCCCAGATTCTTACGCCGGACATTGTTATCTCGGCGGTAACCAATACATCGTCCCATTAATTTTCTAAAGGAGTAACAGACTATTAACAACCATTTTTTCGTAACGCTAACCTTTAAATTTTAGTCATTACCATTGATAGGAGTTCATTATGTCATTCTTAAAAATTGCAGCAGCCAGTCTCGCGTTTGCGTTTGTATCTTCACAGGCTATGGCCGAACCGGTTATCGATAAAGCAGCACCAGCTTTCTCCGGCAAAGCGGCTGATGGCACTACTATTAATCTTTCCGATTACAAAGGGAAAACAGTAGTGCTTGAATGGACCAACCACGATTGCCCTTATGTAGTTAAGCACTACGACCAAAGCGGTAATATTCCTTCACTGCAAAAAGCTGCCGTTGCTGATGGCGTAGTCTGGTTGCAAGTCATTTCTTCTGCCCCAGGCAAACAAGGTAATGTAGACGGCACCACCGCAATCAAACTGAATGAGAAGCGCGGTGCGACTCCAACCAATACCATCCTCGATGCCGATGGTTCCATCGGCAAACTCTACAATGCCCAAACCAGCCCGCACCTTTTCATTGTTAATGCAGAAGGCACCTTGGTTTATAAAGGCGGAATCGACAGCATTAAATCCAGCAAAGCTGCCGACATCCCTAAAGCCACTCCATACGTAAAACAAGCTCTGGAAGCTCTGGCTGCCGGTAAAAAAGTACCAAACCCAAGCACCGCGCCATACGGTTGCTCAATAAAATACGCGAGCTAATCAATTAGTCTGCGTTACCAATAAAAACGGGCCGCATCACGGCCCGTTTTTATTTCCCCTCTATATCTACCCACCATCGTAATACCCCGTAATTCCCGCTGGCACGAATCCCCGCAATAGTCTTTAATATCGGCTAGTGATAACCGGCTGGCGCCGTATATCAATGGTTGATTTTAAATAAGCAATCGCAAAACTAGCGAAAACAGTAACTTGGAGTGATGTTTTGGTCCCACCAATAATGGGTGATATACGGCACAAGCCGGGTTTGTAGTTTCTGATAACTACATTTGCCAAAATAACCATATGATTTTTATGGGGAAGTTTGCTCCAAACGAAATCATTCAAAAATGATAACCGGCTGAGTGATATACGGCTTCAGCCGTCTAATAAACTGTTATGAAATCAGACTTCGGAGTAATAATTGAAAATTAATAGTTTAGGAATGTTCTGTGACAACCACGGCAACGACTATGAAGTAATTGAAGAGGTTCAAGAGGTTAGCTATAAACCATTAAATCGGCCGCCAGTTACTCGTGAAGGCTCAAAAAGTTATAAAACGAAGTGTGGAAAAGCCCTTAACTATTCTAATGGGTTATTTATTACTCTTAACAATGTGGTGTTAAAACCCAAACAATCATAGTGCTGCATCAACAGGAATTTAGAAATGTCTGGCGAGAACTATACTGATTGCGTAGAAACAATTAATAAATTAAAACGGCAAGGAAAAATTAGTGAGGCAGTTACACTTCTTATAAAATGCGTTAATGCTACGGAATCGGAGTCAAAAAGGAAAAATTCAACTCCACCGGTTGAAGACAGATTTTCATTTTTAAGTGAGGGGCGCACAGAATCTAGC
>NZ_JBCECX010000007.1:0-176208 GCF_039207905.1 Cellvibrio sp.
CCACTACACCGTATGGAGACGGCTGACTTGTGCAAGTCGTACGCGAAATACAACTGCGATTATTTTCATAACCCCAACCACTCGGCGTTGTAACACAAAGCGGATAATTCGTACCGTACCAATTACATTGCTGACCCGTTGCATTGCATGCGGATGCGGATGCGGATGCGGTAGAACTCGCAGCTAATGAACTCGTCGCTGCAATTGAACTTGCGGGCGGAGCACCAACATTGCCAAACGAAATATAACCATTGCAATGCATTTGCTCACTGTTGCCACCGCCACCGCAGCGGCCATTGGTGTAGAACGCAGTATTGACTGCCTGCTGCTCCGCTTGCCGCGTAATACCGTTCACCACAATATAATCAACACGCAAATCGCGGCCTGTTGCATCGTTGGTAAATGCCACACGAATCTCGCCCGATAAATTAGTATTGGCGGTGTATGAAGACATAGCCGTCGATGCCGTCCAGGTATTTACCGTAGTCCCGCCCACTTGCAAGGAGACTGACTCACTTCCCGCCGCACCTTGCATACGCACTTCAATCTGGTTGGGAGATTGCGCATTACTACTGGTACAACCGAGCAGTAATGACCCAACCAACATCGAACCGGAAAAAAATGACGATAACCAACGCGATGCCCGTTGCGGCATCCTGCTTGATGCCGCTGTTATACATTGCCGTTTGCTCATAATAAGTTCCTCGTTATTGTTATTTCTCAAATTAGGCGCAATCACCCACGAGCACACTCTTGGCATCAGGGTGATGCTGCTGTGCCGCTGACTTTTTAACTTGTACACAAGAGTGCAAGATAAAAAATAATGCACAAGAAAAAGCTAATTAGCAAACAAACACTGCCTAGCATGAGCAATATGTCGCGTAAATTTTATGGAAGGGAGTTTTGGGAATAAGCAGATGGGCGGTTAATGCAGGAAAAACAAGCAAAAATAAAACTGATGAAAATTTTATTATCTATAAAATTAAAAACATATCTTTATTAACATCATTACTCCCGGAAATTTCCGGGAGTAATGAGATAACACGGTCTTACTGGATGGTTTTCAATTGGAACTTCTGGCAAGGAGTATCGTACCAATGCCCCTGCGCAAATGGCGTGTGATCAGCAACACCGCAGTTGGCGAGATCCAGAGGCAACGTACTTTTGCGATTGGCAAGTCTTACTGTTCCGTCTTTTAGGAAATCCACTTGCCATTGCGCGTGCACATCGCCGCATTCTGCAAGCTCAACACCTGTGCCAGGAACAATCGATTTGCGAATGACCGATAAGCATAATTTCGGATTCGCTTTTGATTGCACCCTGTAATAACCATTTTCGACATGAGCAAAGTTCCACTGCTGCGCATCCTGATCTTTCCATTCTACTTGCTCAATGATACTACCGGCTTTCGTAGCTCCAGCCGGAGTTACTGCTCTACCACTCTGAACACTGGTGATTGCAATATCAGCCACCGGTTGAATACGCCATTGCACGCAGGCCAATTTTTTCTCGATCAACAGCGGAATATCATCAACCGATTTTTTTCCTGCCTCCAATTCCGGCTCTTTGCAATCAGCAAAACTGAGTTCCTTTTTCGATTGCGCATTTACAATCGTCAACCAACCTTGGTGATAGGGATTCAATTGCCATTGCTGACATTGTTGGTTGTGCCAAGGTGATGCGTTTAATTCACCTGCAGTGCTATTAACACATTGTTCATTACCCTCACCAAAAAACAGGCCGGATTCACTTACCAAACGATAATTGCCTTGAGTGGTGTAATCCAATGTCCATTGTGCTTGTTTTACATCACAGGCCGCTGCAATTACTTTGCCATTCTCATCCAGTGCAACACATTTATCATTTGCTTTACTGACGAGTTGAACTTTAGTGCCCTGCACTTTTGTTACTAGCGGACCATTTTCACCTGAAGGTGATTCAACTGGAACACCGGCTGCAACTGGCTCACCAAAATTCGGTGTGTCATCCGCATTCCAGGTAAATTTTTGTGCTCGTACTGAACGTGTGCTGCTGCAACCTTCCAATTCACTCGCGTTACCGTGGTAAATCAACCAGTCTTCGGTGCCATCGGGTGATTTGAAAAAGCCGTTATGACCTGGGCCGTAAACGCCGTTGCCTCTGCTGAATACCGGTTTATCGAATTTATGCCATGAATCCACTTTTAATGGATCATCACCCACCAATTCGATTAATCCCAATTTGTAATCCGGTGTATTGCAGTAGCTGGCTGAATACACCATAAACGTTTTGCCGTTACGTTTTAAAATTTCCGGACCTTCGTTTACTTTTCTACCGGAGAATTCCCATTCGTATTGCGGACGAACAATTAATACGCGCTCACCTTCAACAGTCCAGGGATTACTCATTTTGGAAATCCAGATGGTCTGCTCATCGCCCACCCACTGTGACCAGAGTAAATACAATTGGCCGTTATGTTCCAGATAATTACCGTCGATATTCCAGATATCCGGCATAGGTGAACCCTTGTAAGTGTATGGCCCCATAGGATCATCACCCTGACTTTCCACCACACTTAAATGTTGACGATCAAGGTTTTCAGCGATGCCCGAGGTGTACATCACATACCAGCGATGTCCCTTTTCTGTTTTCAGGCGATGGAATTCAAACGCCCAAAAATTACAGCAACGCCCCAAATCACTTTCAGACCAAATATTAATTGGTGTTGCTGTAGCCAAGCCACCAAGGGTCGGCGACTTGCGCATTACCAATTGCGATGTCCAGGTAGTCGTTGTTAAATAATAATTACCATCAAAATATTCCAACCAGGGATCAGCACTGTTAGGGAAAATCGGGTTGGTAAAGGTGTTAACTATCTCTGCCGCTTGTTTTAATGCGGCAGGGTCATTTTTCGCTGGTGCGGTTTCAGCTTGCACATCCGAGGATTTTTTTGCATCGCACCCAACTAGCAGTGCAGGTAACAATAACGGTAAAAACAAAAGTAATAGTAGCTTTCTCATTTTTTCTCTCTCTAGTTACATCTTTAAAATTTTAGTTATTTAAACAGGATCACAAAACCCGCGTTAGATCTCAGGTTAATAGTCTGTGGACTTTTGTTGTCGATTTCACTCTGCAAAAAGCTGCGCTCGGTATCACCACTGGTGATCAGGACGCCTTTTTTATCACCAGCGAAACTCAAATCGAGTGTCAGGCTTTTACTTTCTTTTTCTGCATTAATACCGGCGATATACCAGGCATCTCCCGCTTTGCGCGCAATGACGGCAAATTTGCCCGGATAGCCATCAATAAATTTCACATCGTCCCACTCACCCGGTAATTCGCGCAGGAAATGTTTTACGTAATCCGGCGCAGTCGCCATACCTTCAGGGATTTCCGCAAAATGCTGGATGCCGGAAATCATCAATACTGATTCCGCCAACTCAAAAGAATTTTCAGTAACGCGTTTAATATTGGGAATATCGCCAAATACCATGGGCGTAAAATCCATAGGATCAAACAAGTTGCGTGTAAACAAAGCTGTTGCAACATGCTGTGCAACAGGGTCCTGATCTGCCTGGGTGAAGGTAGTAAATTCAAATCCTTTAATGGATTCCATGGTCATCAAATTGGGATAAGTGCGCTGCCAACCGCGCGGTAATGTTGCACCGTGAAAATTGACCAATAACTGGTGTTGCGCAGCATCTTGCAAAATATCAAGGTAATACTGCATAAAGGATTGGCCATCACCGCCGAAGAAATCGATTTTTACGCCTTTTACGCCCATCTCATGCAAGCGTGCAAACTCGGCACTGCGCTGCTCATGAGTTAACAATTGGCTTTTAGGTGTATAGGGCGATTCATTCCAGGCACCGGAGGAGTTGTACCACACCAACACGCCGATATTTTTTTGCGCGGCATAATCAACCAATTCTTTTATTTTGTCGTAACCGATTCGTTTATCCCATTCCACATCAATCAGGATGTAGTCCCACTGCATATCGGCTGCATAGTCGATAAATTGTTTTTGCGTGTCGTAGTTGACCGAATCGTCTTTTAATATCGCCCAGCTCCATGAACTGTGGCCGGGTTTAATAAAGCTTTGATCTACGTTAATCGCAGGCAGTGCCAAATCAGTACCCAGGGTTGATTCCATAACTTGCGTAAGGGCACCCAGGGTAATAATCCGCCAGGGAGAAACCAGATCATTTTTACTGTTTGCAAGCAGTGCGCCTTTTTCACCGGATTGTGAAATAAAAAATTCTGCAGCTTGTGGCGGTGCCAACACATATTGGTTTGCGCTTGCGCCCTGCTGTAAATGCGAACCATGCCAGCTGCCGTCGATACCGGTTTCACTGATAACTACCCATTGTTCGCCAGTTTTAAATAGTGCAGGAAAAACCCAGCCTTGCCCCAGTTTTGCTTCAGTACCTACCGGCACTTCAATTTGATAATGCTCTTCATAAGAGGGATTAGTATTACTCCAACCAGTTTGCGCAACTGACATAGGTTGCAGCCAGGCCTTTGCATCAGCCGCTAAGGTAAAACCGGTGATTTCTTTTACAAATTGTTTATCGGCGATTGCAGAATCAGCTACTGAGTAGCGGAAAGCAATGCCATCATTTGAAACACGAAATATCACCGACAGCTTTTGTTGTTGCGTATTGGCAATGGAAAAAATCTGTTCGTTTGCGCTGTAAGTAATATTGCTTTTTTTACCCACACGCATTTGATAAGAGTCAGTGACTTGGGTAATGGGCGATTGGTTTTCTATTTTCACGCCTTGGGTAAAATCGGCCGCAGTTAATGCCAACCCCAAGGGAGATTCAAGAATGACTGTGCGACCTGCATGGTCGACACTATAGGCCAGGGCATTTTGTTCGGTTACAAATACTTTTACGGTTAGTTGTTTATCGGGACTGGTCAATGCTTCGGGTGCTTTTTTACTGCAGCCAACAACGCAAAATATCAACCCGATAGCGAGCAAAATAGTGCCTGTTATTTTCATTCTTACCTCGTTTTTTTCTTTATAAAGCGATAGTGAAAAATAGTAAAACTGTAGCGCTGTTATCGCGCTACAGTTTTTATGCATAACATCCTTTACTTCAAGCGAGTCAAACTAAATTGTTGATTGGTTGCGCCCGTCGCATTCCATTGAATTATTTGCGCACCATTGGCAGTACTTAAGTTCAATACGTCCAGCGGCAAATTGCTCAGCTGTGATTTAATCGTGTAATAACCACTGCTGTTGGTCAGGCTCCACTTCTGCCCTGCACCGCCCCAATAATCCCACTGGGCGATATTGGCTCCTGCAGTAGTGGAGTTGTTGTATACATCCAAACTTTTCAGGCTTGCTGCATTGATCAGGCTGTAATAACCGGTACCCTGATTAATTACATACCACTGTTGTGCGCGATACGAATTCCAGGTTTCCTGTTGGATCATTGCGCCGTTTGCGCTGGATTTCGCTGCCGGTAATAAATCTTTGCCGCTGTGACGCGCGGTAATGCGATACAAACCATCACTCACTCCACCACAACTCGCCACCGAAAAACTGCGCGTTAATGTTGGCCAGCCGTTGCTGTAAGTCATTTTTAAAATATCGAGCTTGGCTGCGCCGTTATCATTTAAATCGTAATAGTGAGTGGATACATAATTGCAGCCGTCTTGTTTCAGTACACCGATGTGGCCAGGCCCCTTGTATTTACCATCGGTATTCGGCAGCAATGTGCGCACATCGGTGTAAGGACCGTAAACAGAAGTGGAGCGCGCAACCTGCACGTAGTAAGTGCTGCTCGCACCGTTGCAACATGCACCGCGGTTGATAAACAAATAATAGTAATCGCCATTGCGAGTAATGTAAGGCGCTTCGATATCCGCGTGATTGCCGCCGTAAATTTTGGTCACACTGCCATTTAATTTCCCGGTGGATTGATTAATCTCTGCCAAGCCAATGCCGCCAAAGAATGAGCCGTAACTCATATAAACTTTGCCGTCGTGATCGCGATACAACGCCGGATCAATCGCATTGATTTCCGCACTACCGCCGTAAGACTCCACCACAATTCCCAAATCCTGCCAGCTTGGTGAGGTCAGCGATTCTGAACGCACCACACCGATTGCCGAATTCGATGAACCAAAAGTCGATACCGAATAGTAGAGATAGTAGTAACCATTCATATGGATGATATCCGGCGCCCAGAATGAGCCGCCGAAGTTTGGGATCTTGCTGTAAATCCACGAAGGATAAGAACTGAATACCGGACTTGGGCCGCCAGTCCAGGTGGTCAGGTTGGTCGAGGTGGAATACCAGATCCCGGTGCCGGTAGTGAAATGGAAATAAGTATTACCATCTTTGGTGATAGCGCCCGGGTCGTGGGAATTAATAAGTCCGGAAAGGGTAAGCGCGGAAGCCGTGAGACTGCAGAGCCATAAGCCGATGCCGGCCAGTAAATAATTGTACATAGTGGTCACCTGTTCGTTATTGTTAGCAGCAGGGTTGTGACTGATATTGTATTAATATTATCAGACAATTAATTCTACCCAGAAACCAACAATCAGGCCAAGGCTTTTTGGCGATCTTTACAGTCTGGCGGCCAGATAAACCCTCTGTGTGTTAACGCACCGCTTCCCACCTTTCCGCCGCTTAAGCTGCATATGACAGCCTTTCAAATAATGTTTAAAGGAGAAAAACATGGATCTTATTATTAACCTTATCGTCTACCTCGTTGTCTTCGGCCTCATCTGGTGGCTGGTTTCCCTGCTGCCTTTGCCCGCGCCAGTCGGCCGGATCGTACAGGTGTTATTTATCATCTTGCTGATCATTATTATCCTCTCGGTGTTCGGAATCCTTCCTGGCAGCTACCTACCACGACTTAGTCTCTAGCGGGATTAACCGCATAAAAAAGCCCCACTTTCTAACGAAAGTGGGGCTTTTTTATTGCATTAACAATTACTTCACCGACAACTTAAACACAGTACGAGTTTTATATTCATCACCGGGTTGCAACACAATCGACGGAAATTGCGGTTGGTTGATTGAATCAGGAGCGTGTTGTGGCTCCAGGCAAAAACCGGTGCGCTGTTTGTAGTTCACGCCTTTGCCGGTTAATGAGCCATCGAGGAAATTACCGGAATAAAATTGCACACCGGGCTCTTCGGTAAACACTTCCAATACGCGACCACTGCTTTCCTCTTCTACACGCGCCGCCAAAAATAATTCTTTGTAGGTTTTTTGATTAAGCAAAAAGTTATGGTCGTAACCAACACCATATTTGATTTGATCGTGGTCTGCATTAATGAGTTCACCAATCGTACGCGGGCTACGGAAATCAAATGGGGTATTCACAACCGGCATAGGCTCACCTACCGGGATTTGTGCATCATTTACTGCATTGATGTGGTCGGCATTGATTTGAATTTTGTGGTTGAGGATATCGCCGGTTGCTGCAAGATTAAAATAGCAGTGTTGGGTAAGGTTAACCGGTGTGGCTTTGTCGGTAGTAGCCAGATAATCAACTGTTAATTCATCGTTGTGCGTGAATTGATAAGTAACGGTGACATCCAGGTTACCCGGGAAACCCTGATCGCCATCTTCGCTCAGTAAATGCAATTTCAGGATGGGGCCGTTAGCATTCTCTTCAGTGATCGCACTCCAGACTTTTTTATCAAAACCGATTGGTCCGCCATGCAAATTGTTGGAGCCATTATTGGCAGTTAGCTGATAGGTTTTGCTATCCAAAGTGAATTGCGCCTTCGCAATACGATTACCGACGCGGCCAATTAGCGCACCAAAATAAGGGCCAACATCCAGATAAGGCGCGAGGGTATCGAACCCCAATACCACATCAGCAAGCGCGCCATTTTTATCGCGCATGTACCACTCGGTGATGATGCCACCGAGGGTGATAATTTTTATGCTGCTACCTTGTTTATTGGTCAGGGTAAATTCAGTGACTGCTTCACCCGTTGGTGTAGTGCCAAATAATTTTTGAGTAATTGCCGCTGTAGTTGTCATTGCCAGTTAATTCTCGCGCGTTAATTTCAGAAAAAAATAATCTTAATCGGGCTTGTCCTGCCCAAAATCCGGAAAGCCATCGCTCGTCCAATTGAGACGGCGAATATAGGTGTGGCGATTGGGGTCGGTGAGCGGAGTGCCCTGCAACTCTAAATAATCGCGTGCATGATATACCATAATGTCAGTTTGACCATCATCACCCAGAGTGAAACTATTGTGGCCGGGGCCATAGCGTTTCAGATCCGGATTGCTTGCAAAAACCGGGTTGGGCAATTTGTGCCAGGAAGCCGCGTCGAGCAAGTTGCTATCGGCATCCGCCCAGAGCAAACCCATTGCGTAGCGATGATCAGTAGCGCTGCCCGAATAGCTGATAAAAATTTTGCCGTTGCGCTCAATCACTGCTGCGCCTTCATTCACTTTGTAGCCCTGAATTTCCCAATCCAATTCCGGCCGCGAAATTTCAGTTTCGATTTCACCCACTTGCGTCGGCGAAATTAAAGTGGCGATATAGAGTGCGGAATTCAATTTTTCTTCCGGATCTTTTTGCGCCCACACCAGATAGCGCTGGCCTTTGTGCTCAAAGCTGGTGGCATCGAGCGAAAAAGAATCGCGCGCGGTTTTTACGCGCCCCAGCTCTTTCCACTCGCCAATCATTGGATCAGGAGATTCATTTGCCAATACATACATCCGGATTAACCAAGGCTTTTCTGCATCAGCAGCAGCGACATAGATGTACCAGGTGTTATCGAAAAAATGCAGCTCCGGTGCCCAAATGTTTGCGCCCATTGCTCCTGTTGCGTGTTTGCGCCAGATCACTTTCGCCTCGGCATTTTTTAAACCTGCGAGCGAATCAGCACTGCGTAATTCAATGCGATCAAATTCTGGCGCCGTAGCGATAAAATAATAATGTCCCTCCGGCGTGCGATGGATAAAGGGGTCGGCGCGCTGTGCAACAAGACGCTGGGCGACCAAGAGCTCAGACGCGGGTATGGCGGCGCCTTGGCTACTACCTTGATTATTAGTTTGCTCATCATTCGATGGCGTATCTGTATTATTGCCACAGGCGACTAATGCTCCGGTTAGGATCAGGGTTACTACACTGGGTATCAACTTCATGGATTTACCTCGGCCAGCTTTACACCGGTTAACTGTTATTCGTTATAGATTAATATTATATTACATATTCTTAAGAATTAGACCAATATGAGAGATCGCTATGCAATTCATTACGAATAACACCCCACCTGCTTCCACTCGCCAGCGACCGGCAAAACTGCTGCTTGCGTTAGCCTTGGTATTCATCGCGCCTTTCATCAGCGCCAAACAAGTCGATGTGCATGACCCGGTGATGACTCGTGAGGGCGATACCTGGTATCTGTTCAGCACTGGCCCCGGCATCACCATTTACAGCTCAAAAGACCGCGTAAACTGGCGCTTTTCAGACCGCGCTTTTGCCACTGAACCCACTTGGGCAAAATCCATTGCCCCCAGTTTTGACGGGCACCTTTGGGCGCCAGACATTTACTTTCACAACAACCAGTTTTATTTGTATTACTCCGTATCCGCCTTTGGCAAAAACACATCTGCAATAGGCGTGACGGTGAATAAAACCCTGAACCCGAAATCGCCAGACTACCGCTGGGAAGATAAAGGCATAGTGATTCAATCGGTTCCCAATCGCGATTTATGGAATGCGATTGACCCTGCGATTGTTGTGGATGAAAAAGGCGTTGGCTGGATGAGCTTTGGCTCGTTCTGGGGCGGATTAAAAATGTTCAAACTCAACAGTGACTGGACTCGCCCTGCCGAGCCACAGGAGTGGCATAGCATCGCAAAGCGCGAGCGTTCAATTTTAGTTCCCGATACTGACGCGCGCCCCGCACAAATTGAAGCGCCCTTTATTTTGCGCAAAGGCGATTACTATTATTTATTCGCATCCTGGGGGCTCTGCTGCAAAGGCGCTGAATCAACTTATCATTTGGTCGTTGGTAGATCCAAAAGTGCGACCGGCCCTTATCTGGATAAAAACGGAAAAGACATGAATGAAGGTGGCGGCAGTTTATTGATCCAAGGCAATAAAAATTGGGTCGGCCTCGGTCACAACAGCGCTTACACCTGGGATGGAAAAGATTATTTAGTACTGCATGCCTATGAAACGGCAGATAAATATTTGCAGAAGCTAAAAATATTGAATATTAATTGGGACAAGGATGGCTGGCCTGTAGTTGATCCAAAAGAATTGGACAGCTACAAAAGCAAGCGGCTGAAATAATCTGAACAAAAACCCCAACCACACTTAAAGGAATAAGTGTGGCAAGCCACAGACGCCCCCCACCGCTTTTTCATAACTTTTCGATCATACATATTCCAGTTTATTAGAAATAACTCTTTGTTTAAAAAACCCAAGGCGACTAGGCTTTAGTAATTGCCATCAATCCCCGGAAGGGAATGTTATTTTTAACGGAGATATTTATGTCCAGAGAAGCACTATTACGCGAAGAGCAAGGCGAGACGGCGCATGAATTAGCGGAGCTTTTACGGCTCGGGCAAGAAATGGGGCGCCGCTTGAGCAATGAAACTCACGGTGAAATGTATGACGATGTGCGCTTGCTGATCTCGCTGTTGCATCAAGTACGTGCGCAAGCGGATTTGATCGATGCCAAATTAAATTCTGCTGATCCGGTAATCGAGTTGATGGCACGACGCCAACATCACTGAAAGCCACAGCATCATAAAAAAGCCAGTGCGACTGATTGCAGCACTGGCTTTTTTATTGGTCAGAAAGATTAAACGCGACGACGCAATAAGCTCATCCCGATTAACCCCATCAACATCAACACCAAGCCTGATGATTCGGGCACACTCGCGGCATTCACAGTTACGGTAAAGTCATCCATTACCCATTGATCCCATCCTGCCAGATTGCTGTAGATATTCAATTGATCAATGCCAGACCAATCCAATTGAATCCAGGTTGGAGAATCATTTGCCAATGCAATTGCTGAATCCAACGAGTAAACCAGCACACCATCTAACCAACCTTCAAAACTGATTTCATGGAAATAACCACCGAACCAAGCAGCAGTAAAAAATGCACCGATAAAATCAAAGCTACCTTCTGATGCCAGGGAAATACTCACATCGGATGCAAAAAAATTAAAGGCTGCATTACTGCCAGAGACAACGCCCGCCTCATATCCACTACCAGGAAATTCGCTATTCGAGGAGCTGCCAAGCGTAGTCCAGTTAAAACCTTGGTATCCATCAGCAATCGCATCAAAGGGATTGCCGGACAAATCATCAAAATCAATTACTGCAGCAGATGCCAGTGATGTGCATAACAATAAATAAAAACCTAACATTATTTTTTTCATAACAGACTCCGTTAGTCGGCAAAGGCACTTTCATTCGAAAGTGCCAACGATGATTGATAAATTTATTTTTGCTTTGCCGATTACAAAGCCAGGGCTTGCACCTGGGCATCGGTCAATGCGGTTTCGTAGATGCGCAACTCATCCATCAAACCTTTGTAGGGTGTATCCCACCAGTTCACACCAAGCGAGAAAACACCGCTATTGGTGGTGAACACATTGGGGAAATTAGCACCGCTGAATTTTTTGCTTCCATTCACATAGACATTGACTGCGCCATTGTTAACGGTAAATGCCACGTGTGTCCATTGGCCGACGGGAATATTCAAACCCAAACCAGCGTCATACCAGGCAGTACCCGACCACAACATGGTTGCACCGCTCACCCACTCGTGTCCCATCGGCAATAAACTTACCCATGAATCACCATTTCGCGCACCAAAGAAGGTGGTGCTGAATGCAGTAAGTTGATCCGGCTTCAACCAGAGAGAAACGGTGTAAGTATTTTTTCTGATAATGCCATTTGGCAAACGCACGCCGGTACTGCCATTAAAGACAGCAGCAGAACCAGACACGCCTGTCGCATAACTAAGAGAGCCACCTGCGGTATCAATAAAAGAACCACTCACTGAACCAGCCGCAAGCACACCAGTTGAATCAGTTAAATTATTATTGAATGCATAGTGCGCTAACAAACCACCCGCCGTTTCTTCACGCACCACTACCGTAAATGCTTTGGTGGTAGTTGTAGCGCCTTTTTTGATGGTCGCTGTTAGCGTAACAATTGCATCACCATTCCCATTGGCAGGGCGTTTAATGACGCCGGCATTACTAACAGCCGCGGGGTTGGATGAACCCCAGCTAATGGTCGAATTGCGGGCAGCGGTAGTTACCAAATTGATATTGGCAGTAACAGCCGATGTATCGCCCAAGCTCAATTCCGTTTTAATTGCCGCAACAATTTGTGCATCGGTTTTTTTCGCCAGCTTGCTACCAAAAATCGCCACGCCTTGATTGGATAAAGCAGTAAATGTCAGCGCATAAGTTTTTGCGGTTTCATCCCACTGATTCAGCAACACGCCCTTGTAAGTTGGATTGCCATCAATGTTGATATCGATTTGATTGTCACCAACCAAGGTCCAACTACCAGTTACTGCACCGCTAATCGCACCATTGGCATCCAGCGATATCAGCTGCGAATTTTTGATGTTCGCAGAAATATCTTTACCGTGATTGACCAATAAAAAATCACCCGGAATAAAATCGCGACGAACAGTTGCCAAGGTTTCATTCGCATAGCGATAGGGTGTAATCAACGGCCAGCCGTCGGCATTCATCACCAATTGGTGCGCGCGGATTTCATGAGCCTCACCACGTTGCGGGAAGCGCGAATGGAAAATAATAAAATGTTTTCCGCTTGCTGCATCGTAGTAAGCCGAGTTGTGACCGGGAGACACATAACCAGTTCCGATACCAGTGCCCGTCTCACCCAATTTGCGTTCGAATAAAAAATTGCCCATCAGCTTCACACCAAAAGGCGCAATCGACGCATCATCAAAAATGGGGAGCGATGCATTGGCTTTTACATTCACCATGTTATTGCCTTGTGCATCGTAGTAAGGGCCATCGGGATTTAATGAGCGCACCACGCGAATGTTGTAACCGCCCACTGCATCCAAACCACCAAACGACAAAAACATGTAGTAGTAATTGGTTTGTGGACTATGGAGAACGTAAGCGCCTTCGATACGGCTGTGATTACCGCCAATTAAACGCTTGCCGTAACCCTGGCCAGCCAAAGGTTTGCCAGTAGCAGTGTCCAATTGCAGGATAAAAATACCGCCCGAGTAAGAGCCGTACACCATCCATAATTTTCCGCTCGCATCAAAAAAAGTATCCGGGTCTACTGCGTTCGGATGTTTGCGCGCGTCATAAACAGTTCCGTCTTCACTTGCCAAATTCCACATGCCGGACTTCAGGAAAATGCCTTTGTTTACGTAGGGGCCATCGACCTTATCCGCGACAGCAATACCCATTGCCGAACGCGGTGAATCGCCTTTGCAGGCGTTGTAGTACATATAAAATTTGCCATCTGCCAGTTGGATAACATCCGCAGCCCAGAGGGTATTACTTTCCGCCCAGCTAAAAGTCTCCGCGAGCTCAGTGACTACGTTGGTGAATAGCGGATTGCTTGCGCTCACACCATCGGCAATCGAATACCACTTCAGTAAATCGGCTGATTTTGCGGCGGCCAGATGGGAACCAAAAACGTAATACTCATCCGCCACCTTGATGACCGATGGGTCGTGTACCGAGGCATTCACAAACGAAGGAACAACCGGCTGGACTATTTGCGCCTGTACATTAGCTGTACCTAAAGTTATCAGGGATGCCATCAATGCACCCAAACGCCAAAGCTGTAATGGGGTCTTCATTTCTCCACTCCTATTATGATTATTTCTCTTTTATGTATGACAAATACAAATTCAAAGGACGACAAAACCTGTCCGTCGATTGATCGACAGAAATGAGCTGAGCCTTTAAAAATGGATAAAACAGGTTAGAACGAGGTAGAGCGCTTATTTTTATAGCGATATCAGTGTGTCATGCGATATTCCATTAATCAATTTTATTTTATTATTATCTTATAATTTATTATGGCGATAATATCGGCTTTTAACCACAACCTATAACCAAAAGCACCAAGGCCAATGAAGAACCAAGTGACAAGCAGAGTTAAGAGGATGGACGCGGGGGGAGTCGTCTACTAGGCTGAAGATCATATATATCACTCCACCCAAGCTACTTCCCTTAATGTTAACTATCTTCGTTACCAACCCCGATCCGGCACAACTAATACCGGGTTCCTACAATCTATGGCTGGTGAGCCTGTCAATCCTGATTGCCATAGGTTCGTCCTATATCGGCTTACAGATTGCCGCCATGGCGAGCCGGGCACCTAAGGGACTCCACGCCCAAATTGCACTACTCACCGGTTCGCTGGCAATGGGTGGCGGCATTTGGTCGATGCACTTTATTGGTATGCTCGCCTTCCGCATTGGCGACCACGTGCATTACGACCCACTGATTACACTCAGTTCGATGGCACCCTCGGTATTTGCCTCCTGGGTGGCACTGCAATTGTTAGCAAGCGAAACTATCAGTCGTAAGCGCTTGCTATTAGGCGGCCTGTTGGTAGGAGCAGGAATTGGCACCATGCACTATTCCGGCATGGCGGCCATGCATATGGATATCGCGCTTAAATACGACCCCCTGTGGTTCGCCATCTCCATTTTGGTGGCAGTGCTGCTAGCGATACTCGCACTTTGGATTCGTTTTGGATTACATGAACAAAGCTGGTTGAGTGACCTGCAAAAAAAACTGCTCGCCAGTACGGTGATGGGTTTTGCGATTGCAGGCATGCACTACACAGGCATGAAAGCCGCGCGTTTTATCGGCATCGCCAACGACACGCTGGACACCACTGAAAACCATATTTTCCTCGCTTCTATTATCACTGCGACAACTATCGCGCTGAGCGTGTTTGCACTCGCAGGAAATTTGTTGCTGCGTTATCGCCAGCTGTACAACCAACTGCAGGGCAGCGAATCGCGTTTGCGCGAGCGCGAGCAGCAATACCGCAGCTTGATCACCAACATGCCCGGCATCACTTTTCGCTGCGAGTTAGCTCCGCCTTGGCGTACGTTGTTTATCAGCGATGCAGTGCTGCGCCTGACCGGCTGGAAAGCAGAAGATTTTATGGCCGCACGCATTCATCTGGGTGATGTTATTCATCCCGACGATATGGAGCGCATTGATAAACAATTGCACGATGCGCTATCGAACAAGCGCTCATTCCATTGCGAATATCGCATCATCCATCGCGGCGGTGCAGAGCATTGGGTATCAGAAACTTCCTGCGGTGTTTACGACGAGTCCGGCAAAGCCGTGTGGATTGATGGGGTGATTATCGATATCACCGATTCAATTCGCCGCGCCAACGAATTTGAAGGTGTGGTGCAGGCGATTGGTCGCTCGTTATCGGTGGTCGAATTCGATATGAACGGCAACATAGTCGCCGTGAATGAAAATTTCCTGCGCCTGACCGGCTACATCAAAGGCGAATTGCTAGGCCGTCACCATCGCATTCTCTGCTCGCGCGAAGAAGCCAACAGTGAGGACTACAAAACGTTCTGGAAAAGTTTGAACGAAGGAAATTTCCAGAGCGGCGAATTCTGTCGCATTGGGCGCGAAGGTAATTCCATCTGGATTCAGGCAGCCTATAACCCCATCCTGAATGTGGATGGTAAGCCCTGGAAAGTATTCAAGGTTGCGATCGACCTCACTGACCGCAAAGCCATGGAGCGCGACTTACTGATCGCCAAAGACCACGCAGAAGAAGCTGCCGTAGCCAAGGGCATGTTCCTCGCCAACATGAGCCACGAAATTCGCACGCCGATGAATGCCATCATCGGCTTCACTGAATTATTAATCGACTCACCGCTCAACCCCATTCAACACAAACACATGCAAACCGTTCGTCACTCCGCGCGTTCGCTGTTGGGATTATTAAACGATATTCTCGACACTGCCAAACTGGAACGCGGCGCACTTGAATTGGATAACCGCTCATTCTCGCTCAAACATTTGTGCGAACAAATTCTTGCCGAATTGCAATTACAGGCCGATAAAAAAGGCTTGGGGCTGAATCTTGAATACCCATTTACAACACATGACTATGTTGTCGGCGACGAACTGCGTATTCGCCAAATATTAATCAACATGCTCGGCAACGCGATCAAATTCACGCTGCAAGGTGAGGTTCGCCTGAAGGTTAACAACACGACTGACGGTATACAGTTGCAAGTGATTGATACCGGTATCGGTATTGCAGCCGACCGTATTGATCACATCTTCACGCCCTTTACCCAAGCTGATGCTTCAATGGCGCGCCGATTTGGCGGCACTGGATTAGGCACCACTATCGCGCGCCAGCTAACGGAACTTATGGGCGGGACTATTAGTGTCACTAGCGAAGAAGGTCGCGGTAGTTGCTTCACTATTTTGCTGCCACTCACAATTGCACGCGCGAGTGACTTGCCGGAAAAATTGACTAACGCACAATTACCACCACTCAAAATTTTGATTGCCGATGATGTGCCACAAAATATTGAAGTGCTCGAATTGATGCTAACCCGCGATGGCCATCACGTGCGCACCGCCAGCAACGGCTTGGACGCTTGGGCAAAATTTCAGGAAGAAATGTTCGACATTATTTTGATGGATATCCAAATGCCGGAAGTGGATGGCTTGCAGGCCGCTAAAATTATCCGCGACTGGGAACAATTACAGCAGCGCGAACCCACACCGATTATCGCGCTCACCGCAAGCGTGTTACCCAAAGACCAACAAGATGCCCATCAAGCCGGCATGAATGGTTTCGCCTCCAAACCCATCGATAAAGTTGCGCTCTACACTGAAATTGCACGCTGCCTGAATTTAGGCAATACCGATCAATCCGCCCGCACAAAAAATATCAGCGTGGGATCAGCATCTGCCGTTATCGACCTGATAAGTGCGGAGGCACGCTGGGGCGATAGCGAACGCCTCTACAAAGCCATCGCGCAATTTTGTGAAGAGTGCAAACGCAATCCGCTGCAAGAAGGCGATAGCGAAGCCCGCTCGCTTGCACATCGTTTTAAAGGTGCCGCGGCCAATCTCGGGCTTAATCAAGTCACACAAATTTTGGCTGATATCGAACAAAGCGCTGAAGTGCAAACACCACAATTGGCAGCGCTGGCACTTGCGCTGGCAGAAGTAGAAGCGCAACTGCGTACACATTTATTACCATCGTCAACAACGATAGCAGAGCAAACAGAAACAACACCGGTTCCCATTGCGTTGCTGCAACGCATCGCCACTGCCTGCAAACATTCTACACTTGATGATGAAAGCCTCGGACAATTGAAAGACTTGTTGCCTGCAGGGCACTGGTCAACATTGGAAGATACTCTGGATCAATTTGATTTTGATGCCGCAACCGCCCTACTGGAACAATGGATGAACAACGCCAACTGGGTTTTAAGAGACACAAAATGATCCCACACCGCGACAGCCGTCCCACACTGTTGGTCGTCGATGACGAACCATTAAACTTACAAGTCCTGCGACAAATTTTGCAGCAGGACTATAAACTGATTTTTGCGCGCGATGGAGAAAAAGCTCTAGCGCTTGCACAATCAGAACGACCGCAATTAATTTTGCTCGACATCATGATGCCCGGCCTAACCGGATTGGAAACTTGTCAGCGGCTGAAACAAAATCCGGATACGCAAAATATTCCGGTAATTTTTGTAACCGCACTTGCCGATGACCGCGATGAAACCGAAGGCTTTGCTGTCGGCTGTGTCGATTACATTACCAAACCAGTGAGCGCACCTATTGTGCTCGCGCGAGTTAAATCGCAATTATCACTCGTTAGCGCAGAAACACTGCGCGAAACGCGCTTGCAAATTATCCAACGCCTCGGGCGCGCAGCAGAATACAAAGACAATGAAACCGGCCTGCATGTTATTCGCATGAGCCACTACGCCCGCGAAATCGCATTGGCCGCCGGAATGGGCGCAGCCGATGCTGAAGAAATATTTAACGCAGCCCCCATGCACGATGTCGGCAAGATGGGCATTCCCGATGCAATCTTGCAAAAGCCGGGAAAACTTACCCCCGACGAATGGGAAATCATGAAACAGCACGCCGCTATAGGTGCAGAAATTATTGGCGATGATAATTCAAGTCTGTTGCAAATGGCCGCCCGCATTGCACTTTGTCATCACGAAAAATGGGATGGCAGTGGTTATCCAAAAGGCTTGGTTGGCGATGCAATCCCTATTGAAGCGCGCATAGTGTCGCTCGCCGATGTATTTGATGCACTCACCAGCAAACGACCCTACAAAGAACCCTGGACGATTGAGGATACAACTAATTACATTCTCGCCGAATCAGATAAACAGTTTGATCCGGAACTGGTTGCCGCCTTTAACATTGCACTGCCAAAGATTATTGAAATTCGCGCACAGCTGCTTGATCCGGATATCCCCTAAAAATAAAAACGCCAAGCTTTAATAGGCTTGGCGTTTTTTAAACGGTAGATGCTAATCGTTAACGAAGTAATCGAACACCGTAAATCCCACCGGCAACAGAACCTGGCACAGCAACAAATTTTAATGTGTATTTACCCTTCGCTGTTTTCACTAACTCCGCTGGAATTGCATAATCCACCGTGAAAAACTCTTTGGCATTGCCGGTAGATTCAACCTTGGCAATCACGACACCGTTCATCTGAATTTCAAAGCTGCGTCCCGCATCAATTCCAGCATAGGTAATTTGCAAAGTTTTGGCTTCGCTCTGCTTATCATTTAACTCGTAACTGAACCAGGCGCGAGTGTGACGCCAATGGCGACCATTGTATAAACCGGCTTCGCTTTGCTCACCTTTGTAAAAGTGATCTGACTCAGGTTGCTGCTCTCCCGGCGCAACCTGATCAATCGTTTTCGCCTGTAATGCAATGCGCTCTTTCTCAGCTGCAGCTGCCTTTGCCCGTGCTTTTTCAACATCGGCCGCCGTGGTGTATGGCCAATAAATGGCGTAGCGCGACTCGTGCAAACGGAAGAACGGAATGAGCTCAATGTTTTGCATTTGCTGGCCGTTGATTAAACCTGAGGCATTAAACGTAAGCGGCTTTCCAGCTACCGGCTTTAATTGCTGGATAAATTCTTTGCTGTTACCCAGCAAAAAGGGGGCTGCTTCAAGTGGACACATTTGGCCGCTGGCGATATGCCCCATGCGTGAATCATCGCCAAAATAATTGATTTTCTCATTGGCAAAAGGCTGGGTTTTGGCCGCAAGTACAATCGGGCCGTGCAGAATTGCATAGTAGTTGGAACCATCTGGCATTTTTTCCAACTCGCTGTGCATCGGTAATGTCAGCTCAACTTTATCGCCTTTTTTCCAGCGGCGCTCAAGTGCAATAAAATCGCCCGGCTTTTGTTGTACTTCCACTTTTTTGCCGTTTACACGCAACTCCAATTTACCTGCAGTTACCCAACCCGGATAACGCAATTGCAAACGAAAGCGCGCTGCCTTTTCAATCACAATCGAAGTGATTTCACTGTCGGGGAATAACGTATTTTGAGTCAGGCTAATGCCCTGCTCTTTCCACTCCATCCGCGATGGAATAAATAAGTTGATAAATACTTCCGGCGACTGGCGCACTTTTTTATCGCGCGCGTAAATAAACTCTGCGTATTTGGAGTGACTTTCCAAACCGGAACCAACACAACACCACATACCATCATGCACTTGCGAATACACGCGGTAATGGTTAGGGCGCATAGGGGTGAAATAAACAAAACCGCCCGTCGTTGGATTTTGTGAACCGAGGATATGGTTGTAGAGCGCGCGCTCGTAATAATCCACGTACTTCATCTGTGGCGATTGTTTGGTACCGGATGACAAGTACAACAACTCCGTCAGTTTTAACATGTTATAGGTATTGCAGGTTTCCGGCCCTTCCACTTCATTGATCATCGGCTCAAAGTCAGCAGTATCATGGAAGTGCTCTTTCACACTGTTGCCACCTATAGCAACCGTGCGTTTATCAATTACGGTTTGCCAGAAAAATTCAGCCGCTTTATTCCAATCACTATTATTCGTTGCATCGGCGTAGCGTTTAAAACCAATCACTTTGGGAATCTGGGTGTTCGCATGTAAACCAGTGAGTTGGTCTTGCTGCTTTTCGAGTGGCTGCAGAATTGCCTGATGAGAAAATGCTTCTGCCAAGGCAAGGTATTTTTTGTCGCCCGTTATTTGTGCCACATCGACAAATATCTCATTCATGCCGCCATGCTCGGTGCGCAGCATGATTTGCATTTGTTCGGGCGACAGGTTTTTTGTTAACTCAATTGTCCAGTCAGATAATTTGACCAGCATTTTTTTCGCATCGTCGTTGTGCGCATAAATGTAAGCATCGCGCAGACCCGCGTAAACTTTATGGATGTTGTACCAAGGGACCCAGCGCTCATTGGTAGAAAAATTATCCGCGCGAATATCGCCTTTGGCTATTTCGCTCCACATTTTTTTGCTGTCGGGAATACCGCCTATATAACCGTTACCCAATTTATCCTGACATTTTTTCAGCTCGGCAACCACGTAATCCAAACGTGCTAACACTTCCTTATCGCCAGTGGATGCATACATCAACGCGAGCGCAGAAACATAATGCCCTCCCATATGGCCATCCAAACCGGTGGACTCCCAGTTACCATAGGTTTCTTTAAACTGTAATCCGGCTTCACGGCGAAACGGCGCTAACAATTTCTCGACATCTAACGCCATTAAATAATCTTTATTGGTATTTTGCGCTTGCAAAAAAGGGCTTGGCAGCAAGGTAACATTATTCAATGGCACCAGTTCCAACGCTGATGCGTTAACACTCACCCCAATACCAATGACAAATAACAGGCGTTTCATTAGTCGATTCATTATTTACACCTTTAACTATAAAAATCTAAAAAGCCAATAATAAAAAAGGCAGCCCTTTCAAGCTGCCTTTCTTGCATAACTTAACTCTTGTAAAACTTCACGTTAACTTAGAAAGTTAAACGCGCACCAATTGCAATGGTACGACTGTAAAGTGCTGAACCGAAGTTATTAGTAGTTGAACCATTTTCACCGTAATAACTTTGATAAATTTCTTCAGTCAAGTTAGTACCATCCAATGTTAACGACAGGTTGTCATTAACATCGTAAGTCACCTGCAAATCCAAACTGGACTCTGGTTTTCTCCAGACTTCCAATGGGTTAGCAAATGCTGCTGCTTCATAGTTACTCAGGAACTCACTACGCCACGCATAAGACAAGCGAACACCCACATCGTATTTATCATAGGCCAGCACAACACTGTAAGACTCGTCGGAAACACCAAACAAATCAGTTTTCTTGGTTTCGATAATTTCACCTGCAGAGTTAGTGATAGGTGTGGTTTGTGATGATTCCAGCGCGGTGTAGCTCGCCTGGATACCAAAACCATCCAACGCTGATGGCAGATTATCAGGGAACCAAACAGCGCCCAATTCCAAACCTTTTAATTCGCCATTAGACGCATTGTACGGCTGACTCAACACGTAGGTACCCATTTCACCATTGGGTTTTTCACGTTGAACTTGGCGGCGGAAATCGATAACAAAACCGTCGATATCACGCTGGAACAAAGTCCCGTACAAAGAACTGCTATCGGCAAAATACCACTCTAATGAGAAGTCGTAGTTTTTCGATTCGGTTGGAGCCAAATTCGAGTTGCCACCAAATGCAGTACCGTAACCAACATTGGTTACATCTTCGTTATAAGTGATATTGGCATTAAGTTGACTAAACGCAGGGCGACGTAAAGTTTCGGTATAGGCAAAGCGCGATTCCAAACTGTCAGTCCAATGATAACGAACCATCAAACTTGGCAATACTTTAGAGGTATCAGCACTGGCTGAAGAAGAGTTATTAACTGTCGGATTAGCCAACTCTTTATTGATATCAGTAAAAACCATGTCGGTATCAGAACCGGTGTAGCGCAAACCGAATTCACCATCCAATTGTTTGCCAACTAAATCAGTCTCAAATTTTGCGGTAACGTACGCAGAAGTAGTCAACTCTTCGATATCAAAACCTTTAATAAGAGGCAACTCGGTTAAACCATAAAGTCCTCTCATTTCAGTGATATTGCTTTTCAGATAATGACCATTTGCAGCGGCCCAGGTTGTAGGCACATCAGCTTCACCATCAAAGAAGCCTTTGTTGATAGAAGCAATACCCTGGATTGACTCAATGGCAATACCACCATTATATGCACCATCGATAATGTTGTAGCTGTCATAGGCAGTGATGGCGGAATTCTTGACACCTTGTCTTCTGCTCGCTTCTGATGCAGTGCGATCATCAACACGCACACCAAAATCAAAGGCAGTGAAAATACTAAAATCTGTGGTGTAAGTTGCATCGATAGTGAAGGTTGTAGCATCACCTTTATTGCGAGCCCCAGAGTCATAGAACTGTGCGCTATTCCATGCAACCAAATCAGTCAAATCACTTTCATCAACATTGGCTGTCGCAGGATTATCAGGGAAGCTGTACGCAGGTAAACCGCCACCCGCGTTAAAATCCACATCTAATTGATAGCCACCTTTATCAAAGCGCATACCAACGAAATCGGTAGAATATTCGCTGTCCTGATAAGTCAATTCTGATTTCACTTTCAGGTTATCGCCGATATCCCAATTGCCGCCCAGCGCATAAACAAAGCTATCTGTTTTACCGGTGCTCAAGTCACCACTGGTAAACATGTACTGACCGTTCACACTGCGCGATTTAATAATATTGGTTCCTTCGAAAACCTCAATATTCGCAGCATCTGGGTTGTTAGCGTACTCACCCCACCAATCGGCAAAAGAAAACATTAATGAATTAAAAGATTCATTGCGGTAGCCGTTGTAGAAAGCTTCAAATAAATATTCAGAAGTATCGTTAGGTGCAAATTGGAACGAAACGTTCGCCGCTGTACGCTCACGCTTACCGGTAAAATCACTTGCGAAGATGGCGTCACGACCAAGTAAATATTCCATTGGCTGACCATTAACATCCAAGGTCGAACCTGCGGTATTCGGAAGACCGTTTAATAAACCAGGAGTCCAGATTGGATTCTCAGTTACGCCTGGCTTGTCGAGGAAAATACGCTCGTAATTAGTGAATGGAGCAAGTGGATTGTTGCTCGCAAACGGCACCATCGCACCAGGAGTTACGCTTTGGTCGCGATAATGCATTTCGTTATAGGAGAGGTTAACTAAAGCTCCAAACTCGCCAGCACCAGTATCCCAGCGATTGCTAGCCAAACCACTAATAATAGGGTCGGTATAACCATCTTGCTCACCGTAAACACCACGTGCTGCTAGCACGTATTTATTTCCATCAAAATCAAATGGACGCTGGGTTTTAATGTCAACCGAACCGGCAATACCATTTTCAATTTGCGATGCCGACCGGGTTTTATAAACATCTACCTGCTTGATTAGACTGGCAGGGATATCTTGCAAAGCAACGGACAAACCAGATGCAGTAAAAATATTGCGGCCGTTAACTGTAGTATTGATATCGGTAAGACCACGTATAGAAATACCAGCCACTTCGCCTGAAGCACGATTCGTTACCTGAACACCTGTTACACGTTGCAATGCCTCCACAACGTTATTGTCAGGAAATTTACCGATATCTTCCGACACAATCGCATCAACGATTTGTGTATTCGTACGCTTCACATCAAGTGCTTGCGTCAAGCTCGCGCGAATACCGGAAACAACAATTTCTTCTACCTGTTCTTCCTGCGCAACCGCGGCATAGGACGAGCCCAATGCGGCGATCATCGCAATAGATAAACTGAGTGTTTTTTTCTGGAACATGAATGATCTCTCCCGTGCTCGATCACACCTGCCACATCACTGGATGCAGGAGCAATCCTTATTATTAAAGTCGGTAATTCTTGTAGGGTCTTGTCTCAATAACGCAGTTAGCGGTTTATGGTTATTTTGGTTGGGAAGCAGAAAAGCATCGCAACAGGTACAACATAAAGAGGCCAACAAATATACATATTGTAAGACAATTTAATACTATTCTTATGCTTTTAATGAGTCAACAAGGTGGTCAAGTTTTCCTTGAAATATCCATAATTGCCTAAAATGGCGCCAAAATTTGTTACCGGTAGTTACACCTCAAACAGCGATTTAGGGGCAAAAAAAAGCCGCCACAGAGGCTGTAACGGCTGAAAAAGTGGTGTTAACAATAAATCGCTACACCATCCAACGACAAAGGGATAAAACTCCAAGCAAAACTACACGAACAAAAACAGCCAGTAATAGGCAAAATCAGCCAATCACACATTTGTATGATTATATACAAACAAAAGTAATTTACTAGTTCTTTCCTATAAAATTTTGTCCATGTATAAAATAAAAACCCCGACCTTTCGGCCAGGGTTTCATTTGCATCAATTAGAGCACTTAGGCAATTAGAACGAGTAACGCGCACCCACTGCAAATGTTTTTGAGTAAATCGCATTGCCAAAGTTATACAGGTTTTGATTTCCTTCACCGTAGTAACTTTGATAAACATCATCCAACAAGTTGGTTGCATCAAAGGTCACAACCAGATTGTCGGTGACGTCATAGCTAAATTGCAGATCCAAACTCTGTTCTGGACGACTCCAGAATTGAATCGGGTTAGCAAAAATAGCGGCTTCATTACCCGTGTAAAACTTTTCACGCCAGACATACGACAAGCGCGCTTCATATGCGTCTTTATCGTATGCCAGCACAAGGCTGTAAGACGAATCCGACACACCCGTCATTTTAGAATCGACGTATTTGGTAATTTCACCGGCAAGACCGTACTCAGGTGTTTTTTGTTCGGAGTCCAGCAAGGTGAAGCTTGCCTGCACACCAAGGCCATCCAACACTTCAGGCAAGTTATCCGGGAAATAAACCAAACCAACTTCCAAACCTGACAATTCACCATCAGCTGCGTTTACACCGGTAGTCAACACATAATCGCGCGTAACGCCGTCATTACCTGTGCGATTAATGGTTTTCTTTCCGCCAATAACCAGACCATCAATTTCACGTTTGAACACCGCACCGTACAAAGAACTGCCCGGAGCAAAATACCATTCAAGTGATAAATCGTAGTTAGTCGATTCAGTTGGTTTTAGATCCGGGTTACCGCCGCTACCGGTACCATAAGGTACGGACGTTAATGGGTCCTGGAAATATTGCAGCGGATTCAAATCGCCGAAGTTCGGCATACGCAATGTTTCGGTGTAAGCAAAACGACCAACCAACTCACCGGTGATGTTCCAGTTCAACACCAAACTCGGTAATAGTTTGTCTGCTTTTCCGTTACCAGTATCGTTGTTGTAGATATTGGTGTTAGTGCCTGTTTCTGCCCAGAACTCCATGTCCTGTTCGTAATTTACGTAACGCACGCCGAACTCACCGGTTAAATCATCGGTGACATTAAATTTGGTGGTTGCATAAAGTGCAGACGATGTTTCCGTTACATCAAATACTTTGGTAGTACTTTCTTTTTCCAATCCATAAACACTGCGCACTGCATCGGCGTTCGCCAGCAAATAACTACCGTCCGCAGTAATAAAACTATCAAAAATATTGGCGCGGCCATCGAAATAATCATTAACAGTGAAGATGAGTCCAGAGCCATCACCTGCTGCACCAGCATCAACTAAAGCATCCATCAGCTCGCTAACAGTTTTACCGCCGGTCGCCCAGGACTCTTGACCACGAGTAAAATCTTGCGCGTTACGCTCTTCGTAACGGCCACCTACTTTAATGGATTGAATAAAGTCGCCTTCCAACTTCCACTCAACATCTGTAGTAATACTGGTGGAATCACCTTGGTTACCGCCACCGTTATCCCACATGCCGGATGCTTTCCAGTTGCCCACAGCGGCCATATCAGATTCATCCAAACCAGTAGTCGCTGGGTTATCCCAGAACACCACTGAAGGAACTCCATCGCGATCGTTGTAATCAACATCCAAGCCGTAAGCTACACGCTCAAAACGCATCGCAAAAAAATCGGTGGTGTATTTACTGTCCTGATAAACAATTTCTGAATTAACGGTGACATTATCAGTCGGCGTCCATTTTGCGCCGAGGGCATATAAATAGCTGTCGGTTTTTCCTGTCGAGTAATCGCCACTTTGGAAACCGCCGTTATCGCGCCCTTGATGCTCTTTAACAACATTGGTGCCTTCATAAACAGTAGGGATAGCAATGTTGCCGTTTTGATGCTCAAGTGTATTGCTAAACCACATCGCATTTTGCGATTCATTGCGATAGCCGGTATAAAAACCTTCTGCAGTTATTTCCAACTCATCGTTCGGTGCCCATTGCAGAGAAACCGTGGCCGCTGGGCGCTCGCGCAAACCAGTATATGAAGTTCCGAATACTGCATCGCGCATCAACAAATAATCGTAATCTGCTCCACCAACATTTAGCGTTGAGCCTGCAGCATTAGGAAGACCGGTTTCAAGGCCCGCCTGCCACACAGGTACATTGTTATATGAATTGGGGATCATTTGATAAGGTGCATAACCTAAATGTGGATTTGCACTGAAGTACGGGAACACCGCACCGGCAGTCATAGTGTCATCGCGATAATGGGTTTCCGCGTAAGACACGTTTACCAATGCACCAAACTCACCGCCACTGGATAACTCCCAACGATTGCTAAATAGCGCACTCACGTTTGGGTCAATTTCATCCGGTTGATCCGAATAAATTCCACGACCAGCGATTACAATTTTTTCGCCATCAAAATTAAACGGGCGATGGGTTTTGATATCGATTGAACCGGCAATACCACGCTCAACCTGATCGGCGGAGCGGGTTTTATAAACCATTACATTCGAAAGCAAACTCGCTGGAATATCTTGCAGCGCAACCGAGCGACCTGAACCTGTGAACACATCACGACCATTAACAGTTGTATGCACATCGGTTAAACCACGAATCGATACGCCTGTTACCTGACCAGCACCACGGCCAGTTGTTTGTACACCGGTAACGCGCTGCAAAGCCTCAACCACGTTGTTGTCTGGAAACTTACCAATATCTTCAGCGACGATAGAATCGACAATTTGAATATTTTCACGCTTGATATCGAGCGCCTTGCTTAAACTTTCGCGAATACCCTGTACAACAATTTCTTCGACTTGTTCTTCTTGTGCGCTGCTCACTTGCGCCATCATTGCAGCGAGAATTGCGCTGACTAAGGCTGTCTTCTTATACATGATGAACCTCATAATTTTTATTAAACTTTGAGTTAAGGCCGTAGGTGTTAACTCAACTGTCAGGATTGAATTTGAGGGGGAGTACCTCCCCCTCGCTGCCGCTTATTGGTTTGCTGGCAATCCTTCTTTGTAGAGTGAATTAATCTTCTCGGCACTAATGGTTCCGGTGTATACCTTCAACTCATCAATCGCTCCGTTGAACGGGGTATCCCAATAATTCACACCCAGTGCAAACTCATTGGTTTCGCCCGCAACAGTCATGACACGCGGGAATCCCGTCGCTTCGAGTTGCTGCACACCGTTCACGTATATTTTTATGGTGTTATTGTTTTCGCCATCAACCATCAACACCAGATGAGTCCATTGACCAACAGGAATACGATTGCTTAATTCCGCGTTATCGTAAAAACCATTAGGTGAATTCGCCCACACGCGGGTCTTGTCTGACCCATTCATTGATGGAACCAAACTCAACCAAATGTTGGCATTCGCACCACCAAAAAACGCAGTGGTGTAATTAGTAAATGCCGATGGTTTTAACCAGAGAGAAACTGCGTAGCTGTTGGTGGTAATTAAATTGTCTGGCAGGCGAATACCGGTTGCGCCATTCAGGTTTACTGCTTGCCCTTTGACACCCTCGACATAATTAACCGCACCACCGGTGTTATGGATGAAATTACCAGTCACTTTTCCTTCAGCAGCTGTGCCATTCAGCGCAGTCAAGCTGCCATCAAAACTGTACTCAGCTGGAGCCAGTGATTTGATAGTTACCTGGAATGTTTTTGTATCTTTAAAACCTTGATAGCTGATGTGTGCAGTCAAGGTAATGGTTTTATCACCTTCATCTGCGGTAGGTTGCTTAACAACCGCCACACCATTAGTAGGCTTAAGGAAATTTTCATCACTGGAGGTCCAGCTAATACCAGAGACGAATGGACCGACACGGATCAAATCAAAATTTTCGCGTACAGCAGAAAGATCACCAAGATCCAAAGCATCTTTCACAAAACCGGCGAATTGGGATTGATCGGTCAGGTTATTAATTGCAGCGCCGTTAATATCCAATGAACTCAATGCATAGTCATAAACAATAAACTCATCGATTTGGCCCTTGAATGGATTATCCCAACCAAAGTTTGCTCCCAGTGCATAAAAACCACCGGACGAAAATATGTTGGCGCGATTCATCTGCCCTGCAAAATTACCGTCGATGAAAAGCTTCATTACCGGCGCATCATAGGTAATTGCAACATGCTGCCATTGATTGATTGGAGCAGTTCCGCCAGCAACGATTTGATTCCAATCACCATTATCAGCCGCAGGAATTCCACCAAAGAAACTCCAAATGAGTGACTGGGTGGTGAACCATGCTTTACCAGGGATATAACTCAACCAGTTATCGACATCTTTAGCGGCAAAAAATGCAGGAGTGTGTTCACGTAGCTCTGCACTGTTAGACCAGAATGAAACAGTGAATTGACCGGATTTAATAATGTTGTCAGGTAAACGAATAGCGCTATTGCCATCCAGCACCACAGATTGGCCTTTCTTGCCTGCGCTATAACTTAAACTGCCGGCGCCTTTATTATTGAGATCACGATCAGTCGATTCAGCATTTACAAAATTACTCAGCCCATCGACTAAATTGTTATCAAATGAATAGTGCGCAACTGCGTTTCTGAATGCAGGACGCGCTTTCAATGTCACACTGAATGTTTTGGTGGTGGCTTGACCACCGAGAGAAAGGTTTGCAGTTAGAGTAACGGTTTGATCACCCAAATCAGGCGTTGGGATAAATACGTTGCCTTTTGAATCGATAAAATATTCGTTGCTGCTAACCCAATTAATAACGGTGCCGCTTTTGCCAACGGTAGGAAGTGAATAACCTTCGTCTGCAAGCGTTAATTCGGTTTTGATATCCAGTGCAGAAGAAACTGTATTTAATGCGGTTGCAGTGCCCGCGATAGAATCAGTGCGAGTACCAAATACTGAAGCACCGTCAGTTGCCATCGCAGAAAACACTGGCACTAATTCTTTTGTGCCATCATCCCACTGCCATTTGACCACGCCAAAATAAGTACCGGAATCCAACACCAATTTAATAGAGTCATCACCTTGGGTGAGCCATGAACCTTTTTCACTGCCAGTGACAGTGCGGTTTTCGTTCAGGGTGATGTAACCCGATTTAATTGCGGTTTTATTTACAGTTTTACCCTGGTTCACAAATTTGTAGTGGCCGGGAATTTGCGCAACATCAACCAGATTATTGCCATTGAGCGGAACGTAACGCTGTGGTGATACCACTAACCAACCATCTTTGCTTACAAACATTTCATGCACACGTACAGCATGTGCTTCAGGATTAGTTGGATAAGCAGTTGCAGTTGATGGGAAGCGAGTGTGCGTTACCAACAAATGACGCTTGGTCGCTTCATCATAGTAGGCAGAGTTATGACCTGGTGATTGATAACCCCACGAAGGACCTGTATCACCCAGCGATTTGGTAAATTCAAAACCACCTAACAGCTTGCCACCAACCTCAAGCCCTGCCCCTTTGGCGATATCATTACCAGCCGGATCAAGGTAAGGACCTTTTGGCGTTTTTGAGCGAGCGATGCGAATGTTGTAGCCATCGTTAGCGGCAAAACCGGCAACGGAATAGAACAGGTAGTAGTAATCCGCAACAGGACTATAGGTAACAAAAGCACCTTCTATCGCACGGAAATCACCGCCGAGCAAACGCGTGCCGTAACCCTGGCCAGCTTCTGGTTTACCAGTAGACTCATCCATTGCCAGCACAAAAATGCCGCCCGAATAGGAGCCGTACACCATCCACAACTTGTTTTCTTTATCGTAGAAAGCCGCAGGGTCAATTGCATTGGGATCAACGGCGCCGTTCCAGGTGGTTTGGCCGTTATCTAATGGATATTGGGTGAATTCACTTGGTGTTCTGTAACCACTACGCAGGAAAACGCCTTTATCTTTGTAAGGGCCGTCAACCGAATCAGCTTCAGCCAAACCTAAATAGGAACGGTTCCAGCAGCCACCGTTATCGGCTTCGGTTTGTGCGCAATGGTTGTAGTAGAACCAATATTTTCCATTGGGAGCTTTGATAACATCAGCAGCCCAGTTGCCTTTGAAACCGTCCGTCCAAGCAATACCTTCAGCGATTTCGCTGGAATAAGTATTGAAGAGTGGGCTCTCGTCCACTTTATCGTTAGCGGACAAAACAGAAATGTATTCCCAGTTGATCAAATCACTGGATTTGGCCGCCGCCAGGTGCGAGCCAAAAATATAATAATCATTACCCGCCTTTACCACTGAAGGATCATGCACGCCTATATCAAGCCACTTCACCGAGCCCTCAGGCGTAAGCGGAATTGTGCTCGCCACAGTAGGTTTACTGTAGGAAGGTGCGGAGGTCGCAGGTGTAGATGGATAGGATTTTTCGCTACCGCCACCACCACAACTGGTCAAAACCAGCAGGCCGCCGATGACAAGCGTCAGACTTGTTAGCTTCATAGGGTTGTTCCTCGTATTGTTATTTCTTATTCAATGTCAGGCCAGAACGACTGCAGTAGCCCTGCAGCGATCTCAATCAGCGCCTTTTGCGGGCAGCTTGATAAACTCACAGATTATTATGTCATACAATAATACTATCGTTTCATATTGTCATACAGTTCACCGCGAGTAAAGTCCCGAACGCGGCTTTTTGAGGAAAATCTGAGCTGCGCGGAGCAGCGAATAGCGGGCGAAAAAAAAGCCGCTGCTGCGGCTTTGGGGAGAGGGAGGAAATAGCTCTAGAAGTTCAGGAGTTCCGCGCTCTCCAGTGCGTAGTACAGGATAATGACCGGTATCAAACCAGCCCATAAATAGTTCAGGATCGAAAACCGGCTATTAGAAACACCATCAATATCATCACAGGCCAGGTTAATCAGTGACTGGACCTTCAGCAACATAAGCCCGTGGGCGATATAACAAACGAACGGAAGAAATGAGGACAGCAGCTCTGATGGCAGCTTTTCAGTCGCGCGCTCAGCAATAACCACAATCACAACCATAGTCGCCCAGGCTCCTGAACTCCAACTCACATCAGGATGATTAACTTTCAAGCGGTAGCGAATTTCGCTGAATAAGCTATGGGTAAAAAAGATCGAGAAAATTGCACGCATCACCGGAAAACAACTTTCATTATGCTTACGCCGGTATTGAGTCCAATTTTTGTAGTGCCAATAAAGTGCATAGATGCCAAAGGTCAAAAAATACAGGATCGAGAACTTTGATTTTGACACCACATAAAATTCTTGCGACCCGGTATCTGGCAGGGGCTGCTGCAACTCGGATTCCGGGGGAGCATAGATATTATCGCCTTGCATAATTATTATCGTCCTGAATAAATGCGCATTGAGGGAAAGCAACTAAATAACTTTTTAACACAACCACTATAGCGAAGCCAAAAAAAACCCGCCGTTCGGCGGGTTTTTATTTTACAAAACTCTATTAACCAGCTGATCTTGCTTTAAATGCACGCACAACCTGGTTGAAATCTTCAGCGAATTTTTTCAGGTCATCAAGTTCTTTTTTCTCGTCTGAACGGCCCAGACCAGCACAACCTAAATAGGTCTCCATATCTTTCACATAAGCTTTCATATCATTGTTAGCTTTCACCATTTGCGCTGTAACTACTGTGGCCGCGTCCGGAATATCCGGCTTGGCTGCAGGTTTTGCACAAGCAGATGCGAAAGATGACACCAGGCATGAAGCAAAAAGAGTAACGGCGATAACAAACGATTTCATGATTTTTCCTCTAGAACTGAACAACAGGGTTAAATTAAAAACATCCAATTAAAAAACTAACAAAATCACACTCTAAAACGTCCTACCAATTCAGCCATACGCCCAGCCATTTCTGCCAAATTACCCGTGTTGGTAGTAATACGGCTGGAACTATCTGCGGTATGGGTTGCAACCGAAGAAATACGGTCGATGTTGCTTTCAATCTGACGTGTTGCAGCACTTTGCTGCTCCGACGCCGCCGCGATTTGATTGGTTCTATCGCGGATAACACTCACAATCTCGGTAATATTTTCCAATGCATGGCTCGCATCGCTCGCCTGCACCACAGCATTGCCTGCCTGATTAGTACCGGCTGCCATCATTTCTACAGCTTCACGGGAACCCGACTGCAAGCGCTCGATCATTTCGCGAATTTCAGTGGTAGAACTTTGTGTTTTTGATGCAAGCGTACGTACTTCATCAGCAACAACCGCAAAGCCACGCCCTTGTTCGCCTGCACGCGCCGCTTCAATTGCAGCGTTCAAAGCCAGCAAGTTGGTTTGTTCAGCGATACCGCGAATTACATCCAATACCGAACCAATGCTCACAGTTTCTTGGCGCAAACGATCAATTACATCTGCAGCCGTTTTAATATCGCCCGACAGGTTGGTAATTTGTCCCATGGTATTTACAACCAGGGTTTTACCTGCCGATGCAGCGCTGTCTGCTTGCAGAGATTTATCCGCAGTTTCAGTTACGCTTACGGTTACGTCCTGCACCACACCCGCCATTTCTTTTACTGCACCAACGATGTGTTGGATTTCAGTTTGCTGGGTGCGAATTTCACGCTCATTTTCACGTGACAATTGCGACAGATTTACCGCATTGTCACTCACTTCACGTGCAGTTGCTGCAACGCTGGCGATGATCGATTGCAAACGCTCAACGAACTGGTTGAAGCAACGCGCTAACTCTGAAACTTCATCATTGCCAGTCACTGGCAAGCGACGAGTTAAATCACCTTCACCTTCAGCAATATCACGCAACGCAGTCACAACATTGTTAACGGGACGAACAATACTTAACTGTACGGCGTAAGCCAAAGATGCAGCAGCCAAGCTAATAATAAAAATCAAACCCACCGCAGAATAAATTGCATCGGTAACAATCACGTCCACTTCAGCCATATCAACACGCAAACTAATTGCGCCTATAGCTGCACCATCAGATTTAATGGTTTCAGTAATCGTTAATAATTTACCTTTGGTTTCTATGCCTGCCGCACGCGGACTACCAGACAATTCACGCGGAACGGTTTTGGAATCAGTATTTTTCTCGTACCAGGCAAATGGGGTTTTGTTGTTATAAACAACCGCACTCAACACACGCGGACTAACACGCAAAGCACCCAGCGATGCACTAACAGTAGCGGCGTCATCAAAAGTCATTGCGCCAATACTTGCCTCACCCAATACCTGCGCCAGGGTACGAGTATCTTCAACAATGGCAGCTTCAGTTGTAGCAATACCGGAGCGCACAGTCACCAGCGTGGTTACAACAACAGCAGCGATACAGGTCAGCGTAACGCTGAGCAGAATCTTCCATTTGAGCGATAAATTATTCACTTACACCTCTGAGCGGACATAAATAGTGGACCAATGCAAATGTGATATTGGTCACAATTTGCGCATAAGCCTAGCAGACAATTTTTCAAATGCATCTTTTTTTATTCTATTTTTAGAATAAAAATCCAAAATTTTCCCATTTATTATTTTTTTTGGAATAAAAATAAAAATTCAGTCGGGAAAATGGCGATTCTAAAAACCAAACAGGATTAACACGGAGAAGCGACAAAGTTCTGTCGTAGGTGTATTGCAGTTAGCAGATGTCATTAGCAAACCATCAATATCAAGAACCACTGTCCAGAAAATTGCGCGCCGTGATCCTTGGTGATGCCTTCTAACTATAGGCAGAGAAAAATACTTATGCAGAAAATTTACGCGACTTTTTAACTAAAAATTACACTCGTTATATCTTTTAATTGGGGACAAAAAAAATCCCCCCATCAAAAGTTATTGATGGGGGGATTTTTTAGGTAAGAAGCGAAGAATTAATCAGCGAAAGAAGGACGTCCGAATTCCGGCATACCTTGATCGTTCCAGCGCAAAGGTTTTACAAACGTATGGCGATCCGGATTCCACAGTGGGTCGCCTTCAATTTCGGTATAAGTGCGCGCGTGATAAACCAGCATCACCGTATCGCCATCTTCTGCGTAGGTGAAACTGTTATGGCCGGGGCCAAAGATTTTGTTTTCGATATCGGAACGCAATACTGGCTCTTTGGATTTCACCCAGGATGCCGGATCAAGCAGGTCAGCATTCTCATCAGCCCACAATAACCCCATCGCATAATTTTCGTCGGTTGCACTGGCAGAGTAGCTCAGGAAAATTTTTCCATTGCGTTTCACAATGGACGCACCTTCGTTAACCCAGAAGCCGCGAATTTCCCATTCAAATTCAGGCTTGGTGAGCATTACCGGCTCACTCGCCAACTGCCATGGGGTTTTCATCGGCGCGATATAAATATTGGAGTTACCTTCAATGTTCACATCTTTTTGTGCCCACACATAATAGAGAACATCTTTATGAGTGAAGGTAGTTGCATCCAGGCAGAAGGTATCAATACCCGAATCCACCTGCCCCATAAACTCCCACTCACCTTCGAGCGGATTCGCATTTTTATTGCGGATGGCATACATGCGATGCTGGAACAAATTGAATTTAATTTCACGGCTAGGTGCTGCTGCGAAATAAACATACCAGGCATATTCACCCGAAGATGGATCTTTATTGAAATGAATTTCCGGTGCCCAAACTAACTCACTGTAAGGGCCGGTATCCGGTTTGTGCCATGCATCCACTGTTGGTGCTGTTGCCAATTCTGCGATGGTTTTAGCGCGGCGCAATTCAATACGATCATATAAAGGTACAGATGCAGTGAAATAATAATAGCCGTCGGTGTGTTTATACACGAACGGGTCTGCGCGTTGAGGGATGAGGGGTTTTAATACTTCGCTCACAATAGTCTCCAATGTTTTTTAATACTTTTGTGCATTAATGTTCTGCGATATAGCCTTTCGCACGCATTTCATTTTTAAGGCCTGCGTAATAGCCATCATTGATGCGATACTTGAACATGAACAATCCCATCAAAGCATGAAAAAATCCTGGAATGATCGACAGCATTAACGCAATACCCATCAACGCAAATTCCGATTGCGCCTGATTAGGAACATATTGGAAATAGGTTAACAACCAACCCACCATTAAACCGGCAATCCCCATTCCTGCTTTTTGTCCAACCGAAATTCCACCATACGCAAAACCGGATACTCGCTTACCATTTTTCACTTGGCCATAGTCAATGGTTTCAGAAATAATCGACCAGAACACAGGGGCGTGCAGATCCACCACAAACGACAAGAGGAAATACAGGATAAACGCGAGCAATACATCTTGCGGGCCAACAAGCACATAGATAGCAACACTCAATGCAGCAACGATCAGCTGGGTGTAGCGGAACAATTTAATCTTGCAATAAAGTTTGGTAATCCAGGTAGACGCAATCATCGCCAAAATAGCGGCGGCAACACCAGTCGATAAAAACGCCGACACTAATGCTTCATCACCACCCAAATAATATTTCGCGTAATAAATGGCAACCGAGCCGCGAATAACATAACCGATGGTGCCGGTAACACAGACCGCCACTAAAATTAACCACTGGTCGTTTTTCAGAAGCTGCACAAACTGATTCCATAGTGATTGTGGTTCCACTACGTGAACAACTCGCTCAGTTGTTTTGAAATAGCAAAACAAAAACATCACTGCACCGACAGCCGACATAATCGCCATAGCAACTTGATAGCCCACTGCATGATCAGTCCACATTCCCGCAACCAGTGGTACTACAATCGCCACCATAAAGGCACCAATTTTTGCGAGGAATAAACGATAGCCGTTTGCAGATAATTTTTCTTTGGGATCACTGGTTAATGCGCTGGGCAATGAAATATAAGGGATACCAACACCTGAAGTGATCAAGGTCATCATGATATAAGTGGAATAGGCCCAAATTAATTTGGCATCGTATTCCCAGTTGGGTGTGGTGAAAACAAAAAACACGCTGACCGCGTAGGGAATTGCCAACCATAACAACCAGGGGCGATAGCGGCCTTGCAGGAAGGTAAAGCGATCAGTGATTTGCCCCATCACCAAATCGGAAATAGCACCGACCACTTTTACAGTGAAAAATAAAATTCCCATATCCATGGGAGTTAAACCAAAAATATCAGTGTAATAAAAAGTGATGATTAACATCATCGACGAGATCACTACGTTCAACGCCATATCGCCAGCGCCAAATCCTATTTTTTCGGTGATCGATAATTTATCGGATGCGTGCACATTAGTAGCTTGCATTTATTATAGTGACCTCGTGTTGTTATTAAAAAAAAGCGGCAATACCAAACAGAATTCTGCCGTATTGCCGCTTCCTTTATCTCTCACCGTTTTGTACGGTTTGTAGTGTCCGAATAATCCGGCTCGCTCTTGCTTTTACAAAAAGTAATCGTTCTCTACTGCATGAACTAATAACACATCGATTCCAGCCATGCCTGCACTCGCTGCTGCTTGCAGGCCGAGTTTTGAATCTTCAAATACGACGCATTTGGTTGGATCAACACCTAAAAGTTCCGCACAACGTAAAAAAGTATCCGGTGCGGGTTTTGGGTTTTCTACCTGATCAGCACCTACAACAGCGCTGAGGTATTTATCCAAGCCACAAACTTTTAAAATGGATTCGGCTTCCTGGGTATAAGCACCCGTGCCAATCGCCATAGGTTTTATGCCGTGATACTTCTGCGCGACTTCGAGCAATGCCGTTGGCTTCACATACTTATGCATATTTTCATGCACAACCTGCTCTTTAAAATCGTTCATTTCATCAAGGGTAGCGTCTACTTTGATGTTGAATTTTTCGAGCAGTATTTCAATTGTTCCTTTGGTTGGAACCCCGGCCAGAGAACGCATCAGCAAGCGATCAATCGGAATGCCGTATTTGTTCAGCATGGTGCTCCATGCAAATTCATGCAGTTGGCCGCTATCGACCAGAGTACCGTCCATGTCAAAAATCAGTGCTTCGTATTGGTCGTACATCTTTTACTCTCAGGTTTGCTAATTAAATTACCAGTTAAGGTGAAATTAGAGCACAAACCAGCCATAAGTTCGAAAAGAAAAGACCTGACTTTACAAATTGTTTACTGCCGGGTGGATCAGGGATTAGGTAGAGGCTTGTGTGACGCGCCGTGAATACATCCATGTAGGCTCGACTGCTGCATCCATGCAGCAGACGGTCTCACAAACCTCTACCTAACCCTTCTACATCTCAGTTCATATCGAGACCGTTAAAAGCAAAACTTAAACACCATCTTTTAAATGATAGTAAGCCGCGTTGTGGCGCAATTCGGTTTTGAAGTTGCGCACGGTGGTATCTTCACCAATCACAACCGCTTCAATACCCGCCATTTCAGCGTAGTCTACGATCTCATCTGCAGTCACACCTTGGGTGTAAGCACTGTGGTGTGCGCCACCGGCTTGAATCCAGGCTGCAGCAGAAATTTCAAGATTAGGACGCGGTTCCCAAAGCGCTTTCGCTACTGGCAACTTCGGCAATTCTTGTGGTGGATTTACGGTGTCTACTTCGTTGATGATCACACGGAAACGAGTACCGATATCGATCAAAGAAATGCACAGCGCAGGACCCGCTTTACCAGTGAAGATCAAACGAGCAATGTCGTTGCGACAACCGATGGTGTGCAAATGAACTTCCAGCTTCGGTTTTGCAGCAGCGATAGAAGGGCACACTTCCAGCATGTGCGCACCCAAAACCTGGTCAATAGCACCAAAGTGATAAGTGTAGTCTTCCATAAAGGATGAACCACCTTCACGGCCTTTAGAGATCACTTTGCAAATGTGAACCATCGCAGCCGTTTTCCAGTCACCTTCACCACCGTAACCAATTCCAGCAGCCATCAAACGCTGGGTTGCAAGGCCAGGCAGGTTGGTCAAACCAGTAAGGTTTTCGAAACAGTTGGTGAATGCACCAAAGTCGCCGTCAGTTAAAAATTTCAGCATACCCAATTCAAGGCGCGCTTCGTTTTTCAACATTTGGAATTGATGTTCGTCATCAAAGATTGCTGGATTTACATCGTATTCTTTTTTGTACAATTCAATTTGTGCTGCAACTTGTTCGTCAGTTACTGCATCAACTACTTTTTGCAGATCGCCCAAACCATAAGCGTGAACTTCATAACCAAATTTGATTTGTGCAGCAACTTTATCGCCATCAGTTACAGCCACTTGACGCATGTTGTCGCCAAAGCGGGCTACTTTCAAATTCTGGCTGGCGTACCAACCCATAGCAACACGACACCAGCTATCGATTTGCTTTTGCACTGATTCAGTTGCCCAGTGACCAACAACCACTTTGCGCTCTTGACGCAAACGAGTGCTCACATGACCAAATTCACGGTCACCGTGTGCAGACTGGTTAAGGTTCATAAAGTGCATATTGATCTCAGCAAACGGCAATTCAGCATTGAATTGGGTGTGCAAATGCATGTAAGGCTTGCTCAATGCACTCAAACCCGCGATCCACATTTTTGCTGGAGAGAAGGTATGCATCCACAAAATCAAACCAACGCAATTCGGATTGCTATTTGCCGCTTGTGCAACAGCAAGAATTTCTTTTGGTGATTTAACGGTAGGTTGCGCAACAATCTTGATAGAAATGTTGCTCGACTCAGTTAAACCTGCTGCGATTTTTTGGCTGTTCTCGGCGACTTGTTTCAAAACGCCTGGACCATATAAATCTTGTGAGCCGGTAACCAACCAGACTTCTTTATCGCCGTAAATTTTCATTTTTGATTCCTCAAAATTTTTCGATTTTTTATTAGGAATAAGCTGCCTACGCTGCTCTACCCAACCTACATTCTATTGAGCAAGGATTGGCTGGTTCTTTTTGAGACCGTCTGCTGCATGGATGCAGCAGTCGAGCCTACATGGACGTATTTACGGCGTGTCGCAAAAAGAATCAGCCAATCCTTGCTGGTCTACGTATTCAAATAACGATTTATTACTTTTGCCCGTAATAGGCATTTTTTCCGTGCTTGCGCAAATAGTGTTTATCCACAATGCCTTGTTTCAACGGCGCAGTGTTTTGTTGCAATGTCTTGGTCAAATAGGCCATGCGCGCGATCTCTTCCAAAATCACTGCGTGGTAAACCGCATCGGCACCGTTCTTACCCCAGGTAAAAGGTGCGTGACCGGCAACAATGACCATGGGCACTTCTTTCGGGCTGCGATCCTTAAAACAATCGGTGATTTGCACACCGGTTTCTTCTTCGTAATCGCGTTCGATTTGTTCGTCAGTCATCACCGCTGTGCAAGGAATTTCGCCGTAGGCGTAATCAGCATGAGTGGTGCCGTAACAAGGAATAGACTGCTGGGTTTGCGCCCAAGCGGTAGCGTAAGTTGAGTGAGTGTGAGTCACACCGCCAACAACATCGAAATGACGATACAAATGCGTGTGGGTTTTGGTATCAGAAGAGGGACGCATCTTTCCTTCAACGATTTTGTTTTCCAAATCCACAACAACAATATCGTCCGGTGTCATTACTTCGTAAGCGACACCGCTTGGCTTGATTGCAATCACGCCTTTGGCTCGATCAATTTGCGATACATTACCCCAGGTATAAACCACCAGATTACGGCGGTTTAATTCCATGTTTGCTTCAAATACTTCGCGTTTTAATTCGGTGTAGCTCATTAAGCCTGACCTCCTGAAGCGCGATTATTTTCAAATGTCGCCAGTGCTAAATACTGCTGGTACAAACTCTCGTAGGTCGCTGCTGCTTGCGCGTTAGGTTGATAGATTTTGCTCACGCCAGATGCCATCACTTTTTGTGCACTTTCCACATCGGGATAAACACCGCCAGCAACCGCCGCAAAAATCGCAGCGCCCAATGCGCAGCTTTGTTCACTGTCCAATACTTCGATTGGGCAGTTCCACACATCGGCACAGGTTTGCATTACAAAATCAGATTTTTTGGAGATGCCGCCAATCGCCACTACCGAATTGATCGCCACACCTTGCTGCTTGAAACGTTCAATAATTGCGCGTGCGCCGTATGCAGTTGCTTCAACCAGTGCGCGGAAAATTTGCGGCGCGTTGCTGCCCATTTTCAAACCAGCAATAGCCATAGCAACAGATTGGTCAGCGTCTGGAGTGCGGCGACCATTGACCCAATCGAGTGCAGTAATACCCGCTTCACCTATCGCAAGTTTGCTCGCAGCATTGCTTAATTCGATAAGGGTTTTATCTTCAATTTCTTGCGCAAGTTTTTGTTTGGTTTCTTCATCCAACAATGATGAATGCTGCAGGATATTGGTAACTGGCCAATTTACCAGATTGCGGAACCATGCGTACAAATCACCAAAGGCGGATTGCCCTGCTTCCAAACCGACAAAGCCCGGCGTTACCGAACCATCAACCTGGCCACAAATACCGGCGATGCATTTATCACCAATATCACCATAAGTTGCGACGGTAATATCACAGGTAGACGTGCCCATAATTTTGGTGAGTACACCCGGTTTTACTTTTGCAGCAACGGCGCCCATGTGGCAATCGAATGCGCTGAAACCAACGGGAGTGTTTACTGGTAAGCCAAGTTTGCCTGCCCATTTTGCGGTGAGGCCACCGCAGATTTTGTCGGAGGTAAATGTCTCTGCCGGTAAACGATCACGCAGGCCATTTAATAGAGGATCTATGCCAGCAAAAAAATCATTGGGTGGATAACCGCCCCAGCTTTCGTGCCACATTAATTTGTGACCAGTGGCGCAACGCCCCATACGCAATTTGCTTGGGTGTGTGGTGTCAGTCAAAACTGCAGACATCCAATCGCAATGCTCAACCCACAAGTAAGCGGCTTTAGCGACGGCCGCGTCTTCACGCAATACGTGCAAGGTTTTCGCCCAGAACCATTCTGACGAATAAATTCCACCTTCGTATTTCAAATAATTCTCAACAGATTTATTTGCAGCAGCGGTAATTTCTTGCGCTTCTTTAATTGCAGTGTGGTCTTTCCACAACACAAACATCGCATTGGGGTTTTCTGCAAATTCTGGTTTGAGAGCGAGTGCAACACCTTCGCTATCAACGGCAATTGGCGTTGAGCCAGTAGTGTCAAAACTAATACCGACAACTTGCTGCGCAGCACCGGCAGGTGCAGTGCGCCATAAACCTTGAACAACTTGTTCAAGGCTTTCCAGATAATCGAGCGGATGCTGGCGGAACTGATCTTTCGCCGGAATGCAGTACAAGCCTTTTTTCCAGCGCGGGTAATAAACCACGTTGCTGGTTACTTCTTTACCGGTAAGGGCATCTACTAACAGCGCTCTGACGGAGTCAGAACCATAATCCAGCCCCAAGGCATAAGAGGTCATAACATTACCCATTTTTATACTATTGCCTCACAAGAGGATATTAATATTGTATGACAATATTATTCAGATAAGATAACCCCGTGTCAATTGGTTTCACGGGGTGTCGGAGTGCTTTAAATGCTTATTTTTTAGCGGGTTTCACAGCCTTATTAGCGGTTACACCTTCGCTGGTCATAATGATGCGCTTGATGGTGCCATCCGGGTTATAAAACAGCTCATCAATCGCCACTGAACGACGGTATTGGCCACCATCAGGACGGCCTGCGCCCGTGTGATAAATGAAGTAATGCTTGTTGTTGAATTCGATAATCGCCTGATGGTTGGTAGGGGTATTGCCCGCAACTTCATTCAGGATGCCCTTGTACTCCCATGGTCCCTTAATGCTCTTGCTCATCGCGTAGCCCAACTTTTCCGGGAAGCCCATCGCGTAGGACAAGTAATAGTTGTCCTTATATTTGTGCACCCAGATCGCCTCGGTAAATTCCGGCAGGGTTGTGATTGGCACAATCGGGCCATCAAGCTCGATCATATTGGACTTTAGCTTGGCGTAATAAGCCTTGGTATTACCCCAAAACAAATAGGCCTGACCATCATCATCAATGAACACAGAGGGGTCGATATCATCCCAATCATTAGGAGTATCGCTGGTCATATCGTTAGTAATCAACGCCTTGCCGCGCGCATCTTTAAATGGGCCGAGCGGGCTATCGCCTACTGCTACACCAATCGCAAAACCGGGCTTGGTATCGTTATGGCGCGCGGTGATGTACCAGTAAAACTTGCCATTGCGTTCAATCACTTGGCTCGCCCAGGCATCACCTTTTGCCCATTTGAAATCTTTCACATGCAGGCGTGGGCCGTGGGATTCCCAATTGACCATGTCATCCGACGACCAGACCAACCAATCGTGCATCTCAAAAAATTTGGTGTTGTCCTTCGCTTCGTCGTGGCCCGCATAGAGATACACCTTGCCCTTGTGGACGAGGGCAGCAGGGTCAGCGGTAAACACGTCGGTAAAAATCGGGTTGGCAGCCTGGGCGGAAAAGGCGCAACAAGTGGCTAGTGCCGCAACAAGGGGGCGAATGAATGAACGCATGGTGATCCTCTCTCTTCTTATTGTGCTCAGATGGGTAAGGCACTGATTGGCAGATTTACCCCTATTTGCAGGGGTTGATTTATATTGATATTATAATACAATTAAAGCAAGTATCTTAAACGAAAAGTTTTGTCAGCTTCGCTTATCGTCCATTTTCTCTGCGTAAACCTGCGTAATTAGGATTGCTGCTAATGATCGCAGCTTTTATATTGTATGACTTTAATAATAATTGATGCTCTTACTGGGATAAAGTTGGAGCTGATCCTGCCATAGCTGTGGCTTTATAAAGATGTAGCCCTGTATGAACCAAGATAATAAGACAAAAAAAGCGTCTGCCCCAGCGAAAAAGCCGCTGCGAAGTGCCCAATGGTTCGGCACCCAGGACAAAAACGGTTTTATGTATCGCAGCTGGATGAAGAATCAGGGAATTCCTGAACATCAATTCCAGGGCAAACCCATCATCGGCATCTGCAACACCTGGTCCGAACTCACGCCTTGCAATAGCCATTTCCGCGATCTCGCCGAGAGTGTCAGGCGCGGCATCCTTGAAGCCGGCGGTGTTCCGGTGGAATTTCCAGTGTTCTCCAATGGCGAATCCAATCTCCGCCCCAGTGCAATGCTCACTCGCAATTTGGCGGCGATGGATGTAGAAGAATCGATTCGCGGTAATCCTATCGATGGCGTGGTGTTATTAGTTGGCTGCGATAAAACCACTCCGGCATTAGTGATGGGTGCCGCCAGTTGTGATCTCCCTACTATTGTTGTCACCGGTGGCCCTATGCTCAACGGCAAACACAAAGGTAAAGATGTTGGCTCGGGCACACTGGTGTGGCGCATGAGCGAAGATTACAAAGCGGGAAAAATTTCCCTGCAGGAATTTATGGATGCCGAAGCGGATATGTCCCGCTCGACCGGCACTTGCAACACCATGGGTACCGCATCGACCATGGCGTGTATGGTTGAATCACTCGGCTTATCACTCCCGCAAAATGCAGCGATTCCCGCTGTCGATGCACGCCGCAAAACCCTCGCGTATATTTCCGGTATGCGCATTGTGGAAATGGTGCAGCAAGATCTGCGCATCTCGCAGCTGCTCACCCGCGAAAGCTTAATCAACGCAATCCGCACCACTGCCGCAATTGGTGGCTCCACTAATGCGGTGATCCATTTAAAAGCGATTGCCGCGCGCATGGAGTTGCCACTCACCCTTGAAGATTGGCAAACCTACGGCCAACAAATTCCCACACTGGTGAACTTGCAACCATCGGGCGAATTTTTAATGGAGGATTTTTATTACGCCGGTGGTTTACCGGCAGTGCTAAAACGCTTGGGCGATGCAAATTTATTAAATAAAGACTGTTTAACCGCGAACGGAAAAACACTCTGGGAAAATAACCAACAAGCACCCTGCTACAACAATGACGTTATTCGCACGTTCGATAATCCACTGTGCAGCAGCGGAGGTATTTGTATTCTGCGCGGCAACCTTGCACCGCGCGGCGCGGTATTAAAACCCAGTGCAGCATCACCGCATTTAATGAAACATCGCGGCCGCGCGATAGTGTTTGAAAGTTTTGATCATTACAAAGAGCGCATTATGGATGAAGCACTCGATGTCGATGCCAATAGCATTATGGTATTAAAAAACTGCGGCCCCAAGGGCTATCCTGGTATGCCGGAAGTGGGCAACATGGGGTTGCCTCCGAAATTATTGCGCGCAGGAATTACCGATATGGTACGCATTTCCGACGCGCGTATGAGCGGTACTGCGTTTGGCACAGTGGTGTTGCATGTCGCACCCGAAGCGCAAGAGTTTGGCCCGCTCGCTGCGGTTCAAGATGGTGATTGGATTGCATTGGATGCCGAAGCAGGCTCACTCGAATTGGAAGTCAGCGCAGCCGAAATTAGTGCGCGCTTGGATGCGTTGCGGCAACAAAAAATCCACCAGAAAACTGGCGGCTATTTGCAGTTGTATATTGAACATGTGATGCAGGCCGACGAAGGCTGCGATTTTGATTTTCTTGTGGGTTGCCGTGGCGCTGCAGTGCCCGGCCACTCTCATTGAGGTGATGCGGCTATGACACTCACCAATCAATATCCCAGCTTGAAATATAAAATCGTGTTGATTACCGGCGGCGCTTCCGGCATAGGTGCCAATCTGGTGGAAGCGTTTTGTTTGCAGGGCGCACAAGTGTGTTTTATCGATATCCGCGATGACGATGCACAAAAACTGGTTGAGCAATTAAGTCATCGCGCTGACACCACACCACCGCGCTATTATCGCTGCAACTTATTAAATATTCCCAAATTGCAGGCGACCATAAAACAGATTTACAACGATGTCGGACCCATCAATGTGTTAGTAAACAACGCAGCAAATGACACACGCCACGATTTCCGCGAGGTCACCGTCGATTACTGGAACGAACGGCTCGCGGTAAATTTACGGCACCACTTTTTTGCGGCGCAAGCAGTTTATCAACACATGCTTGAACTAGGCGGTGGCTCCATTATTAATCTCGGCTCCATGAGTTGGTATGCAACCCAAGGTGGCATGCCGGGTTACACCAGCTCTAAAGCGGCGATAGAAGGAATGACGCGCGGACTCGCACGCGATATGGGCAGTGACAATATTCGCGTAAACACTCTCGTGCCCGGCTGGGTGATGACAGATCGCCAGATGGCAATGCTCACCAAAGATAAAGCGGCAAAAAGTATTTTAGATAATCAATGTTTAAAAAAATCAGTGATGCCGGAAGACATCAGTGCGATGGCTTTATTTTTGGCATCGGATGATAGCCGTTTATGTACCGCCCAACACTTTATTGTGGATGGTGGATGGATATAAATCCCGAGCAAAGACTTGGGCGTATTACAGCAATATAAATAATTTAATTACACGAGGACATAATATGAAAACTATCTTCAAGACCCTGACACTAGCCGCCGCCATCGGCCTCAGCGCAACCGCCAATGCATTGACCGTTGGTTTTGCACAGGTCGGTTCCGAATCCGGTTGGCGCACCAGCTTTTCTGAATCGGTGAAAGCGGAAGCGGAGAAGCGCGGCATCACGCTGAAATTTTCCGATGCACAACAAAAACAAGAGAACCAAATTAAAGCAGTACGCAGTTTTATTGCGCAGCGTGTTGATGCCATTTTGATTGCACCAGTAGTTGAAACCGGTTGGCAGCCAGTGTTGATGGAAGCAAAACGCGCGCGCATTCCGGTAGTGATTTTGGATCGCAATGTTTCTGTTACCGATCAATCACTTTATCTCACTCGTATCGCACCAGACTTTGAAGTAGAAGGTCAGCGCGCAGCTACATGGCTTACCGATAAAACCCAGGGCAAGTGCAACATTCTCGAACTGCAAGGTACTGTAGGTTCAAGTGCAGCCATCGGTCGCATGAAAGGTTTTAACGATACCATCGCTAAATTTCCTGAAACCAAAATCGTGCGTAGCCAAACCGCTGAATTTACCCGTGCCAAAGGTAAAGAGGTGATGGAAACCATGTTGAAAGCGCAAGGTGGTGGCAAAGGCGTATGCGCAATTTGGGCGCACAACGATGAAATGGCATTGGGTGCAATTCAGGCAGTGCGTGAAGCCGGTTTGCAACCAGGTAAAGATATTTTGATTGTGTCGGTAGATGCGGTAGACGATGCGCTGAAATCTATTGTGGCGGGTGATATTAATGTGTCGGTTGAGTTGAGTCCGCATCTCGGCGGCCCGGCGTTTGATGTGATCAATGAATATCGCAATGGTAAAAAAGAATTTGATAAATGGATTCGCATGGGCGGCGCTGTGTATACGCAAGAAAATGCGGCTGCTGAATTGGCGAAGCGTGGGGCGAAATAATTTCTGAGCAGGAGCACTAACGAATAGAGTTGGACGACACGCCGTAAATACGTCCATGTAGGCTCGACTTCGGCCGTCTCTTTGCGCTCCCGGCGCGACGAGACACTTCCCACATCCATGTGGGTCGTCCATGCCTCAGACGGTCGACCAACGCTATTCGCTAGCACTCTGAAAGTATGTGCTATTCCCTAAAAACAAAAGCGATTTAACAAATGAACACGACTCCAGTTTTACAGCTCAAGGGAATTCATAAAATATTTCCCAGCGTCCACGCTCTGAAAGGTGTGAATCTCTGTTTGCGCGCGGGTGAAATCCACGCGTTGCTCGGTGAAAATGGCGCGGGTAAATCTACCCTTATCAAAGTGATGACCGGTGTTTACCAGCGCGACGGCGGCGATATTTTATTGGATGGAAAACCAATTTTTCCCAACAACACTGGCGATGCGCAAGCGCTTGGCATTAGCACTGTGTATCAGGAAGTGAATTTGCTGCCCAACCTCACGGTTGCGCAAAATATTTATCTCGGCCGTGAGCCACGCCGTTTTGGTTTGATCAATTGGAAAAAAGTAAACCAGGACGCAGCACAACTGCTCAAGGGTTACGATCTTGATATCGATGTCACCCTACCCCTTTCGCATTTCTCCATCGCCGTACAGCAATTGATTGCGATTGCGCGCGGTGTGGATATGTCGGCCAAGGTGTTGATCCTCGATGAACCTACCGCGAGCCTTGATGCAGAAGAAGTTCAATCGCTGTTCCGCATTATGCGCGATTTAAAAGCGCGCGGTATCGGGATCGCGTTTGTGACGCACTTTCTCGATCAGGTTTATGCAGTATGCGACCGCATCACTGTGTTGCGCAGCGCGCAATTGGTCGGTGAATTTGAAACTGCCACCTTGTCGCGCAGTGAATTGATCGGTCATATGCTTGGAAAAGAACTTGCCGCACTGGGCGAACACAAACCGCAAACCAATAGCGAATGCGGCGATGCATTATTGGATATTCAAGGCCTCGCTCGCAAAGCAACCTTATCACCAACCGATATACAGGTGTGCAAAGGTGAAGTGGTTGGACTCGCTGGTTTGTTAGGCTCAGGCCGCACCGAATTGTGCCGCTTGATTTTTGGGGTAGATAAAAAGCACAACGGCTCAGTGACCTTTAATGGCAATACGGTGAATTTCAATTCGCCGCGCGATGCGATTACTGCTGGCATGGGCCTGTGCCCTGAAGACCGTAAACACGACGGCATCCTCGGTCAACTTTCTATTCGTGAAAATATGATTCTCGCTCGCCAGATTAAACAAGGTTGGTGGAAATTTATTTCGCGCAAAGAACAGGAAGCCATCGCCAACCAATACGTTAAAGAATTGAGTATTGCGACTTCGGATATTGAAAAACCGATTGAACAATTAAGTGGCGGCAACCAACAGAAAGTGATTCTGGCGCGCTGGCTTGCGGCAAATCCGTCGCTGTTGATTCTCGATGAACCTACACGCGGAATCGATATCGGTGCCCACGCTGAAATTATCCGTTTGATCCGCAAACTTTGCGATCAGGGTTTGGCGTTAGTAGTAGCGTCGTCGGAGCTGGAAGAGCTAGTGGCATTTAGTAGCAAAGTCATCGTATTGCGTGACCGCAACAAAGTGGCCGAACTTGAAGGTGATGACATTAACCCGCAGCGGATTATGCAAGCGATCGCTGCGAGCTAATGATTATTGTGGGTTAACCGATACCGCAAAAAATTATTGAAGAGAAACTTATGAACCTGAGCCAAAACCAAAACCTGCGCCGCTATTTGTGGCCCTGCGCCGGTTTACTGGTGCTGTTGATTATCAACGCGATAATTGCACCGGAATTTTTTCAGATTGAATTTAAAGATGGCCGCTTCTACGGCAGCCTGATCGATGTATTGAATCGTGCAGCGCCCGTTGCGTTGCTTGCGATTGGTATGGCATTAGTGATTGCAACCGGTGGTGTCGATTTGTCAGTTGGTTCGATCATGGCAATCGCTGGCGCCGCCAGCGCCTATTACATCACCAAGGGTGTTGATAACCTCGCAATTATTATCGGTGCAGGTTTGCTCGCCGGTTTAATCGCCGGAGCCATTAATGGCTTACTCGTGGGGTATATGAGTATCCAGCCGATTGTTGCCACATTAATTTTGATGGTAGCCGGTCGCGGTATTGCGCAGCTGATGAATGAAGGACAAATCGTCACCTTCGATCACGCTGGTTTTTCATTTTTAGGTACTGGCGATTTTCTCGGCCTACCCTTCCCGGTGGTGTTGGTGATCATCACCTTTATCGTAGTGCAATTATTAACGCGCAGAACCGCATTGGGTTTGTACATTGAAGCTGTGGGTGCGAACCCATCAGCGAGTCATTACATGGGCCTGAATGCAAAAGCGATCAAGATGAGCGTGTATTGTGTAGCCGGGCTTTGCGCTGCACTTGCGGGAATGATTGCAGCGGCGGACATCAAAGGTTCTGATGCAAATAACGCCGGTTTGTGGTTAGAGTTGGATGCGATACTCGCGGTAGTGATTGGTGGAGCATCGCTAATGGGCGGACGCTTTTCTATTTTCCTCGCTGTGATTGGGGCGCTGATTATTCAGACTCTTACGGTGACAATTATTCTCAGCGGTATTCCACCGAAATTTAATCTGCTGATCAAAGCTAGCGCGATCATTATCGTGTTGTTAATGCAATCACCGCTGTTCCAAAAACAATTAGGCCAGCTTAACTTCTGGGCGAAGAAGAAGGAGGCCAAACGTGCTTAAGTTGAATCCTAAATTTATTCCACTCGCGGTAACCTGCTGTTTATTCTTTTTATTGTTTGGCGTTGGCGCTATTCAATTTGAAGGATTCGGAACCCCGCGCGTCTTTTTTAATTTGCTCAGCGACAACGCCTTTTTGATTATCGCGGCCGTGGGCATGACCTTTGTGATTTTATCCGGCGGAATCGATTTGTCTGTCGGTGCCGTTATCGCACTCACCGGTGTGGTATGCAGCGTATTGATCAGCAAATACCAATGGCATCCGCTGGTAGTTTTTCCAATCGTATTGATTGGCGGCACCGCATTCGGCGCAATCATGGGCGCGATCATCCACTACTACAAAATGCAGCCGTTCATCGTCACCTTGGCGGGAATGTTTTTTGCGCGCGGTTTGGCAAGTGTGATCAGTGAAGAATCTATTCCCATCGAACACGAATTCTATAACCAGGTTTCTGCATTCGGTTTTGAAGTTTTTGGTGATGCCTGGATCGGCAGCTCCACGATTATTTGCTTGCTGGTATTAGTGGCCGCCATTATTATCGCCCACTACACCCGCTTCGGTGGCCGCGTATACGCCGTCGGTGGCGATGCCAACTCCGCTGCGCTCATGGGCATTCCACTTGCACACACCACCATCCGCATTTATGCAATCAGCGCGTTTCTCGCCACTCTCGCCGGTATCGTCTATTCCTTCTACACCTTCTCCGGCTACTCCCTCGCTGCCGTCGGTGTCGAGCTGGATGCAATCGCCGCAGTGGTTATCGGCGGAACACTATTAACCGGTGGTTACGGCTATATGTTCGGCACTTTGATGGGCGTGCTCATCATGGGTGTAGTACAAACCTACATCTCTTTCGACGGAACTCTAAGCAGTTGGTGGACCAAGATTGTGATTGGTGGATTACTGTTTTGTTTTATTGCGTTGCAGCAACTGTTGGTTCGAACTAAACCGCGATAGCCACAACGGAATACCATCAAAATAAAAAAGCCCGAGGTGACGCCTTGGGCTTTTTTAAATTCATAATTAATCTACGAATTAGAAAGATTCAACCAGACTCTCCAAATAACGGATTCTAGCCCTGGTTGTTTGTGCAATGCATGCTGTTAGCTGTCTATTCTCGGTTAATTTACCGCAGGATTTTCCACGTTCTCCAATCCATCTTATTTGGCTCTTCTTTACAAAAGCTGAAACACTATTAATCGATATTGCCTTTTTATATGCATTCCTTAATTCGACATCATAAATAGACAAACCCTCGCTGCTGCAAATCGTTTTTTCAATTATGTTCAAATTACCATTGCACGAATAGCTAGGACTAATCTTTGAATTTAGTTGCATATTTTTTAGCAAGCCCGACAAACCCATGCCTTTTTCAGCTTGGGTAAAGCGCGGGTTTTTTTGCAAGTAATACTGTAGATCGTTTTTTTCCGAATCAATAATTGCAGGATTTGCTCCTGCTTTAATCAAATAATTTATTAAATGTAAGGAACCATTTTCAACAGCATAAGTAAGCGCGCTACGATTTACCCGTGAAGGCCCATTCCAACAAGGGTCATCTTCGTTAACTGTTACACGTTCAAGAGACCACCCTTGGTCAACTAAATACTTTACTGCATCATAATTATTCATATGAGCAGCGACCATCAATAAATCCTTGTCATATTGAGTGAGAAAATTTTCAGCCTTTTTTCGCTGGGGCAAAGTTTCAATAAGCCATGAATTATCAACTATTAAAGAAAACGCTGGAAATATTATTTTTTGTTCATCATCGCTAATCTCTTGCACAAACAACGCCCAATTAGTGAAAGAACCATCAACCAATTGTTGGTATCGAGAAAAATCAACTCCAGTATTTTCAAACGATGCCAAGGAGTAATACCGAATATTCATTTCCTGCAAGATTGATGCAGCAAGATTATTTGCCATGTCTATTGCATAAGAAAACTTTGATTGTAAATACTGCGACAACTCTAGCTGGGCATCTATTCTCAAATTTTCAAGAACATCTCGCTCCCTGTAGCTCCACATATCTCCGTAACGCCATTGATCAAAATGCTCTTGCAGCAATTTTTTAGAGGGAGCATATCGTTCTTGCTCAAACTTCAAACTCCAGGGCCTATATATCGCTTGGGAAACAAAAAGCCGACCGTTCCTTGCTGCACCAACCTCTGGATGAGAAGTGCCGCAATGACCAGGGGACAGCATGATTCTTTCCATTGACTTAACATAAGCAGAGAAAAAGGGTAATGATGAAGAATTCTCAATTTTAGTCACATCAAAACTATCAAAAATTTTTATTGCGCAAACTTTTGTTGAACCACCTGCACTATCTACCGAAAAAACATTCCTGAGCCCGTTATTTTCATCAAAATTAGAGCCGCTTTCCGTTAGGAACCAATTTCCTTTATATTCAAATGGAATTTCCTGGATCCAAGCAAAACCGCCAGCAGCGGGATAAAAAGGCTTTATCGCTCCCGCCTCTCCTCCAGTTTCTAGTTGACGAACCAAATCAGGTAGATCTCCATGCGAAACCAAATAGCCAGAGTAAATATCACCCCGCCAACTATGCATACGCTTATGATATGCAAGAATCAGCTGTTTCCCATCAATCGCTATATTTGCCATCTGCAGCACACCGGCATCCTGCTCCAACGGAGTGATCGTAAACTCAGGCACTTTTATCTCTTCAGACACAAGCTCGGTTACTACGGTCTGATTGGAGCGAAAGGCTTTACGATAATGATCCAAGGCTAAACCGCATAATGACTCGCTATCACCTTCAATTATGTAGGGCTCGAAAGCATTGGCTACCGTCCCCACAGGAAAACCAATAACGAAGGATACAAACATTGCGTTTAGTAGTAATCTGAGCTGAAGTTGATAATTCACAAAAAAAATCACGTGACGTCCTCTTGTCATTAAGTAGCAATTCAAACTAGCAGTTAGAAGTATATAAACTATTATTTAAAAAACTATAACCATAGCAGTAAGGAACACCGATGTATAAGTTATTCTACTACCCCCCGCAATGCCAGCTGGGCGCCGCATATGTTGTTGGCGGAAATGGGATTGGATTATGAGTTAATTTTAGTTGATAGAAAAACCGAAGCGCAGAAGAATCCAGAGTATTTAAAACTTAATCCCACCGGCAGAATTCCTACATTGGTTTTTGATGACCAGCCTATTTATGAAAGCGCGGCTATCTGTTTATTTCTTTGCGAACAGCATCCCGATAAAAAGCTCATTCCCGAACAAGAGACTATCAAGCGGGCAAAGTTTTATCAGTGGTTATTTTATTTGAATGCCTCTTTGCAGCCGGAATTAATGGTTTATTTTTATCCGCAAAAACACACCACCGCAACTTCTAACCATGAAGATATAAAACAAGCGCAAGAACAGCGAGTGATAGATATGCTGACGTTAATCGATCAGGAACTGGAGGGTAAAGAGTTCCTTCTGGGTGACAAGCCAAGTGCATGTGATTTTATCTTATTTATGCTACTGCACTGGAGCAGCGGCCTGAAAAAGCCGCCATTGTCTTTCCCCAATCTGGGGCGCTATTTGCAGGTGATGGCCAAACGGAAATCGATTGTGGATGTATGTAAAATTGAAGGTACTAGCCTTGATATTTATACGTAAACCTCACCTATTAAATAACTTCTGTTTAAACTAATCACTCCCACTTTCCACCAAGTCTAAAAGCGACAGATGCAGAGCCATTAACTGTGGGCTATGATGCAGCTAAATCATTTTTATTTGGCATAGTTATCCACTTCATTTATAGCATCCAGTACTAATAATAAAAACTGTAGCCAATTTCTGGTATTACAGAGTTAAGTCCCGGGATTACCCAAGGAGTCATCTGTGTGAAAAAATTGATCCGCTCTGTTTTGGCGCACAACTATCATTGGCTGACAATGGTGATGGCTCTGCTGTTGGCGGCAATATCGCAAATGGCGATTGCCAGTGCCACTATCGTTGCAGCGGTAGATGAAGACATCATTACCGACTATCAATTGTTTGTAGGTGAACGTGATCCATTATTGATCAATTATTTTGGCGGCCCGGGTGCGCGGCGCGATGTAATTGAAATAGTGTTGCTGCAACAGGCATTGGATTTAGGCGGTTTCAAAGGAAAGGTAACGCTGCGGCCGGAAAACAGTTATCTGCGAATTTTGAAATTAGTCGCAGATGGTCAAGTAGCATTATCCGGCGCACTTATGTGGAGGGAAGATATAAAGCCCTACACCACTCATTTATTTAAAACCAAAGCGATAGTGAAAGAAGGTGAATTTATTGCCGGGCTTTATACTCGCGCAGATAACCAACGCGCGTTAACTGCAAACACCTTGGAAAAAGTTCAACACCTGAGCGCTGCATCCAATGCTCACTGGAATGCTGATGTGAAAACGCTCACTGCGCTGGGAGTTAAAAAAGTCCAATTCTCAACTTACTGGGTGCAAATTGCCCGGATGGTTGCAGCCAAGCGAGCTGACTTTACCCTCGCGCCATTTCAAGTAAATCCCGAAATGAAAGTTGTTGTGGGTAATCTGGAGTTGGTTCCGATTCCTGGAATTAAAGTCGCATTACCTGGAAGCCGCCACTGGCCAGTGAGCAAAAATCATCCGCAAGGAGAAGAAGTTTTTAATGCACTGATAAAAGGGATTGAATTGTTAGAGCAGAAAAAAATTATCCAGCGCGCTTATGAAGAGTGCGGATTTTTTCATCCGCAAGTGAAGAATTGGGTTTTACTTAACCCGCCTGCGCCATAATATTGATAACAAAGCTACAACAAATATTTCCTCGCCCCGAGCAATGTCAGAAGACGAGAAAATAAAGTCGCAGAGTTAAACGGATTATATTAATTGCGGAGCCAAGCCAGTACTTTCCCGCACAATTAAACTATGCGGCAAAATGCGCTTGACGGGTGTCATAGGCTCACCATTCAATTGCGGCAATAATAATTCCATGCAGGTAATCCCAATCTCTGTCATAGGCTGCGCAATGGTCGTAAGCCCCGGGCTGCAATATTCAGCGTAGCGAATATTATCAAAACCCATCACCGAAAAATCATCCGGAATTTTAAAGCCCATATGATGCAGTGTAGACATGCAACTCATTGCCATTTCATCACTGAATGCAAAAATAGCAGTGGGGCGATTAGTCAGATTCGCCAACTTTCGTGTTGCTTCTGCCGCACCTGAAAGTGCGTAATCACCAATCTGGATTAATTGTTCGTCAAAAGAAATTCCCGCACTTTCCAACGCTTTTTTATAGCCATTCAAACGCGCAATCGTACTCGGCGATGTCATATTGCCTGCAATCACACCGATGCGTTTATGCCCAAGACTGAGCAAATAATTAACCGCATCTTCTGCCGCAGCAGTGTTGTCGATATTCACGCTGGGGATGCCATCTACATCCACCGGTTCACAGGCATTTACTATTGGCGGCAATTGCTCAGCCAAAGTGCGCTCGGGGTCAATGTCAAACGGTAAACGCGAGCAAAATAATAAAATCCCGTCCGCTTGGCGCGAGCGCACCATATTGGCAAAGGAACGCTCACGGCTCTCCATCTCCTGGGTATCTCCAAGAAGAAGTGAATAGCCATTTTGCAATGCGATACTTTCAATCGCGCGGATTACCGGATAATTAAACACGCTAATCGCATCGGGGATTATCGCAACCAGGTTATAAGTCTTGGACATGCGCAGGCTGACGCCGAGACTATTGGGGGTATAACCAGTGCGCTTAACGACCTCCAGTACGCGAGTGCGTTTATCTTCAGTCACCAGATCCGGATTGCGCAGCACGCGCGAAACTGTAGCGGGGGAAACTTTCGCCTCTTTGGCGATATCTTTGATTCCTATCATGTCGATGGCCTATTTTTTGTTGTTATGGATTTGTCGTCGTGTCTGACAGGCTAAGGCTAGCACTTTTTAGCGATTAGTAAAAAGGAAGGTGGGCACAAAGACATACAGCCGATCCCCGCAAATAAAAAAGGAGCAGTGTGATACCACAGCAATACAGGAAAGACACATTCCCGGACGGCTATTCACAACTGCCCCAAGCAAGGGAGAGACTACGGTTTAACACTAACTCATGACAAAACAATCAATTACTTGGCGATCAGGCTAATGGCAGCGCCACCTCCAGGAGCCAACTGCAGTGAAATTTCATCGCCACGGGAGACATCCATTTCCCTGATTTCATAACTACCTGGATTCTTTGCGTAGTGCGCAGTTTTTCCATCCTGATAAATGCGGGCAACATATTTTTTACCGGCATCAAGGAAATCCATTTTGAGTTTCAAACCGCGCGCGTTTTCATTGGTCAGTGCGCCAACAAACCAGTTGTCACTCGCACGTGCTTTGCGGGCAATCGCCACATATTCGCCAATTTCACCACCGAGGGCTTTGGTAGTTTCCCAATCAACCGCAACATCTTTAATAAAACGGAATGCATCGGGATGTTGCTCATAATGCTCGGGTAAATCGGAAGCCATTTGCACCGGAGAATAAACCACCACATACAAAGCCAATTGTTTTGCGAGCGTGGTATTTACCTGATTGTTGGGACGCGATGGCAAAGTCAGCTCAAATGCACCGGGCGTGAAATCCATTGGGCCAGACAGCATGCGAGTGAACGGAATAATTGCGGTGTGATTGGGCGGATTACCACCATCGGCCGACCAGGCATCGTATTCCTGACCGCGCGCTACTTCGCGCGAAATAATATTGGGATAGGTGCGGCGCTCACCGGTATCTTTTACCGTTTCATGTGCAACCACTGCGATTTTATGTTTGGCTGCAACATCGATAACACGCTGCGCATGGTTCACATAAAATTGACCGTGGTGATATAAACCATTGACCAATTCCTCACCGGTTTCAACGTAACCGGTCTTGACAGCCTTCATGCCGTAACGCTCAAGAAAATCGAATGCGTCATCCAGTTGGCTTTCATAATTTTCAATCGCTGCGCCAGTTTCATGATGACCAATAATGTAAACGCCTTTTTGTTTCGCATAGCGGCTTAACTCCTCTACATCGAAATCCGGTGTAGGTGTATAAAAATTAAAAGCGTTGCCACCACCGGGTAGCCACCATTCTCCATCCCAGCCTTTATTCCAGCCTTCAACCAATACGCCAGCGAAACCATGTTTTGCTGCAAAGTCGATATATTTTTTGGTGTTGGCAGTTGTTGCACCGTGAGTAGGGCCGGATTTCCAACTGGTTTTTTCCAAATGCAATTCCCACCAGATACCGACATATTTCGCCGGTTTGATCCAGGAGACATCGCCCAATTTATTCGGCTCGTTTAAATTCAAGGTGAGGTAATTGGTGATCAAATCGGTAGCGGAATCCTCCACTTGCAAAGTGCGCCAAGGCGTTACCGCGGGAGCCTGAAGTTTTACGGCGGTGGGCACATTTTTGGAAATAGGAACGAGGGTCGCACTGATTTTTCCGCCCTCGGCGCCAGTTACATTCATAGTGGAATAATTATGCAGCGCAGCTTCATGCAGGGCGATGTATGTTCCCGCTGCGGTTTTCAGCGTTACCGGTGTATGCACCAAACCCATTTTGCTTATCGGTGTTTGGCGATAGAGATATTCGTATTGGTTGCCCGCTTGCCCTGGCGTCCACCAGGCGGTGTGATCGGCAGCCATATTGAATTCCGTCAACTCACGGACAATGTCAATTGACGATAGCGATGCTTGCTCGGGAAATTCATAACGAAAACCAATTCCGTCATCGTACACGCGGAACACCACATCAAGTTTGCGCTTTGCGCCGCTAGCTTCACGCAATGCAATACGCAGTTGATTGTAATGATTGCGGATAAAACGCTCTTCACCCCAAGGCTGCTCCCATGTCTGGTCAAAGCGGCTGGTTTTAGCGGACACCAATTTAAATCCATTCGCCAATGCCGGCTGGTTTTTTAATTCAAAACCCAAGCGCGAGTTGGCAACCAAATCCTTACCCTTATAGGAAACGCTAGATCTGGGTTCACCTGCAGGTTACAAATAAACCTTAACCCCAAGGGTGTTAGTTGGTGAGGAAAGGCTGGCAGCCGGTGTCTGGGCGGTTGCAGCGGTAGAAACCCACGAGGCGATAAGAACCATAAGTATTTTTTTCATTGCTTTTAGTCTTGATGATGAAATTGTTGTTGTGACAACAGGAACATTGGCATCGTCATTATTAATTGTGCTGCCTGTTCACTACGCCATAAACCTGATACTGGTCGCTCACAAATCCTATGTCGTAACTCTACGTCGTAATCCTATGTCGTAAATATGCAGTATCAATGTGCGTTTATTCCTGCAGATAACAATCAATTTAATAGCAGGATTTACTAGCTGTCTAGCGCTAAAACCTTGTTTTTAAAAAAGAAATCGTTTTCAAATTTCTGAAAACGATTTCAGAAATAAAAGTGCAAATGCAGCAGTGCCACGCACTTTTAGCCACACCCAAAAACGCTAGCGTGAACGCCATCCACAAATTAAAAAATGGCAACGTTTTCAAAAAAAAGAAATCGATTTCAGCTTTTGATTGTGTAGTTTTTCATCTAGACACGGACCTTTTTCTATCATTAAGATAATTTCAGTCCGGGATAAATTTTTTAATCCAGGATCATAAAAATAAAAATTGTCTTTGTTAAAAATAATGCAGTAGATCCACCGATTTGCGTTTGGCACATAAACGTACACTTCCAGTTTTATAACAATAATTTTGTACTGACTCGCTGTAGATAAATCGTTCGCACAGATTCATTGGCGTAACTCCATTGTGATAGACCAAAGCGGCTAATCACTATGCGCTTACATGAAATCATGTATTTAAAAAGGCATTTAATAACAATGAGGAAATCCACTATGAAAAACATCAACCCAAATCGGCTCTGCAGCCTTCTGAAACAGGGGGCGATCATTAGCATGATCAGCCTGCCCTGCTTGCTCGCTACCAGCGTGCATGCACAAACCAATCTCGCCCAAGGTAAAACCGCTACTGTCTCCAGCAGCGTTGATGTCTACGGTGCAGGTAATACTATCGATGGCAATCAAGGCACCTATTGGGAAAGTAATAACAATGCATTCCCGCAAACACTCACCGTCGATTTAGGTAGTGCCTATAACGTTAATCAGGTGCGTTTGAAATTGCCGTCAAACTGGGGCGCACGCACACAAAATATTGCAGTCTCCGGCAGCGTAAATGGCTCGAGTTATTCCACACTGGTGAACGCCGCCAATTACAATTTCGTACCCGGCAGTAGCAATATCGTCAACATCAATGTACCCAGCAGCAGTGCGCGCTATGTGCGCTTGAATGTCACCAGCAACACCGGCTGGCCTGCAGCACAAATTTCTGAACTGGAAGTCTATGGCGATAACCAAACGCCACCGCGCGATGCATTCGCACAAATCAAAGCAACTTCTTACAACACCATGAGCGGGATACAAACCGAAACCACAACCGATAGCGGTGGTGGCAGCAATATCGGTTGGATTGAAGATGGCGATTGGGTTGCATTTAACAATGTGAATTTTGGTACCGGCGCAACCAAAGTGAATGCACGTGTCGCAACAGATACGGCAGGCGGTACGATTGAAATGCGTTTGGGAGGAATCAGTGGCTCACTGATTGGCACCATCGCGATAACCAATACCGGCGGCTGGCAAAGCTGGACAACCAAAACTGCCAATGTATCTGTGACTGGCACACACAATTTGTATCTGGTTTTCAAAGGTAATGCCGCCGGTGGTTTATTCAATGTGAACTGGTTGCAATTCAATAACGACACCACACCGGGTTTACCGGCCGTGCCGCAAAATCTTTTATCAACCGGTAAAACCACATCAAGTGTTTCGTTGTCATGGACAGCAGCGAGTGGTGCTAATGGTTATGAAATTTTACGCAATGGCAATTTAGTCACTACCACAACCAGCACCACCTATACCGATAGTGGCCTGAGTGCATCCACCACCTATTCCTACACCGTGCGAGCCTTTAATGCGGCGGGTAGCTCGGCGCAAAGTAACAGCGTAAGTGTGACTACTGATAGCAACAACCAAAATCCATTAGTGGTAAAAGTGTCTGGTGGCAAACCGGTTACGGCGAGCACATCACTCGGTCACACACCACCTGGCAATGCTGTTGATAATAATCAGGCAACTTATTGGGAAAGTAATAACAACGCCTTCCCGCAAACACTCACCATCGATTTGGGCAGCACCCATCGCGTGAGCAAAGTGGTTTTAAAATTACCGAATGACACTGCGTGGGCAACACGCACACAAACTTTGTCGGTGTTAGGTAGCAGCAATGGCACTGCATTTACTAATCTGGTGAATTCAAATGGTTACGTATTCAATCCAGCATCCGCCAATACCGTCACCATTAATTTCACTGAAACAGCAACGCGTTATGTGCGCATCAACGTGACTGGCAACACCGGTTGGTCTGCAGCGCAACTATCTGAATTTGAAGTGCATGGTTATCCTGATCCGGTGCCACCATCAACGCCGCAAAATTTACGTGTAACCGGCACATCAGCATCCTCCGTTTTCCTCGCGTGGAATGCAGCATCCGGTGCAACCAGTTATCGCATTATGCGCGGCACTACTCTGGCAGGAACCGTTTCAGGCACCACTTATGAAGATACGGGTTTAACACCGGTTACCAATTACAACTACACCGTAGTTGCAGTGAACCAATACGGTAATTCCACTGCGAGCAATCAAGTAACCGCAACCACAACCGAAGAAGGTAACGGCGGTGGCGACGGTGAACCCTGGGAGCCAAACGGCACTCACGGTGCGCAAGTTCCTTACAAACGTTATGACACCGAACACGCAACCTATGGTGGCGGTGCGCAACTCAAAACTGCGCCCACTTTTATCCAGACACTGACTGCGGCAGAAGCATCGGGCCAAGCGTATATCGCGCTACCATCCAACGGTTCTTATGCGCAATGGACAGTACGTCCCGGTGAAGGTGGTGCAGGTGTAACCATGCGTTTCACTATGCCGGATTCAAGCAATGGTATGGGTCTGAATGGTTCACTGGATGTGTTGGTGAATGGCGTAAAAGCACAAACAATTTCGCTCACGTCTTACTACAACTACCAATATTTCAACGCAGGTAGCGGCCACCCTGCCGATGCGCCCGGCGGCGGAAATCCACTGTTCCGTTTTGATGAAGTGCATTGGAAGTTGAGCACCGCATTGCAGCCAGGCGATGTTATTCGCATCGTCAAAGCTAACGGCGATAATTTGGAATACGGTGTGGACTTCCTTGAAATTGAATCAGTGCCAGCTGTTATTGCACGTCCTGCCAACTCAGTTTCCGTTACTGATTTTGGTGCGATTGCCAACGATGGCAATGATGACCTTGCTGCATTTAATGCCGCTGTCACTGCTGCAGTAACCAACAACCAAACCCTCTACATCCCCTCTGGTACTTTCCACTTGAGCAATATGTGGGTGATAGGTTCAGTGGCCAATAAAATTAATAACATAACTATTCGCGGCGCCGGTATGTGGCATACCAATATCCAATTCACCAATCCCAATGTTGCTGGCGGAGGAATTTCTTTCCGTGTTGCGGGACAATTGGATTTCGGTCATCTGTATATGAATTCCATGTTGCGTTCGCGCTATCACGAAGGTGCAATCTATAAAGGCTTTATGGATAACTTTGGTAAAAACTCCAAAGTGCACAACGTGTGGGTAGAACATTTTGAATGCGGATTCTGGGTGGGCGATTACGCACACACGCCAGCGATTATTGCCGATGGTTTGATTATCGAAAATAGCCGCATCAGAAACAACCTGGCCGACGGTGTTAACTTCGCGCAGGGAACCAGTAATTCAACCGTGCGTAACAGCAGCATCCGCAATAACGGTGATGATGGCCTTGCGGTGTGGACAAGCAACGTTAATGCAGCGCCAGCTGGTGTTAACAATGTGTTCACTTACAACACCATTGAATTTAACTGGCGCGCGGCGGGTATTGCGTTCTTCGGTGGTAGCGGCCACAAAGCCTCTTACAATTTAATTGTGGATGGCATCGGCAGCTCCGGCTTCCGTATGAACACGGTATTCCCCGGTTATCACTTCCAAAACAATACCGGAATTGAATTTACCAACAGCACCATCATCAGAAGCGGAACCAGTCTGGATACCTGGGGCGGTGAGCGCGGTGCAATTGATTTGGAAGCATCGAGCGATCCGATTCGTAACGTCACTATTTCCAATATTGATATTTACGATACCCAACGCAGTGCAGTGCAAATGGGTTACAGCGGCGGCTTCCAAAATGTGGTGTTTAACAACATCAAAATTAATGGCACAGGTAAAGATGGGGTAACTACATCGCGTTTCGCAGGCCCGCATTTGGGTGCAGCAATTTACACCTATACCAATAACGGCACTGCAACCTTTAACGGTTTGACGACCAGCAACGTCGCCAACCCGAATACTAACTTTGTCCAAACTGGATTTAATTTAATTATCAATAATTAATTTTCGGTGCACAAAAAAGGAGGAGCCACATGGCTCCTCTTTTTATCGCGGTTAATTTCCCATAAACCAACGTTTTTCATAATCCAACATTTTTCAATCTGATTTCTATCCAATTTAAATTTACCCAACATTTAACACCATCTTAAAGACACGCCAGTTCCTATAACAATAATTTGTCAATCAACCCACATGCGCCTAAAGCGCAAGGACCACTATTATGAAAATTATCAATACCAACAGGCTTCATAGCCTAATGAAACAGGGAGCGATCATCAGCATGATCGGCCTGCCCTGCATGCTCGCACTTCACGTGCAAGCACAAACTAATTTGGCGCAAGGAAAACCCGTCAGCGCTAGCAGCTTTGTCGATGTTTATAATGCTGGCAATACTATTGATGGCAATCAAGGCAGCTACTGGGAAAGTCAGAACAATGCCTTTCCCCAATCACTCACCGTGGATTTAGGCAGCGCGCGTAATGTTAATCGTGTGGTATTAAAACTGCCCGGCAATTGGGGCACTCGCACACAAAATATTTCTGTCGCTGGTAGCACTAATGGTTCAACCTATTCCACCCTGGTAAACAGTACCGGCTACACGTTTAATCCTGCCAGCAGCAATAATGTCACCATTAATTTGCCCAGCACTAATACGCGCTATTTACGCTTAAATGTCACCAGCAACAACGGCTGGCCTGCAGCGCAAATTTCCGAGTTGGAAGTTTATGGCGATAATAATCCTGCGCTGCCTGCTGTACCGCAAAATCTTTCATCAACTGGCAAAACCAGCTCCAGTATTTCACTCACCTGGACGGCAGCAGCCGGTGCCGATGGTTATGAAATTTTGCGCAACGGTACTTTCCTCACCACTAGCCTAGGTACAACATTTACCGATAATGGCTTATCGGCAAGCACAGCCTACAGCTACAGCGTGCGTGCATTTAATAGTGCCGGTAGCTCAAGCCCGAGCAATAGCATTAATGTGACCACCGATAGCATTAACCAAAATCCGCAAGTAGTAAAAGTATCCGGAGGTAAGCCAGTCACAGCGAGTTCTGCATTGGGATTTTTACCCGCGACCAATACCGTTGATAACAATGCAGCAACTTATTGGGAGAGCAACAACAATGCGTTTCCGCAAACATTGACGATTGATTTGGGGAGCACCCATCGCGTGAGCAAAGTTGTTTTGAAATTACCCAATGATCCAGCCTGGGCAACACGCACGCAAAATTTATCGGTATTGGGTAGCAGTAACGGCACTGCATTTAATACCTTGGTAAATACAGCGGGATACGTATTTAATCCAGCATCGGCAAATACGGTAACCATTAATTTTGCAGAAACGGCGACGCGTTTTGTGCGTGTGAATATCACGGGCAATACCGGTTGGACTGCAGCGCAGTTGTCGGAATTTGAAGTACATGGATATCCCGACCCAGTGCCGCCAGCTACACCGCAAAATCTTGTGGTTGCCGGTGGAACTTCATCGTCTTTGTATCTCAGTTGGAATGCCACCGACCTCGCGACAGGCTACAAAGTATTGCGCAACAATGTGGTGGTTGCCGATGTCACAACTAACTCGTATCAAGATACAGGTTTAACTGAAAGCACCAGCTACAGTTATACAGTGCGCGCCTATAACAGCTTTGGGAATTCAGCATTAAGCTCTGCAGTTACTGGCACAACACTCGCGAAAAATCAGGACCCGGGTCCGACTGATAAACGCGGTGCCACTATGCCCTACACAATTTATCAAGCGGAAGATGGTGTAATTGGCGGCGGTGCGCAATTAGTGGGGCCAAATCGGATTGTGGGTGATCTTGCGGGTGAAGCTTCTGGCCGTCGCGCAGTAACCTTAAACAGCAATGGCAGCTACGTGGAATTCACCACTAACGAAACCACCAATACTTTGGTCACACGCTTTTCGATTCCAGATGCAGCAGGTGGCGATGGCATTACTGCCACATTGAATATTTATGTGAATGGCCAGTTTGAAAAAGCCATCACACTAAATTCAAAACATGCGTGGATGTATGGCTCAGAAACCCAACCAGGCAATAGTCCGAGTGCAGGACATGCACGGCATATTTACGATGAAGCCAACATCATGTTTGACCGCACTATTCCGATCGGCAGTAAAATTCGTTTGCAAAAAGATGCACAAAACACGTCGCAATACGCCATCGATTTTATTAGCTTGGAACAAGTAACACCTGTTCCCAATCCAAACCCAAGCGCATTTATTACACCGACTGGTTTCACCCACCAGGCAGTGCAAAATGCATTGGACCAAGCACGTATGGGGAATGCACAGGGCGTTTATTTACCTGCGGGGACGTACCAAACGGCGCAAAAATTCCAGATCTATGGCAAGTCAATCAAAGTGATTGGTGCTGGCCCTTGGTATACCCGTTTTGAAACACCGACCAATCAATCCAATACCGACGCAGGATTTTCCGTTAACAGCACAGCAAACGGTACCAGCTTTGCCAACTTCAGTTTCTTTGGCAATTACACCAGCCGTATTGATGGCCCTGGAAAAGTATTTGATTTGAATGGTGTATCCAACGTAACTATCGACAATATCTGGACTGAACACACAGTGTGTATGTTCTGGGGCGCAAGCGTGCACAACATCACCATTAAAAATTCGCGCATGCGCAATTTATTTGCAGATGGTGTTAACTTCACTAACGGCAGCAGCGGCAACCATGTAGTCAACAATGAAGCACGCACTACTGGTGATGACAGTTTTGCATTATTTGCAGCAACCGATAACGGCGGCGGCATTGTGCAAAATAATTTATTTGAAAACCTCACTGCCATGACACCCTGGCGCGCCGCTGGTTTGGCTTCTTATGGTGGGCAAGGCAATACCTTTAAAAATATCCACGTGGAAGATGCCTTGGTATATTCCGGTGTAACCATCAGCTCATTGGATTTTGGTTATCCATTCACAGGCTTCCAGTCGAACCCAACCACTAACTTTGAAGGTATTACCATTCTGCGCTCAGGCGGGACATTCTGGAATAACCAGGTATTCCCCGCGCTGTGGATGTTCTCTGCCTCAAAAAGCTTCCAGGGCATTCGCATTCGCGATCTGGATATTATTGACCCCACTTTCCACGGCATTATGTTTCAAACCAATTATGTCGGCGGGCAGCGGCAAAATATTTTTCAGGACACTATTTTCACTAACGTCACTATTTCCGGCGCCCATCCAAATCCCGCTTACCCGAACCGCTCCGGTTACGGCATTTGGGCAAACCCATTACCAGAAGCAGGCCAGGGTTGCGCCGCAGGACAAGTGGAATTTAATAACCTGACACTGATCAACAACGGCGTGAATATTAAGAATGATTGCCCGAGTGATTTCAGTATTACGGTGAGATAATTAAGTTAACAATAAGAGACAAAAAAACCTGTTGAGTAATCAACAGGTTTTTTTTGTGAGCCAGCTTTTGCAAACAATTCGCCACGATCAAAAACCAGTCACTGCCGAAAACTTATTCCTTAATAAGCCGAGCAGTTATCGCGGATAAATTGATCCTGGCTGGGGAGTTTTTTTACGTAAGCTTCCATCGTCTCTGCATAATCAAGCATCTTCTTCTTTGCACTTTCGTAATCCATTTCTTCAATCAATGGAGAATACTTACGTGGGCGAACGCCCATTCCTTCGGCAACAGAGCGCCAGTTTACGGAATGGAATAATGCATCAATCATATCAGGGAGACCGCCTTGGACTTTATAGTAATCCATAGTCTCCTTCAGGGATGGCGGCAGCTCCATATTTTTGCACCAGCGCCAGAAGGCAGTGTCTTCACGTTCAGTCATGCAATAATGCAGTACGATAAAATCGCGAATTTCTTCGTATTCTACAATCATACGGCGATTGTATTGATTGATTAATGCAGGATCGCAATCTTTGTCAGGGAAGTTGCGCAGCAAATGTACCATTCCCCGTACGGTTAAATGAATGGCTGTTGACTCAAGCGGCTCGATAAAACCGGAAGCCAAGCCAATCGAAATACAATTCTTCTTCCAGATTTCATCGCGCACACCAGTGCGGAATGGGATAACTTTTGGTTCGAGTAAAATTTTACCATCAAGCGTACTTTTCAAAGTATTCAATGCTTCGTCGTCACTGCAATACTGGCTCGCGTAAACATAGCCGGTACCTATACGACGCTGCAAAGGAATACGCCAGATCCAGCCATAATCCGCAGCAGTAGCGCGAGTGAAGGGAACTGTCTCATCTACTTTTTCAATCTGTGTTGCGATTGCGCGATCACAAGGCAAGTAATGGGTCCAGTCGCGATAGGTTGAGCCCAAGGTTTTTTCAATCAACAGTGCGCGAAAGCCGCTGCAATCTACAAAAAAGTCTGCCGCTACCGTTTCGCCAGAAGCTAACACCACGCTGGCAATGGCGCCATCGTCGCGCTGTATCACTTCAACCACTTTACCTTCAGTGCGCACCACACCGCGCGCCTCTGCATACTGGCGCAAATATTCCGCCACCAGTTTTGCATCCAGATGCAATGCGTAACGCGCTTCGCTAACAGGTGAATTTTCCAGAAGTTGTGGTAAATAAAAGCGGCGATGTTTCGCCATAATGTTGCACGGTGAAAAATCCTGCAGACCAAACTTATCCCCCTGGTGTGCACTCTTCAGCCACATTTGAAAGAAAATCTGCTCATTCATTCCTGCGGTAATTGTACCGAAAGGATGAAAATAACTTTCGCCTTTGCGCAGCCAGTTATCAAACTGGATACCCAATTTAAAACTGCCTTGGGTATATTTAACAAAATCCTGTTGATTAATTCCGAGATTAGTAAGCATCTCCAGAAAAGGCGGAATGGTGGATTCGCCTACACCAACAGTGCCAATTTCTGACGATTCAATTAATTCTATTTTGACCGATGAGGGAGAATAGTCAGGCTTTGCCATATGATTAGCCAGCATCGATGCGGCAACCCAACCTGCAGTACCACCCCCAACAATGACGATTTTTTCCAAGGGTTTTATCATATACATGCCCTGCTTTTATTGTTAGAAGGACCTGCTTTTTAGAGGTCCGCTGTGTCTATAAGCAATATTTAATTTAGTTAGCCCAATTTAATTAGCCAAATGTAGTTACGCCATTTCTTCTGCGGCGCAATACTGTGCAATAAAATCAGCGTGATCCGGCGTGTCTGCAACTGCCATGCGCAATGATTCGCGCATCCGCTCCAGATTTTGTGCGAGCATTGTTTCATCCAGCTGATCAACCTGGGCATCGTAGACATCAGGCAGATAATCAAAGCCTTCAAAAATTGCCAGCCAACTGGGGACATGGAACATTTCCCAACGGTAATTCACTACATGACCAGTTGATTTAAACAATTCCATTTTGTGTTGCAGCGAATCGGGAATACTCATCGCGCGGCAATAGCGCCAGAATTCTGAATCATCGCGACCATTTAATTTGTAATGCAGCACAACAAAATCACGTACACGCTCGTATTCCAACACGGTGGTTTCGTTAAACTCACGCGCAATAGTGTCGTTGTATTGGCAGGCTGCCAACAGCGAACGGATTCGTTCAATACCGGTTTGGATCAATGCAATACTGGTGCTTTCCAAGGGCTCTAAAAAGCCGCCAGCTAAACCCAGTGCGATACAATTTTTATTCCACGCCAGTTTGCGCCGCCCGGGTTTAAACATAATTTTGCGCGGTTCATGCAGTGGTTCGCCGGTAATATTATTGAGCAGTATTTCGCGCGCGATTTCGTCACGCATAAACTGACTGGAAAAAACGTGCCCATTACCCACGCGGTGCTGCAGTGGAATTTTCCACTGCCAGCCAGCAGGGCGAGCAGTAACATCGGTGAATGAATTAGGTGGCGCTACCGATTTGCTTTGCACCGCATAAGCGCGATCACACAGCAGCCACTGACTCCAATCTTCATAACCGGTTTGCAGTGCTTGTTCACTCAGGATCGCATTAAAGCCAGAGCAATCAATAAATAAATCCGCCTCACAAGTCAAACCGGAATCGAGTTGTACCGATTCGATATAACCATCGTTATCGCGACGCTTGACGTTAATGATTTTTGCATCGATGCGTTTTACACCGTTATTTTCTGCATGTTTCCGCAGCATCTTGGCAAACAGTGCCGCATCAAAATGCAATGCCCAATCAAATACTGAAAGTGATGAAGGGGGATTTTTTGCAGGGAAAGTAAATTTGCTGTTTTTTGCCAGCATCACACCGAGGGAATAATCACCCAACTCGGCAGCCATATTTTTGCGGCGCATTTTCAACCAGTAGTGATGAAACTCAGTGCCTTTTAACGATTGCCCGTACACACCGAAGGGATGAACAAAACGAGAGCCGGGTTTGTGCCAATCGTGAAACTGAATGCCGAGCTTGCAGGTTCCGCGCGTTGCACGGATTACATCCACATCACTCAGGCCAAGGTTGTAATAGAAATGGCGAATAGCGGGAATAGTTGCTTCACCCACACCGATAGTGCCAATTTCAGAGGATTCGATTAGCGTAATATCAATACGCTCTTTGAAGTGGTGCTTGAGGCTAGCTGCGGCCATCCATCCTGCCGTACCGCCACCGACGATAATCATGCTTTTTACTGCGCGCATATTCATCACATCATTGTTATGTTTTTATCAATGTAACCAGATTCCCTGATTACGCTGGAATTACTCCGGGCAACTGTGCTGCTGCCCGGAGTAATTTACTCGGTCAAACTTACTGCTTAGAACTTGGCGCGGACGCCGATAGAGTAACGCGCTTCGTTGTCATACACGAAGGACGCTTGCTCTACACCTTCAGCCAAACGATAGACTTGTTTTTCGTCTTCGCTGGTGAGGTTGGCAACCTGGGCATATACCGTTACATCATCCACTACATCGTAGCTGACGTTCAGGTCGACATAAGTAGTGCCCTTGGCAAAAACCGCTTGGTTCAATGGACCGTAATCCTGTACGAAGCGATCGTCGCGGCCGTTAACTGCAACACGCGCCTGCAACTTGTCCTGTTGATACCACACAATAAAGTTGTAGGTGTTTTCCGAGTTGTTAGCAAACGGATATTTTTCACCAGTTACGTCAGATGCTAGACCCGGACGCTCACTCGGTGAGTAAGTGTAGTTAACATCCACACCAAAGTTGCTGAGGAAGTTGTCGGTGAGGTCACTGAATGCGAGTTTCGCACCCAATTCCAAACCTTTCACTTCACCGCCCTTACCAACTACCGGGCCATCACCTTTGATGTTGTAGGTTTTGCCTCTGGATACCACATCGATATAACTTTCTTTTTGCTCAACAAAGGATTCAATCTCGACGAGATAGGCACCCATGTTAAACATACTCGCTTCACCGAAATAATATTCCGCAGAGATGTCGTAGTTAGTACTCAACCATGGATCGAGGTTGATATCCGCCTGTGAGTTCCAACCACTCGGGATACGTTGGGTTGAGTCATCCGGATCCGGACCGGTGAACACGTTCAAACTGGAACCGTAACGGAACAAATCCAATTCCTGTTTGTTTTTCGCTGCGCTCAAACGCAACTTAACGTCCTCAGCAACATCCCACGCAAGGTTCAAAGATGGCAGCACATCGGTGCGGCTCTTCTTGTTAGTTTCGCGGCCAGTGTAGTAATGCGAACCACCGTAAGCGCGCTGCACGCCGGTACTTTGATAAACGTTGGCCGATATCTCGGACTCAATCACTTTCACACCGAGAGTACCCGAGACAGGGCCAGCAACGAAGTTGCCGACGAGGTAACTGCTCAACTCATCCAGAGTCACTGTGTAGCTGTTTGCTGGCGCAATGATTTTTTTGATGTCATTGAACGCTTTGCGGTTAAACGCTTCAGGATTATCAAAGGTGGTTGGATCAACTGCCCAGAAACCGGGGATACCTTTCGCGTATTTACCCAAGTCAGTTACGAATTGCAGCTTCTCACCGAAATGATCCAGCGGCTGTGGTGGCAATACGAAGTATGGAGTGAATGACGCCGGATCACTTCCAACCAAACGCTCACCCGCAGAACATTCAGCACCACTGCCACCGCCATCAAATTTCTGGTCGATTGAACGCCACATCGCATAACAACCAGTGATGTTGCTGGCGTTTGGCAAATCAGGGCCAGTGAGACGGTTGTTGGAGTTCACGTAGAATTGTGCCCAGTAGTCATAAGCTTCTACATCAACTGAACGGGTGCTGCCACGCAGGCCAACCTCTACATCAGTAATGAATGAATCTTCAAACTTGTAATTCACGTGAGCACTGAAGGCTCTCATTTTGGCCGAGGTGTCGTTGTCTTGCTCCAACTGCTCACCTTCCATGATCCAACTGTCTTTGTTGGCCATATAAGTGGCGAGTGATTTTTCACCGCTGGCATCGGTTAAACCACCAGCAATGTTTTGGTCGAAACCACTCCAGTGTGCAGTGTGTCCCTTGTAGTTCAAACCAAGCAGTGGATCTTCGTTATAGCCTTTAGGGTTAGGCAATACAAAGCGACCACCGTTAACACCTACTTCGCCCAAACGATCCGGATCAAGCACCAAACCATATTGCTCAACCACATCTTTTGGATAGAAATGGCCGTACAGGCGTTGCACTGTGTCGCCACGGAAACTGTTGATACCGCCCTGTGCTGTCGCAAACAACACATTGTTATAGGCTTCCGCACTGATCGCACGCAAACCACCGGTAAGCGCACCATCATTGTCAAAATTCAATTCAACATTGAAGTTTTTAGAACCCGCATCGATCACGCGGTTACCGCCAATCGATTGCAACCACAGTGGCTCTACACTGAATTGGTCGGCAATGATCCACTCGCGGCCATCTTTGCCGGTAATTGAATCAGAGCTGTGAGTTGGTACAGCGATTTGCGCACCGGTCCAACCATTTTGATATTGGTCATCCCACATAGCTTTGCGTTCATCGCTGAGCGCGGTCATACCCTGCCAGCGGTTGGAAATGTTCAAGCCCACTTCGCGTTGGTATTCTTTGGCTTGGGTATAGAAACCTTCTACCACCAATTCCAAACCATTACCGAGGTCCGCTTGCAACGCGGCGTTCACACCATCGCGGCTACGCTCGTTCGCGGAGCGGGAGAAACGATAACCGTGGTTTTGGTTAACCGTCCACTTACCTTCAAATGCACTGCCTGGGCCCATTTGATAAGCACCCGGATCACCTGCGCGCCCGGCATAATCGTTCGCCAGATTTTTTTCGCCGGTAACACCGGAGACCATCACACCGAGGTTTTCATTGCGCCAGTTAATCAAGGCGTTGATAGTACTATCCATCTCATCGCTGATTTCACCGTTAGAAAGATCGTAGCCACCGGCTGCGCTGAATCCTTCTTTGAAATCCATCGGACGGAAGGTTTTGATATCGATAGTACCGGTAATACCGGACACCGAATTGGTTACATCCAAACTTTTGTATACGTCTGCTGCGCGCAATAATTGCGCAGGCACATCGCCAAAGTCAGGTTGCGCACCAGCCAGATTACCCGCAGCGAGGAATTGCTCGCCGTTCATCATTACTGCAACCTGATCCATACCGCGCACACTCAGGCGCGAACCTTCACCCGCATTACGCTGGATTTGCACACCGGTAATACGCTGCAAAGAGTCAGTAATCGTAACGTCGGGTAACTTACCCACGTCTTCAGCGGAGATGCCGTCAACGATAGATTTGGCTTCGCGCTTGGTGGCGATCGCGCTTTGTTGCGCGCCCTTCACACCAAGGACAACTACCTCTTCGACTGAATCAGCACCATCCTGTGCAAATGCTTGTGTACCTATGCCAAATACCGCATAGGACGCTATCGCACTTGCAATAAGTTTTTTCTTAAAGCCTCGTTTCGTGTTCATGGACTTCTCCGTTCACCGATTTATGGAATTATTTTTTACGCGTGTTTCAATAAATCCCCAATGTTGAACTTGCGTACTTGTCTTATAGATCAAACACACAAATCACCCCCAAAGGGTAAGGGTGAATTCATCGTTATTCATTATGTAAATAAATTTTGGTAGTTAGCTAAGAGGGCTGCGTCAAGGAATAGCTTTTTATTTTTTGTCGATTGTAGAAGCGCGCACATAAATTAAAACCTTATTTTTTATCCCTGTGACAACGTGCAACCTTTTAATTTTTATCATCTTAATAACGGCGCCAGAAGAATGTCCATAGCTAAAAATAGCCTAGACAAAAAGAAATCGTTTTCAATTTTTTGAAATCGATTTCAAGTTAAAAATAATTTTTTATTTAGCAAATAAATTTTTTGTGAATTTTCTGAAAACGTTTTCAGAAAATTAATTGAAACGAAAATAGTCACTCGACAGAGAGTGATTTTAATGCGCAGAAAAACAAATCCGGATTGCCAATGAAAAAGTGTGAGGATAAAACAACAGGGCAATGACGAAATGACAGCAGACTATTGATTGATCGAAAACAACGCTTTGTTTAAGAGGATGCGCTTGCAGGGCAAACACCGGCAGCCAAGACCACAATAGCTCCGCACCTGTGATGCGCTTAGCCATCGACCCACTATGGATAAGACGTAATGTGGAACCCCACGCCGGTGGGCTTTTCGCTATAATCGCCAGCAACTACACGATTGCGCTAATAAATGGCCAACTGCGCCCGCCGCTACTGCCGGTGCAGATAACCTCTAATAACCTAGAATTCGCTATGCATAGCAAACCGCAACTCGGTTTCTGGCAGATATGGAACCTCTGCTTTGGCTTTTTCGGCATCCAATTCGGATTTGCCCTACAGAACGCCAATGTGAGCCGCATCTTTCAGATTCTCGGCGCGCCCATTGAAGAGATCCCCATCCTCTGGGTTGCTGCTCCCATCACCGGCCTGCTGATCCAGCCGGTTATCGGCTATATGAGCGATAAAACCTGGCATCGCAACGGCCGCCGCCGCCCCTATATTTTGTGCGGTGCGATTGCCGCAACCCTCGCACTGCTGGTGATGCCCAATTCCCCTGAACTCTGGATCGCCGCGGGCATGCTCTGGGTACTCGATGCCTCGCTCAATATCGCCCTCGCACCATCCATTGCGATGGTGAGCGATATGCTGCCAGACAAGCAGCGTTCGGCCGGATTTTCCATGCAGAGTTTTTTTATCGGTGTGAGCGCGGTGGTCGCATCGGCATTGCCGTGGATTTTGAATAACTGGCTGGACATCGCCAACACCGCCCCGCAGGGCCATGTACCACCATCGGTGACTTATGCATTCTATATAGGCGCAGCAATTTTATTGCTCAGCCTGTTATGGTCAGCCTACAGCACACCCGAATACAGCCCGGAGCAGATGGCCACCTTCCAGCGCTGGCGCGATGAGCAAAAACTGGATGTGATCGAGCAGCAATACACCGGCTTCTCGCGTTGGGGAACGATTTTTTTAGCCGCCGGGATTATCGCCACCGCATTAATCCCGATTGCCTCACTCGACCACAAACTCTATGTGCTCAGTCTTGGTGTTGTGTTGTTCGGGTTGCTACAACTCGCCGCTGGCACATTGCAAAACGCCGGTCGCACCGACAACGCGCTCTACCAGATTACCCGCGATATGGTGCTGATGCCGCGCACCATGCGCCAGCTGGCAATCGTGCAATGCCTGTCCTGGTTTGCGTTATTTTCCATGTGGATTTACACCACTGCAGCGGTAACCTCGCATCACTATCACAGCACCGATCCGACCTCCCTCGCCTACAATCAGGGCGCAGATTGGGTCGGTATTTTATTCGCCGCCTACAATGGCTTTGCTGCACTCGCCGCCGTTGCTATTCCACTACTGGTGCGCAAAACCAATCGCAAGATTACCCATATGATCAACCTGTGTTTCGGCGCGCTCGGCCTGATCTCATTTTTATTTATCGAAGATCCTCATTGGTTACTGCTGGCAATGGTTGGCGTCGGCTTCGCCTGGGCCTCTATTCTCGCCCTGCCCTTGGCGATGCTTACCAGCGCATTGCCACCCGCCAAGATGGGTGTGTATGCAGGAATTTATAATTTTTTTATTGTCATACCCCAGATACTCGCCTCCAGTATCCTTGCGCTGGTGGTGAGCAAATTCTTCGGTGGCCAACCGATTTACGCTATCGTCTGCGCCGGGGGCTTTATGATTCTTGCCGCTATCGCCACCGCATTTGTCGATGACACCAGCAATAGCTAAATTTTCTCGCCAGCACACAAGACACACCTATGCCAGCCAGTATTGAAGCATTGATCAACAGTATTTATCGCAGCGAGTCGCGCCGTGTATTGGCGACCTTGATTCGCCTGCTAAAAGATTTTGATCTCGCCGAAGAAGCATTACAGGACGCATTCGCAGCCGCCATGCAGCAATGGCCACACGAAGGTGTACCGCAAAACCCGCGCGCCTGGCTGGTATCGACTGGTCGCTTCAAAGCGATTGACCAAATCCGCAAACGCGCGCGCTTTAATACCTCATGGGAAGACGTTGCCGAGCAATTGGAAGATGAGCTACACAGTGAGGACGCGGATTATTCTGAACTCCACATTGAAGATGACCAGCTGCGCCTGATATTCACCTGCTGCCACCCGAGCCTTGCGCCTGAAGCGCAAATGGCACTGACCCTGCGCGAAATTTGCGGGCTGACGACTGAGGCCATCGCGCGCGCCTTCCTCACTACGCCCAGCACACTCGCGCAACGTATAGTGCGCGCTAAAAATAAAATCCGCGATGCAAAAATTCCCTACGAAATTCCCGGCCGCAGCGAGTTACCCGAGCGGCTCGACGCAGTGCTGCATGTAATTTATTTAGTATTTAACGAAGGATATTCCGCTTCTTCCGGCAGCGAATTAACTCGGCAGGAATTGGCACAAGAGGCAATCCGGTTGGGGCGATTGCTCGCACAGCTACTACCGGAAGCAGAGGTGCTTGGACTGCTTGCGCTAATGCTGATCCAGGATTCACGCCACCATGCACGCATCGATAGCAACGGCGATTTGATTCGCTTGGAAGATCAGGATCGTCGTTTATGGAATCATGAACAAATTGCCGAAGGTTCAGCGCTCATCCAGCGCGCACTCAGCAGCAGTGAGGTTGATGTCTATTGCCTGCAAGCCGCCATAGCGGCGCTCCATGCCGAATCACCCAGTTTTGCCGACACCGATTGGAGTGAGATTTGTGGCTTCTACGATTTATTATTAGTCCGCAATCCATCGCCGGTGATTGAACTCAATCGCGCTGTAGCCATCGCCATGCGCGATGGTGCAGCAGCAGGCCTGACACTGGTCGATAGCTTGGTCGCACGCCAACAACTAACTGATTACTACCTGCTCCACGCCGCCCGCGCCGATTTGTTAGCCCAACTTGGGGAACTTGACGCCGCCAGTGCTGCCTATGCTATGGCGCTGGAATTAACCGATCAAGAACCTGAACGTCGGTTTCTGCGTAAAAAGCTGATGGACGTAAAACCGTAACAACAAACTCGCACAATGTGATCCCGAGTATGCGGTTTTAAGTTTCATTTAAGTATTGGGCGATACACTCATACGACCAGCAGATTTCAGCATTCATCCTTGTAGGGCGATACATTGTGCACACCTTCAATACCCCCATATTTGAAGTAGCCCCCTATGCCACCTTCGGCATCTTGTTGTTGATGGTGTGCAGTACCGCTTACTTGCGCCGTCTGATACTCAACTACACCCAAAAAAAACTCCCGCAGTGTTTTAACGAATTTAAGCTCTACGAAGAAGATCAAGACGAAACCTCCACCCTATCGTTATACCGCTACATAACCTCCAATCGATTCCAGCAGACCAATGATCCAGTGTTCATCGGCATGTGCCAGCGTTATATGCGCTGGGGGCAGTTGTTTATTCTGTTTTTTGTAGTCGCAGCTATTGTTGATATTGGATTTATCTTCCACGTGCTCTGACTGAGCTAGAATAATCAACACCTCAATTTGGTAGCTGTACTGCGGAGCAAATAGATGCGGATCCTATTGATCGAAGACGATCAAATGATTGGAGAATCAGTTTCCGAAAGCCTGAAAAACTCCGGTTACGCAGTTGACTGGGTAAAGGATGGCAACTCTGGTCTCAACGCCATTTCTTGCCAACAATACGATCTGCTATTACTCGATTTGGGACTGCCGCAAAAAGATGGCATCGATGTTTTGCGCACAATTCGAAAGCAGCAATCCCCCCTTCCCGTCATTGTACTCACTGCACGCGATGCACTCGAAGACCGCATTGTCGGGTTGGATGCAGGAGCAGATGACTATCTGGTAAAACCCTTCGCGCTAGGCGAGTTAAATGCACGCATGCACGCAGTGCTGCGACGCCAATCAAACAACTCTGGCCCACATCTGGGCAATGGTATTATCTCGCTTGATCCCGTCACTCGTGAAGCCTGCCTTACGGGCGCTACGCCGCTCCGGTTATCTGCGCGCGAATTCGCATTGCTGCAAGCGCTGCTGGTTCGCCCTGGCGCAATTCTCTCTCGCGCAGACTTAGAAGAAAAAATTTATGCTTGGGGTGATGAAGTGGAAAGTAATGCGATTGAGTTTTTTATCCACTCATTACGTAAAAAATTTGGCAGTGACATCATCAAGAATGTTCGGGGGCTGGGGTGGATGGTAGCAAAAGCAAGCTGAGCAATTCGTTACAGTTTCGCCTATCGGTAGGTACAGCGATTGCCATTTTGGTTGTCGCTCTGATCTCCGGTTTGTTTTCGTATTGGTGGGCATTCGAAGAAGCCATAGAACTGCAAGATGAGCAGCTTATCCGTTTGGCCGCGCTAGCAAATCGCCAACAAATTGTGCAACCCGCCGCAAATACACCCATTGAAATATCACGCGCAGATCCTGAATCACATTTTGTAGTGCAGTGGCTTGGCAATGCCAACACAGATGATGCAGTTGAGCTACCTGGCCTGCCTGAAAACTTACAAGACGGTTTACAAACTCATCAAGTGCAAAACACTTATTGGCGCATACTGGTAAAAACATTTAATCATGGTGGGCGTGTAGTTGTTGCACAACAAACAGAGGTGCGTGATGAGATAGCGCGCACCAGCGCACTAAATACTCTCGTCCCACTTATTATTTTAATACCGCTGCTACTGATCTGGGTTGCCTATCTAATCCGCCAAGCTTTTGCGCCATTAAAAAAAATGGCACAACAGCTCGACCAGAGTAACGACAATAATTTAACCGCATTACCTGACCATAATTTAGCATCTGAAATCGCTCCATTTATAGGTGCAATTAACCACTTGCTTGCACGCGTACGCGACTCAATTGCACAACAGCGACAATTCGTGCGCGATGCCGCCCATGAACTCAGATCGCCGCTCACCGCTATCTCATTGCAAGCTGAACGCTTGGTGGAGCTGAGCCCAGACAAAGAAGACCTGCACACCAGACTCATTAATTTACACCGAGCCACTGAACGCACTCGCGTACTTATCGAGCAACTATTGACCATGGCAAGGGCACAGGATAATCAGATATCCGTGGGAAAAATGCTTTCCATTAAAGCCTTGCTGCGCGAGCTGTTGGAAGATCTTTTACCATTAGCGAATGTTAAAAAAATTGATGTAGCAGTGATTGGCAATGACGTCCAGGTTTATAGCCAGCCAATTGATCTGCAAATACTTATTAAAAATTTAATCGAAAATGCCATCCACTACACGCCAAAAAATGGGCATATTGAAATCATCTTAACCGACCATGGGGACAGCACAGAACTTTGTATATGTGATTCGGGACCAGGCATTGCACTTGCTGAACAAGAGCGAGTATTTGATCCCTTTTACCGGGTACTAGGTAATGACCAACCCGGCTCGGGGCTCGGACTATCAATCGTTCGCACAATCGCCACCAGACTAAACATCAAGGTAACACTTAATAATAATGACGCCGCAGAAAAAACCGGGCTATGCGCTCGCGTAATGTTTCCGCACACATCACTGAAATAATAGTTGCCTAGGTTGCTTTCCTGCAGGATCTGACTATATCTAACTCGGGGTTATAAATATCGGTCTGTAAGTTAAGCATGCTTAAAATGGTATGAAAGAAATAATCATGCGAGTAAGTATTACCAGCACCCACTCTTTCTAAACAAGGCCTATCAATATGATTTTCTGTTTGATAGGCAGCAGAAAGCCACATAAAAAGCGGTATTTGAGTTTGCTCCTTGGGGGCAATTGAATAGGGCATACCATGCAAATATAATCCCGATTCGCCAAGCGATTCCCCATGGTCAGAAAGATAAATTAATGCCGTATTATATTTATCCCCCCGCTCCTTTAACCATTCAATAGTTTTATTGAGAAAATAATCCGTATAGCGGATCGTATTATCATAAGCATTCACAACTTCTTCATGTGTGCAATTTTGCAATTGATTAGTTGTGCACACCGGACTAAAAAATGTTTTGTCGTGCGGATAACGCTTGTAATAATCGGGACCATGACTCCCTTTCTGGTGCAGCACAATTACTTGGCTTGCAGCTGAAGAAGCAACCTTATCACCCAATTGATGCAGCAAAATTTCATCGAAACACTCTTCACTATTACACAGTAATGGCACTTGTAAATGCTGCACATCTTCATAAGTGACCTGCGCGCAAGTGCCTTTACAGCTTGAATTGTTATCTCGCCACAACACCTCAATACCTGCCCGCTTAATTACATCTAAAAGACCTTCTTGCGATTTAGCTTTAGTGTCCGAATAGTTGTCATGCCCCAAAGCAGAAAACATGCACGGCACGGACACAGCCGTTTCGGTACCGCAGGATATGACGCTAGGGAAGTTAACAATATGTTGCTGTGCGATAAGCGGGGTTGTGTCGCGCCCATAACCATTAATACCAAAGTGATCAGCACGAGCTGTCTCACCCACAACCAAAATTAACAAAGTAGGTTTTTCTTGTGCTTTTCCCAGTGGACTCAGCGTCACATCAACACCTATAGGTTTTATCTCCAAAACTCGATTGTTCGTTGTTGCATATGAAAGTCCGGCATAAATGAAATTCAATGGATTAGCCATCTGGCGAATATTTTTATGGTTACGAAAGAAAGAGGCATAATCCATAGACATACTTAAAATCAGTATTAAACAACTGACGAAAGCAACCACTATAAATTTTAACTTACGCCATATCTCCACCTTTAATTTTTCATAGCTTATACGAACGTTAAAGAGTAAGAGAGAGGGGAAAATCCCCAACACCAGAAAATACAGAACAAGACGTAAACTCAGAAGATCCAAAGATTCAGAGAAGTCGGTTTCTGCCACACTCTGAATCATCATACGATGAATAACCACACCGTAAGTGCCCATAAAATAAGAAACACCTGCTGACGTAATCAGCAGTACCGATAACACAGGCTTAAACACATAGGGAAATGTTATTAAAGAAATGACTATAAATGTTAGCAGCCACAACACAATGCTAAGGTTAATAATAAAAATTATGCCTCTCAGACTGCCGTAGTCGATAAGATGAAAAATCGCACCAAAAAACGAAGTATTGTAAAAGGCAATAAAACAGAGCGCAGATATCCATGCAGCCTGGATAGAACTCACACCTGTCCCAATCCTTACAGATCGTGCCGACATCAATATACTCAAAGACATGGCACCACCTCGCCCACATGTTGTTTAGCAGGCGCACCGAAAAAACAGAAAAAAAGCGTTAGCGAAAAAAACCAACAAATCGCCGCAGACCATAAATCGTGAGAAATGAAATGCGCTCCGCGGATTTGCTGGGCGAGCCCAAGAACACTTCCGGCAATCAAGGGAAGCACTAGTCCCAGCCAGCGCCATTTTGAGCAACAGTAAACACCAAAAAAATAACAGGATATCCACGCGTAACCCGCACTTGCCTGCCCTGCGGGAAAGCATCCACTACCATTACGCTGAAAAAGTTGATCGACAACACCGAGATAGGGAAGATCGCCACCATAGCGATAGAATTCCCATGGGCAAGATACGGCTAGTAGTGCTTTCAAACAGCTAATGAGTAAGCTGCTGCCAGCAGTAGCCAGAAATAAATAAAATAATGGTTTTTTTAACGATTGAAGAGTGGAAATGAAATGCGATGCAACCAAAAATACTAATAGAAGTAACAATAGAAAAAGGGAGATGTTACGCCCGCCGCGATGGAAAAACGTTTCAGTAATCCAATGGTCTTTCCATGCCCAGCTATTGCCTTGAATACCGTAGAAATAATCTGCCAAGCCTCGATCTACGTCACCAACAGTGATGCAGATTGAAGCCAGACACAAAGCAAGCAACGGAAATAAAAGATGTGTGATTAGCCATCTATCAATATTAGCGACCATAACTCATACCAATATGTAAGAGTTGGCGAGCTTAAAGTAGAAGACTTAGCTATCACTTAGGAAATGGTCACAACTTGAATAGCCGTGACCTTGATTAAAATACCCTCTCGTATTACTTAACATTCACTGATTCTATAACTGGCGATCCTTACTAAACAACTCCTTCAACTCCATCCGGCTTTGTTTAACTAACTGCGCTAATTCCTTCGGATCTTTACTCACCGCAATCGCTTGATTGATTAAGCTCTGATCGTGCTCGCGGAAAATATCAATCGCATTTTGTGATTGTCCTTCGGTATATCCCACTTCGGTAAGCGTACGCATGGCCGCACTCAAGCTGGATTCATAAATTTCGCGGATAGGTTTCTCTACTCCTAACTCAACTAATTGGTAGGCATGGGCGCGGTCACGCGCACGCACAATCAAGGTGATATGTGGGAAATGTGTTTTAACCAGACGAGTTACTTCTAGCGATGCCTCAATGCTCACCAGTGCGATCACCAGCACTTTTGCATCGCGTATGCCCGCCGCTTCCAATAACTCAATGCGGGTAGCATCGCCGTAATAACTGCGCACGCCGTAATTTTTTAAGAACTCAATATGATCGGGATTTTTATCCAACGCATTAAACGGGATATTACTGGCAGTGAGAATACGGCCAATAATTTGACCAAAGCGACCAAAGCCCGCAATGATCACTTCCGCTTTATGCCCATCAGGTTCATTTAATTCTTTGAGGGAGTTTTCTGCTTGTTGCGCTTCATGCTGCGCGCTTTCCTGCATGGTGCGCTTGCGGGTTGCAAACTCATATAACATCACCAAAGGACTGGTCAGTGCCATAGAAATGCCCACCACCAACACCACATAGTTACCAATCTCTTTCGGAATAAATGCAGATTGCTCTGCAGTCGCCATCACCACAAAAGCAAATTCACCACCTTGTGCGAGCATAACGCCCATCAACAATCCTTCCTTCAAAGGAAATTTACGGAGGCGCAGGATCAATGCAACTACCGATACTTTTACCAACATCAATGTAAGTGCAAGCAACAGAATTAAAAACGGTTCGGCAAACAATAAGCGTAAGTTGAGTGACATTCCCACCGCGATAAAAAACAAACCCAACAGCAAACCTTTGAAAGGTTCTATATCGGCAGCCAATTGATGGCGAAAGCTGGACTGCGCAAGCAACATGCCTGCGAGGAATGCCCCCATACTCATGGAGAAACCCACCAACTGCATTAAGTAAGCAACACTCAATACAATTAATAAACCGGCAGCGGTAAGAATCTCACGGCTACCGTACTTAGCAACAATTTGCAGCAGCGGGTTAAAAATTCGCGCGCCCGCCAATAACAAAAATGCGACAGTGCACAACCCCAACCACCAAGGCACATGATGTTCGGTATCAGCGGAAGGTGCCCAGTTGGCGAGCAATAATAAGATCGGGATTACCGCGAGATCCTGCAACAGTAGAATCGAAAAACCTTTTCGCCCAATCGGCACACCCATTATTTTGTGCTCTTCCATTAGCGGCACAGCAAATGCAGTGGATGAGAGCGCCAGCGCAAGGCCAATCATAAAACCCTGTTGCCAGGTCAGATCAAAAAAGATGGCGATTAACGCCATAATTGCGGATGCGGTCAGCAACATTTGCGCACTGCCCAGCACCCCCACATCCAAACGCATCTTCCACAACTGTTGCGGATTTAATTCCAAGCCAATTACAAACAACAGCAGCACCACACCCAATTCGGAAAATTGAAAGGTCGCTTCCGGGCGATAAATCAAACCCAATTCATAAGGCCCAATGATTGCACCGGCAACCAGATAACCGAGAATCGCCCCCAAACCAAGACGACGGAACAAAGGCACAGCAATAGTAGCGGCCAACAAATAATAAATAGCGTGAAGGAGTGTTTCCTGGTGATGCATTGAACTGACTCTTGAAAAATAAAATGGGTTGGCGGATTACATCTTCAACAATTCATCGACGGTGACAAAGGTATAACCCTTGGCTTTTAGTCCGCGAATAATAAGGGGAACTGCATCCATCGACGCTTGACGGGAATCAAACATGACATGCAATAAAATAATAGAACCCGGCTTAACCTGGTCAAGCGCATACTGCGCCATTGCCTGGCTATCATTCGCGATTGCATCGTCTTTTTCAGGCTCTACATCCCAGGTAATTGTAGTAATTCCCTGTTGCTGCAAATACCAAGGCAAGATAAATAATTTTTTACCGTAGGGTGGGCGGAAAACAATTTCACCTTCATATCCAACCGAACGTATCAGCTGGTTGGTTTTTTCAACTTCATCTTCAATCGTTTGATAGCTGAGAAATACCATGCGCTTATGCGAGCAAGAGTGATTTGCAATTTGATGCCCCGCTGCAATCAACTGCCGCGCAGCTTCAGGATGCTGCGCAATGCTCTCTCCGGTTAAAAAGAAAGTGGCTTTGTTTTCGCCAAGCAAATTGATGATTTTTCCGGTGTGTTTAGTGGGGCCATCATCAAATGTTAATGCGACGACTTTTTCAGTGGTTTCAACCCGACTAACCAGCTTGCCAAAAACCTGATATTCACGGCTTCGGCTCAACTGGAACAACAAGGCCACAATCACCAGCAAACTTATCACTGCAACAATAATTTTCTTCAACTGCTATTCCCTACCAAATATACCTGAGCGATAACTATCCGTGATTAATGATCACGCCCATTAAAATGATTGACCGGAATTTTTTCCAACTCGATATTTTCAATACAGCGAATGTTGAGCGCAATGGTCCGGTTACCTTTGGGATCAGTGCCTTCAGCGTAAGGACTCACGCCGCAAATTTTGCAAAACTTGTGATGGATTACATGCTTGTTAAAGGTGTAGTCGCCTACATTTTCGCCAGACCCCAACAAGGTAAATTGATCTGCCGGAAAAAACGACAGTAGAGTCCCCTTGCGCTGGCATATAGAACAATTGCATGACAATGCACTATCAATATTTCCTTCCACTTCAAATTTAATATTGCCGCAATGGCAACTGCCGTGATAATTCATATAGGCTCCCGTCATTGATAAAAATTGAAAAGCTGTGGTCTGTTTATTAACGACTGACTATAAATGGATTCCGACGGATAAAGAAGAGGCACCTAAGCCCGCACGGATCACCCACCGACTCATTAAAGGTTAGCTCGTAAGGCGCTAAAACCGGCCAAACCAAACACAGAAAATATTTTTCGCTCCCTTGTCGATTTTGAGTTTCGCTGTACGACTACTCTATGAAAAACGACAAAACTCCACCTGAAGGAGCTTTCACATCGCAAAAAATGACTCAATTTTCAATGATTTAACGAAAAACATGACCAACCTAACTGGAAATCTGGAAGGAGAATCAAAATGACTCATTATGCCGATTGTTTTTTGCTACCAATAGCACCGGAAAAAATTCCCGAGTACCAACAAATGGCCAGCAAATCAGGCGCTGTTTGGAAAGAGCATGGCGCAATTGCCTATTGGGAATGCCTGGCTGAAGATCTTGAGCACCACGACATGACATCGTTCCGCACCTCCGCGGGCTGCAAAGATAATGAAACCGTTGTCATCGCCTGGATTATCTACCCATCGCGCGAAGAACGTGACCGCATTAACGCGCTGGTGATGGCCGACCCGCGCCTGAACGAAATGTGCAACAAAGACAATCCACCGTTTGATTTCAAACGCATGGCCTACGGCGGATTTAAAAGCATAGTACGTTACGAATAACAACACGCTACGAATAATTTAACTCAACACGCTTATAACATCGACAAAGGACAAGATCATGCCAACCCAAGTATTTGTTAATTTCCCAGTGAAAGATCTGGAAAAATCCAAAGCATTTTTTTCGCATCTCGGTTACACCTTTAATCCGCAGTTTACCGACGAAAGTGCGGCTTGTATGGTGATTAGCGATACGATTTATTCCATGCTGGTAACCGAGCCAAAATTTAAAACCTTTACCTCCAAAGAAATTGCCAATGGCCATGCAAGCAAAGAAGTTATTGTTTGCTTGTCATGTGAAAGCCGCGCAAAAGTAGATGACACCATCAGCAGAGCAGTAGCTGCTGGCGGCAAAGCTTGGCCAACGGAGCCATTGGATTACGGCTTTATGTATTACCACGGCTTTGAAGATTTGGATGGTCACCACTGGGAAATTATGTATATGGACCCAGCCCACGTTCAGGCATAATCTTTCCACAAAGCGCTGGCAACACCGGCGCAATTTCCAATAAGTATTTGCGAGGGCAAGATGAAATATTTATGCATGGTTTATTACGATGAAAACATCATCAACAATATGACCTCCAATGAGTGGAAAGCGCTGAACAGTGAATGTGAAGCCTGCGGCCAGAATTTACGTGATAGCGGAAAAATGATTGGTGGCAACGCATTGCATCCTTCAACCACCGCGACCAGCTTACGCATTCGCGACGGCAAACCATTGATTACCGATGGCCCTTTTGCTGAAACCAAAGAGCAATTGGCAGGATTTTATTTACTGGATGCACGCGATTTAAATGAGGCCATTCAACTCGCCAGCAAAATTCCACCGGCGCGTCTAGGCACTATAGAAATCCGCCCGATCCGCGAATTGGATTCAACAAAAGATGAACGACACCAACAACACTTTGCCTGATACATCAAGCAGCGTTGCAGCACCGCGCATCGAACAAGCCGGCCCATTATTGGTAGCAGGCTTGCGCGAGCAACTTGACGAACATATGGCAGAAAAAATCCCGCAGTTGTGGAAAACACTCGTTGCTTGCTGGGATGAAATTCCCCAGCGCGTTGGGTCGGCTGATTACGGTTTATGTATTCGCGTAGATGACTGCGAGTATTACTATATGGCCGCATGCTCTGTGTGGGACTTTACCGGACTGCCTGAAAAATTTAGCCCGTTTATTATCCCATCGCAAACTTACGCGGTGTTTGTGCATCAAGGGTCAGTGCGACTTCTTTGCAACACCATTGATTATGCATTTGATCAATGGCTGCCCGAATCCGGTTATCAACATGCAGCGGCGCTAGATAATCGCTTGCACTTTTTTGAGCGCTATGGCGAGCAATTTAATCCGGAAATCGGCGAAGGCGATATTGAAATTTGGTTGCCGATTACAAAATAAAAAACCTGTCGCATCTTATGCGACAGGTTTTTTATCCAGCAGATAACAATAGCGCTTGCGTCTGCATCTACCAATTCATTTCGCCAGTAGCAACCTTGGCACTAATTACCATACCGTCATCGACGGGCAATTGTGGATAAGCTTTTTTTAATGCATCAACTAATTGAGTCGATGTGGGCTTATTCACTAGCAATTTTTCATAAGCTTGCAAATATTCGCGACTGAATAACACGGCAGCATCCCCCTTGGGAACTGTGCCAATGTAGTGACCGGGAATGACAGTCGCAGGATTAAGCGCAGACAATGTTGTTAGCGCCCTGATCCACTCAGCACGCGCCGCTTTGGATTGTGTATCAGCAGTCCACAAATGAATACCACTACTGACCAGCACACCACCCACAACCGCTTTAATTGATGGCACCCACAAATAGGCGTTGTGGGTATTGATCTCGCGCACCTCAATACTGTGGTTTTCAAGCGTCAATCTGGTGCGGTCAAATACCTTCGGCACAAACACTTTCTTTGGTGCTTGCTCACCAAGAATTGGCCCCCAGTATTTCAGTTTTGCATCTTTGGTGTGCTCGATATGTTCGACCACATTGCGACTCGCAATAATATCGGCATCGGGGAAAGCGGCAACGATAGGCTCTAAACCAAAGTAGTAATCAGGATCGCCAGCACTGATATAAATTTGCGTGAGTTTTTTACCGCTGGCGCGAATAAGATCAACCAATGCCTTTCCATCACCCACACCAAATTGTGCATCAACCAAAATGGCTTCTTTCTCGCCGGTTATCAGCGTTGATGACACAGGGAAAATACCTTTTTCCTGTGGATTATACGTTGCGATATGCAAATCGGCCGCCTGTGCAATTGATGCTCCCAACAACACACTGGCAGCGATAGCCACTGCGCTAAACGTGCGTTTCATACTCTATACCCTGCGATTAAGTTGTCTTGTTACTGCTTTGATTGCCAGTGTAATATTTCAAAAACAAATCATATATCGCACTTGACGAACAACACTGTTTCAAAAACCGAGCAAATAACATGGACAAACTGACCGCCATGCGCGTGTTTAGCCAAATAGCCGTTACCGGCAGCTTTAGCGCAACTGCCGAGCAAATGGCACTATCGCGCGCGATGGTGAGCCGCTACGTGAGCGAACTGGAAGAATGGTTGAATCAGCGACTTCTGCAGCGCACCACGCGTAACGTCACCCTCACCGCAGCAGGCGAACAATTTTTACAGCGCTGCGAGCAAATTTTGGCACTGACAGATGAAACACTGGAAGCCGCAACAATGCCGGATAGCGAATTGCGTGGCCAGTTACGGCTAGCCTGCAGCGCGACCTTTGCTTATTCCCAATTGGCGAGCGCCATTGCTGATTTTCAATCGCTACATCCCGGATTGAATATTGATATGAATGTGAGTGATGCCAGCATCAATTTAATTGATGCGCGTATTGATCTCGCCATACGTATTAGCAACACACCGGACCCGATGCTAATTGCACGACGCCTCGCGAGCTGCGCATCCGTATTGGTTGCGTCACCTGCTTATTTAGAAAAATACGGCATACCGGAATCGCCTGATTCGCTGGTGAACCACCGCTGTATGTCGCACGCCACTACCGGAAAATATTTATGGCAATTTACCCGCGCAAACCAGGTTTCCAAGGTTGAAATTCACAGCCATTTTTCCGCTAATGATGCAGCTGTATTGCTGCACGCGGCTCTGGCGGGCGGTGGAATTACCTTACAGCCCAGCTATCTTGCCAATTGTTATATTGCTGCCGGAACACTGGTGCCATTGTTAACCGAATGGTCGGTACCAAAACTGGAAATCAATGCGCTCTATCCATCGCGCCATCATCTACCAATGCGCGTGCGCAAGTTCCTTGATTTTTTAGTGGTGCGTTTTGAATCAGAACCCTGGTAATTTTTACTATCAAGCATCCCACTCCATATACCCATGAATAGCGGCATATTCGTAAGTGGTTATTTCAAATGGATTACCATCGGGGTCACGAAAATAGATTGACCACGAAAGATCATGATCGATAGGATTTACCGATATTCCCTTGTCATTCAAATGTTCGATCCAGGCAAAGAAATTTTCTGCAGTAACACTAAACGCTATTACTGTATTTTGGATGTTCTCTGACTCAAACAGCGCCAGATGGATATTCCCCTGAGCATTGCCGATAGTTAACGGCCCCTTATCTGTCGCCCACTTATCAAATTCGGCAACCCGCTCAAAACCCAATACATCTTTGTACCACTGTTCTGCCAGCTTGCGGTCTTTAACCGACACATGAACATGATCGATTAGCATTAAATTGGGAGCCATATTAGTTACCTACCTGTATCAATCTCATGACATTAAATGTCGAATACACAACGTACTGCACACTCTATATCGCTATGCACTGCTGCGGGACTCAATGCACGCTCAAAGAGATAAAAATCATTGGGTGCATTTTCTTTCATCCAGACAAATGATTTTTTCGGCCCTTGATACCATAACTGCCGCAAGTCGAAATAATCTTCCAATATTGTGGTGAGCAACCAGACACGACGGTAATTACCCTCGATGTCATCACGCTGAATACGCGCCAGCATTTTTGCAGCCCATTGTTCGCGCACTGCTATTTCCTGTTCAGTAAGAACAGCAGGGCCAGCATCAAACAACTTATCCAAGTCAGCCAAAAAGTCGTCCGCATGATTAGACTTTTGCACAAGAATTTGGCTACTGCGTAACTTCAAATACTCTTTTGTTGGCGATGCCAAAAGTGCCTCTGGGTAAACAAACACATCCCAATAAGCATCGTCAATAAATTCGTTATTGCGAATTTCATGTTCTACCGCTGCAAATGCGGCAACATCATAGTCGCTATCGGCTGTTGCTGAACCATCCGCACGCGAGCCATACAGCAAAATAGTATGTGCGCCGTATTGGGCTACCAGATAATCGATAATTTTTACCAAAACGGGATCAGTTGAGGGCATGTTTTTTGGCCTGATAAAAAACTGATCATACGATAGTAAATTCACTAGTGGTTTACAATAAAAAACGGAGAGGTATTCCTCTCCGTTTTTGGGTGGTGTATATCAGCAAACGATTAGGTTTTAGGCTTATCGAGTGATAACGCGGGCGTGGCGTTGAGCGAGACAATACGCGTCTTGCTGATTTTGTGACGGTAGATCTCGCGCAGGTATTTGATCGCTTTTTTTACGCTGTCACGCGATAGACGAATATCATTGATTGAGCAGAACTTCTCTGAATCGTTAATCAGCTCGCGATATTTTTTCTCATACATGGGCTTGATCGCGTACCAGTTGGTATCGAGAATCTTGGCAGGGTTTTCATACTCATTGAGCATTTTATCCACCAGCTTTTCATCGAATTCGTCGGAGCGGATAAACTCCAGCATAGCGGCATCGAGTTGCTCATCGAAACGGTACGGATCTTTGGCAAAACAACGTTTGATGAAGGCTACGATCAGTGTTAAGAAATCGTCACTCAGGCATGGGCTTTTTACAATCAATGTCGTTAACGAAATATTCGCCGAAGCACCTATTACCAATGCATAACGCTTGAGCGTGGTATTGGGGAACAGGGAGTTCAAATGGGATTTGAGTTTATTCAAATCCATGTATGACAATTTGTAATCTTTCGGCAGGGAGATGATAGAAACAATCGACGAACAGTTTTTAAAGAAATGTAGATTTTTCAACTCTTCGGCGTCGTAGCCCTTTTGCAAATAGCGCGCGAGGGATTCGCGATAGCGACCAGACTCAATCGGCAGCAGACTGATACCTTCAATTGCCTGGGTTACTTTGTTGAAGTGCGGCAAATCAATCGAGCGATAGAATAAATCATCAATGTTCAATTCACTCTTTTTCGGGTCCATACCGCGCAACTTATCCACGCCTTGTGGTGGCGTTGCATTCGGAATCACCGACTCGGCATAAGCAACGGCAACCGGGCCAGCTAAACTCATAAACAAATCGTTGGCATCGAGGCGAATCGTTTCACCTATATCAATGCCTGCGCGCCGGAAATAGTTTTCGTCGTAATCGGTAGTGACCGCTTGTGCGGTGAGGATGTTAAAAATTTGCTGGGAAATATATTGGTTGGCATATTTCTCCATCGCATTCACATCGATGTGCGGGATGTTGCCGTCATCAGTTGCTTCGGCGTAGCGCATGATGTCGTTGGAAATCAGCATCATTGCGTTCCACGGGCGAATACGATGCATCACGCTGGCTTCGCTGCTGTCTTCGTTATCAAAGTTGTAGGAGAAGTCCCACTCTTCAGATAAATACTTACACAGCAGTCGCCCGGCGTTGATGTGCAGCGCCTCCGACATTTCTACACCGTGGTCAGAAATATTGGGCAGGATACAAATACCGCTGGTGAAAATTGGCTCGAACACAAATGAATGGCCACGGTTCTCTGCATTGGCAGCCTCCGAGCGCACATCAAATGTTTTGCTCATGTAAGCATATTGCTGAGCCAAACCAAATTCACTCGCCATACCGGAACCGGTACCACCACCCGCACTGAAAATATAAAAATACAGGCGCGATTGGTTGGCTTTAATTCCACAGGAATCGATCAAATAAGAATGCACATGTTTCCAATCAGGATTGGAAAAACGCTGGGTATCTTTGTTGAGAATAATTTTAGCGAGGTACTGGCCGAGAATTGGCGCATTACCGGAACCACCCGCATGAACTTCGGACAAGTCCATGATTTTCATCTTGGTGTAATCTTTAAGGAAACCGGAGCGCTCACCTTTGTGCGAGAAACGGATGCGGCCTTCAATATCTTTATCCAGATCGCCGAGCATCACCAAGGGCTCAATTAAAAACACCGGCTTGAGGTGATGGCCACCTTTTAAATGCAAGCTGCGTTTGATCCAGCGCATCGGCTTGTCTTGTTCGCGCACTTCTTTCTCTTCGCTGTTGAATTCGTTGAGGTAAAAGTTGCGCGCGTTATAAACCAGTGATGCCACATCCAACGCAATGTTGGAACCGCAACGCCCCAAACCAATCAAGCAAACCGACGGGAACTGCGGCTGCTTTTGATTGTTGGGATCTTCGTCTTTAAGAATATGGGGGTAAACACTGCTGCGCAGGGTATCCAGGTTGTAAAGAATCCGATCCAGATCGCGCTCGGTAAAATACATGTAACTGGAATTTTGCGGCGGCGTGAGCAAGTTAATGACTTCTGCCGCAGGAGGAGCATCCAGCGTAATCAGATCATCCTGGTCCAGCACATCGGTAGGGCGAGAAGTTTTCTTGGTAGCCATGTAGATAAATCCTTATTGAGCGACACAGTGTTATTAGTAGGAATGCCTGTACTGCTTACAATCGCAATCCTATTAACGCTAGTCGCGACTCGGCATAAATACAAACCTGCGCGCCGCTATCGCTCAATAAGTCTTTAAAAAAGGCGGTTTTTAACCACCCAAGGGGTTAACTACGCTTGTTAAGTGCTGCCAACACCTGTGCATCGCGCTTGTAGATGTCCGGTTTGAAGGCAACTTGCGTTTCGCTGATTGCATCTACCGTCCAGTAGGCAAGCAAAATAGGAACACGTTTCGCCAGAGTCACATTGCGTGTTTTGCCATTCGCCAAGGCTTGGTCGATGGCCTCTGAACTCCAGTTGGGTGTTTCGGATAACAACAACTCAACCAATTCCAATGCACGCTCGACACGGATACAACCCGAACTAAACGCGCGCTGACTTTTGTCGAATAATTTTTGATGCGGCGTATCGTGCAGGTAAACCGCATAAGGATTTGGGAAACGGATTACGGCTTTGCCAAGCGCAGCATCATCACCTGCATCCTGACGCAGTGTCACATTGCCCGGGCGATTCCAATCGACGGTAGCGGGGTCCAGTTCTTTGCCGCTGCTATCCAGCACGCGAATATTATGGTCGCGCAGATAGTTAATATCTTTACGCACCTTCGGTAATACATCTTTGCGCAGAATGGTCGGCGGCACTGTCCAGGTCGGATTAAGAGTGATGTAATTCACTTCGGATTTAAAAATCGGTGTAGTGCGATAAGCCATACCCACTTGCACGCGCGAACGCCAAATCGGTTGATGCGCTTTAAAGTAAGTGACTTTGAATCCGGCTACATCGACCAACAACATTTCCGCCGGAATGTTATGCAACAACCAGCGCGCGCGATCCAGATTTACCCGCAGCTGATCAATGCGCGATTGCACCGATACATTTAATGCTGCGCGCGTCGCCGGGCCAATAGCACCATCGACTTCCAGATATTGATCGCGCTGAAATTTTTTAACTGCTTCTACCAGATACTCATCAAACACGTTATCCGGATTAATACCGACTTCAACAATCGGCTCCGCCGCTGCGCTGGAAGAACTGCTGCTCTCGGGCGTCATCACATCGGCGACAAACATATCGGTCGCTGATGGTGCCGAACTTGCGGCACTACTGGCAGCCATAAATTTTGCATCAGGCAAACATTTTTGCGCGGGTAGTAATCCCTGTTGGCCTTCGGCAGCAGGTAAAACAGGCGCAACATATTCGCCAGTGACGCTCAAGCGCTGACGCAAAATCGCTACCTGTGGATCGACCATGCACGGCTTTAGCGAGGGTCCAGCAGGCAATGCCGGCCAGCCACCCTGCGCCGCCAATATCCGGTAACGTTTCAGGCCTTCGCGCATACTGTTATAGATGGGGTGTTGCGGGCGGGTCTTGGCAAAGATTTCAGCAATGGGAGTCAAATCGATTCCACCTGCAACATAGACGCCTGCACTGGTGAGGGCGAGATCTTCCAACTCAAAGTTCCACTGGGGATCGAGACCGGCAGGATCGACCTTGCCATTAAATAGATGGTAGAGCGCGCGCAGATAAGCATTAGTCGCACGAATATCCTGATCGGCGTGGCGGGCAATGGATTCGGGGGAATTGTCATCAGCCAGCGGCGGAGTCTGGCTCAGCAGGGAGATTTGGTAATCCTCAGGACTCAAACCATCTTCTATCAGCGAGCCGAGCGCACTGATCAATTCGTCCAAGCGACCGGGTTGATCCCACACCGGACGAAATTGCCTTTGGGTATAGAAGGAGCTTACAGCCTGGCTCAGGTCGCGCGAATTATTGCGCGCCGACTCTTGGGCGAGCTGCATGGTCGCGACCTTCGCTTCAATTTCCTTTGTTAGCATTTCTTGCGGCGAGAGCGGTGCGGGTTGTGCAGCATCTGCCGCCAAAACAGGGAGGCTCGCGCCACACACTATCAACAACACAACACAGGTAAACAAACGATCTGCCTTTGCGGGCAACTTCAACAACCTAAACAACTGCATAAACGCATGCTCCTACGCACTTAACTAAAACGTGCTTATTATCAAAGGTAGCAAAGAACATTCAAAAATTTGCTGCATTTTTGATCATTAGTGTTTGCCGCATCGATTTTCAGATGCTAGCATTCGTTCGTTATCGCACTTTAGTGGTTAAAACATAACCAAAAACAGCAAGGCCGCTGCAACTTTATCACCCAGAACTCCGGGAATATCCATGTTGTACAAAACCTTTAGGGCCTTGTCTTTTTCGGCCTGCATAAGTCTTTTATTCACTTTTCATGCCACTGCCGGACAAGCGGAAGCAAGCAATCCTTTCCTGCCAGCCTCCCCATTTATCAATGAAGAGTCGCCGTTAAACCTGCTGAGCAAGTTGAGCAAAGCTGCTCCGGCTGCAAACCCCAAAGTTATTGGCCTGGCGCTGTCTGCACTGGATTGTGCGATGCATCAGGGAATCTCCCCGGCACGCAATTTAACCGTAATCGATTACTCACTCGCCTCGACCATTCCGCGCTTGTGGGTCTTTGATTTGGTTACCGGCAAGCTGCTATTTAACGAATTAGTCGCCCACGGCAAGAATACCGGTGAAAATTTTGCACGCAATTTTTCCAATACTTACGGAAGCTTGCAAACCAGTCTCGGTCTTTTCCGCACCAAAGATACCTATAACGGCTCCAATGGTTATTCGCTGCGCATGGATGGACTGGAAAGCGGTTTTAACGACAAAGCCATGGAACGCGCGATCGTATTCCACGGTGCCCCTTACGTCGATTCCAAAATGGCCAACAAAACCGGGCGCCTTGGTCGCAGCTGGGGTTGTCCTGCCGTCCGTTTGGGTATCGCCAAGAAAGTAATCGATACCATCAAAGGCGAGCAATTCCTGTTCTCCTACTATCCCGACAAAAAATGGCTCACCAGCTCCAAATTCCTGAACTGCCCAAGCAGCCAGCGCTGGGCGAAAAACTAGCTCGATAAATCGCTTGCGCAGCCAGCTGTGCAAGTGATCGTGGCTACACCTCAGGCAGTAGTATCCCGCGTTAAAACAGCGACCATCCGTAAAGCTTTGTTAAAAAAAACACCCGCCTGCCATCAATTTATCAAGCTGTGTAAATAGCATCGCAGCGCCTCGTAACAAATAGTATAAATACGCTAATAGTTTAAATGACTTTTACAGTTTTAAACATTCGGCATTCCCCCTTTGTAACTGCTTTCAATTAGAGTAGCCGCGCCGTTATCCCTGATTTACTCACGGCAAAGAGGATGTTTTTAAAAAATCTGCCAAGCTTAGGATGTACACCAAAAGCTAGCCTGACAAATCCAACCCACTATAAAAAAAGCCTAGGTCAAACACTATGAAAAAGCTCCACGCATTTAATCCGCTGTTAGCCACAACCACACTCGTACTTTGCGCTGTATCAGTCCCGTTAATGGCTGCTACCAAAAAAGAACCTTGGGAACTCGCCCAGGAAACTGAGGTATGGGAGCCAGTTCCACCGGTTATTAGCTCACCAGCTAACGGTGTTCCATCCGATGCTACCGTGCTGTTCGATGGCAAAAACCTGAGCCAATGGCAAGCCGTTGAAGGTGGCGGTGCCGCCGAATGGAAAGTTGCCGAGGGCGCATTTACCGTAGTGCCTAAAAAAGGCGATATCAGAACCAAAGAGTCTTTTTGCGATGTGCAATTGCACATTGAATGGAAAACACCGACCAACTTTATCGGCGAAGATGGCAAACCTACCGAAAGCCAGGGCCGCAGCAACAGCGGTGTTTTCTTCCAGGAACGTTATGAAATCCAGGTACTGGATAATTACAACAACAAAACCTACCCCAACGGCCAGGTTGCTTCGGTTTACAAACAAACTATCCCGTTGGTAAACGCGTCGCGCGCGCCGGGCGAGTGGCAGACTTACGATATTATTTTCACTTCTCCAAAATTTGATAGCGCCCAAAAACTTACCAAGCCAGGTTATGTGACCGTGTTGCATAACGGTGTGCTCGCACAAAACCATGTTGAAATTCAGGGTGCAACTGAATGGATCGGCAAGCCTGTCTACAAAGCTCACGGCTGCGCCCCTTTGCGTCTGCAAGACCATGGCAATTTGGTTAGCTTCCGCAATATCTGGGTACGCAAACTCTAACTTTTTCCGCTCTATCCGCAGGCAGTTCAGCTAATTGCTTTTACTGTCTTTTGTTCGCGCCGCAGTGTTTCACTGCGGCGCTTTTTTAATTAGATCACAGGTATAGATTATGTCTCTCCTGAAAAAAATGGTGCTGGGATCATTATTGATTTGCAGCACACAGGTTTACGCACAAAATCCCGCCGATTATTTCAAAGCAAACAGTGCTTGGGTTAACGCCAGCAAAGTGAGCGCTGTTGGCAATAAATTGCAAATAACTGCAGCTCAAGACGGCAACATTCTCGCACTCACCGCCAAAGGCAGCAGTGAGCATTTAAATGCGAATGAGCATATCGGCGACTCAGTACTGGAAACCGAATTTCTGGTTCCCGAGGGCAGCGATGCAAAACTTTATGTACAAGGTCGTTACGCAATCGACCTCAAGAACGTCAACAACGAGTGGCAAAAGTTGTACGTCACCTTTCGTGCACCGCGCTACAACGAAGCCAGTGCGAAAGTAGATTCCGCATTGATTGTAGAAGTGCGCATCAACGGTGAAACCGTTGCGGTAAATGATATCCGCACCGGCATGAGCGAAAACGCCAACATCGGCTGGGAAAATCCCGCAGGCCAAACCAGCTTTCAGGTAAAAAAAGGCCAGCTCGCCTTGCGCAATTTCACTATAGCGCCAGCGGATTTCTCTTTGATCACTATGCCGAAAAATTCCGGTGAGACAACCAATCAAAAAGAGTTGGTAGATTTTGTTGCGCTCGGTAAAGAGACCTTTGAATCTGTTGGCTGTAACGCTTGTCACTCAACCATTAAAAACGATTCAGGTGTAAGCACTGGCCCAAATCTTTTTGGTTTGTTTAAACGCGAACCGCGCGACCGCGAAATCGTAGAAGGTGGTGAAGGCCATAGATTCACCATTAAAGCGGATCGCCAATACCTGCACCGCAGTATTCGTTCCGCCACCGATCAATTAGCCGTTGCTGAAAGCGGCGCGAAAAAAGGTGAAGCATTTTTACCTATCATGCCAGCGTTTTCCGCGCAGGTATTAAGTGATTTGCAAATCGACGCCATCGGCGATTACCTCGCTACACTCAACGATCTGCGCGACCAAGGCCCAACCATTAAATTGCTCGCGCAAACCGGTGCAGAAGAATACGACCCGATTGCTGACCGTTTGCAATTATTGGTTGACGATGAAGTACGCCTTCAACGTGGTCCGATGGCCGGTGTTTCTGGCCGTGCAATTCACGTAGGTTCACCTTGGGGCGTTAACTATTCATTTGATCCACGTCTGCTTGCCATTACTAAAATTTGGCAGGGCGGCTTTTTGGACATGACTGGCGAATTTACCAATCGCGGCGGCAAAGGTTTGAAGATGGGTTACGAAAGCCGCGAAATTAATTTTGGCGGCCAGGAGTTTTTATTTGCGCCACTCAATGCGCAAGGCAAGATAATCGACTTCTCGTTTAAAGATGCAAAATTCGGTGATGTAGAAACCATTAAAGCATCGCTTAACAGCAAAGAAGATCACCTGCCCCGCGTTGCGGCGATGGATGCGCAATTTTTAGGTTACACGCGCAACTCCAAGCAAAAAAATGAACTGCCGACATTTAATTATCGTGTTGGCAAAAACACCCTGAAAGTCCAAACCTCAATTGCCGCCAATGGCGATGTAAAAATCATATTGAATGGCGATATAAAAACCGCACAACAATTTTCACTCAACACACAACTTCTGCAAAACGCAGCAGTTAACAAAGGTGAAATCAGCAACGGCCAATGGACTTTACCAGCAGGCAGCAAAACCGCAACGCTCACGGCAAAAATGCAAGTTGCCGCGAATGTATGGCATGCGAAAAAATCAGAATTTGATTACCGCAAACAACCAATCAAAATTACTGAAGCCAAAGCCGATTTGCCTGCGGGTTACAGCATCGAAAGTTACTACCCTCCAAAAGATAATTTTGGTCGCGAGCAATTATTTGAAGCCTTGGGCCTGGCATTAACGCAAGACAACACTACAGTGATTGCCACGCGCACCGCGGGAATCTGGCGCATTGTGAAAGGCCAATGGCATTTATTTGCCGAAGGTACTTTTGACAGCTTGGGCGTATTGGTTGAAGACAAAAAAGGCCTCACCGTTATCGCCGGACAAAAAGCCGAACTCACGCGCATTCGCGACACCAACGGTGACGGCATTGCCGATAGTTACGAAACCTTGTTCGATGCTCACTCTTATCACGGCAACTATCACTCCTATATGCACGGCCCAACACGTGGTAGCGACGGTGCTTATTACATCAGCATCAACCTCGCCGATGGCGGTGATGGCTCTACCTACAAAGCCGGTGGCAAATACATGGGCTCACAAGGTGGATTGGCGGGATGGAATATTCGAGTTGAACCCAACGGCAAATTCGAGATGTGGGCAAATGGTTTACGCAGCCCTGCCGGCTTGGGTACTGCACCTGATGGTCGCCTCTGGTATTCCGATAACCAAGGTGAATATATGGGAACCTCGAAAATTTTCGACATCAAAAAAGATATGTTCTTTGGTCATCCATCAGCGCTGGTCGATTTACCTGGCATGACTGCTGACTCACCGGAAATTGCGTGGGATAAAGTACAGAACAAACGTACCAACCCAATTATTCTGCTGCCGCACAACCGTGTCGCCAACTCACCGGGCAATCCGGCGTGGGATACCACCAAAGGAAAATTCGGTGCATTTACCGGTCAAATGTTGATGGGCGATCAAACCCAATCGAATTTGTTGCGCATCGCGTTCCAAACAGTTGATGGGGTTGAGCAAGGCAGTGTGATGCCGTTTATTGATGGTTTGGAATCTGGCGTTATGCGCCCGCTGTTTTTGAAAGACGGCAGTTTGCTGCTTGGCCAAACTGGTCGTGGCTGGCAGGCAAAAGGTGGGCATGTCGCCAGTTTGCAACGCATAGTGTGGGATGGAAAAACAATTCCAGCTGCCATTACCCAAATGCTTGCGACACCAACTGGCTTTGCAATCGAATTCACTCAGCCAGTTGACAGTAAAGTCGCTGCAGATGCATTAAGATCGCTGGTAAGTTTGGAGTCCTGGGTTTATCGCGATGCACCGGATTATGGTTCGGACGAATTGGATGTGACGCAAGAGGCGATCAAGGCGGTGTCGATCAGTGCTGATCGTAAAACCGTGAATATCGATTTGCAGTCACTGGTACAAAAACAGGTTCATCCACAACAAACTGCCCGTGTTTATCACGCACAGTTAAAAACCCAAACATTGTTTGAAAAAAATGCAGCGGAAAAAATGGATGCGTACTACACGCTTTATAAATTCCCCGCCGCCAAATAAAACAACCATCGCATCCCTCCAGGTGCGATAAAAATGGACTCCGGCGCTAGCTCTGAGACCGTGCACAGCATGGATGCTGTGCCCGAGCCTACATGGATGTATTAACGGCGAGTCTCAGAGCTAGTGACGGAGTCCATTGATCCTTCAGAACAACACATAGCAGTTAAACAAATCAAGTTAACCATGTCCCAAGGTCCGCAATGAAAAATTTTCGCTTTGCTCCGCTATTCCTCGCTGTAATTACCACATCTACTTTCGCCGCTACTGAAGAATTGATCGTAACCGGTAGCTACAACCCGGTAACCAATGAGCAACTGTCTTCCTCAGTGTCGGTAATCAACAAAGAAGAATTGCTTCAACTCAGCAGCAACAGCGTTGTTGATGCACTACGTCAAGTACCAAGCGTATGGGTAGAAGAGCAAGGTGGCCCTGGCGGCATTACCTCCATCGCATTGCGCGGTGCAGAAGCAAACCACACGTTGGTATTGCTCGACGGCGTGCAATTGAATGATCCAACGAATACTCGCGGTGGCGCATTTGATTTAAACGCAATTAATATCGAATCGATTGAACGCATCGAAATTATTCGCGGTGCACAATCCGCCGTGTATGGTTCCGATGCGCTCGCAGGTGTTATTCACATCATTACCCAACCACCCGGCAAATCGACTGTTACTGTAAATGCCAGCGTTGGCACTGATGACTACGCCAGCGTGGGTGTAAGCGCTGCAGGAAAAGTGAGCAATATCGGTTACGCATTTGGAATCCAAACCAAAGATGCAGGCGAGCCAGTTCCCGGCAGCACTGCAAAAAATACTGAATTCACCAGCCGCTTGAATTGGCAGCAAGAAAATAACTCCGTAAGTTTTAATTATCGTTATCTGGATGGCGAGCGCACCAGTTTCCCCGAACAAAGCGGCGGCCCTGAATTTGCAGTAGGACGCGATTTGGATAACAGCGACTACAAAGACCAGAGTGCAGCCTTGAGCTGGGTATCACAAATAAATACTGTCTGGCAAAGCAAAGTGAGCGGCAGTTGGTATCAACGCGATGAAGACACCAGTTCGCCCGGCATCATTCCTTTCGATGCAGTTCCTCCAACTGGATCAGTAATTGATTTTAATCGCACGCAATTCAGCTGGGTCAACACACTGGGCGACCAACAAAAATTGTGGGCGAACATCGGGGTAGAAACCAAAAAAGAAGATGGCAACAGCAAAGGCTATTTGTTTGATCCTTCCGTGTATCCAAACAACTTTGCATTGGATCGCCAAATCGACAGCGCTTTCATTAACCTGAATGCTTACGCAACTGAAGATTGGTTGATACAAGCCAGTATTCGTCGCGACGACGCAGAAGGTTTTGAAGCCAACGATAGCGGTCAAGTAGGAACCAAATTCGCATTGGATGATAACTGGACTCTGTTCGCCAACTGGGGCGAAGGATTTAAATTACCAAGCTTCTTCGCATTGGGTCACGCACTCGTCGGTAATACCGAACTGCAACCAGAAACAGTTACCACCCGCGATGCCGGTGTTGAATTCACCAGTGAGAACGTCAGTGGGCGCATTAGCTATTTCGATAATCACTACCGCAACCTGATCGATTTTGATTCCGAAACCTTTAAAAATGTTAACCGCTCGCGCGTAGAAACCAGCGGTGTTGAATCCGAAATTAATTGGCAAGCACAAGAGAATCTTAGCTTGCGCGCCCACGCCAGCTACACCGATATCGACATGATTTCATCCGACAACCATTTGCTCGGCCGCCCGCAATACACCTACGGCACATCCGTTCACTACGCGCTGAATGACCAATGGCAATTCAATGTGAATTACTTGCGTGTGGATGATCGCTTTGCTGTGACCCGCTATGCAGGTGAGGATGATGAACAGGTACTTGATGCCTACAACCGTATCGATGCAAGCGTGCAGTGGCAAATCAATAAACTTACACAGATAGGTTTATCAGTAGAAAATCTGGCAGATGAAAATTACTACACCGATATTGGTTTCCCGGCGGCGGGTGCCAGTGCCAAGTTGAATTTAAAGCTCCAGTTTTAATAACTATCCCGGTAATCAAAAGCCGCACAGGCATAACCTGTGCGGCTTTTTTATGGAATGAATCATTTAGAACAGACAGCTGAGTGATGCAGGAGTCAAAATTTAATAATAGATCAGCATCCAAGTTGACTATCTTAAAAATCTCGATCAAGATCGCGCCAGAAAAAATATGAAAGTCTCCTACAGAGACTCACACGAGACATCAGCATCCTCTCCTACCCTTCTACAAAAACCTCTAGGCAACTGCTGAAACATTCATTTGTTTGCGTTGGATTCGCTGAACTAATTTTTAGCGACTCAATTTATTTCTATTCCAAAGAGGCAGAAAAATGTATAACAAAGTCGCATTAATCTTACTTACGTCCAGCTTATTCACTGCATGTGGTGGAGGCGGAGGTGGCTCAACAGGCACGCCAACTCCAACAACATCAAGCGCAGCCTTAAGCTCGACTCCCGTAGTAAGCTCCAGTTCCAGCTCAAATAGTAGTTCAAGTGCAGCGGCAGTGGTTATTCTCCAAGGGCAATTTAAAGATAACAACGTAACTGGCCTTCAGTTTATATCTGGCAACCAATCCGGTGTCACCAACGCTAGTGGTACATTTACTTACGAACAAGGTAAAACCGTTACTTTTTCAATTGGAGCACTAACGTTGGGTACGGCGCAAGGTAAGGAGTTGATAACTCCTATCGATTTAATTACCGATGGTAGTTCGGATGATGTAGCGGTACAGAATCTTGTGCGCTTGCTGATAATGTTGGACGCCGATGGCTACACACCGAACGGCATTCAAATTTCTTCAGCGGTACAAACAGCCGCAAATAGTTGGGCGCAAGTTGATTTTAGCTCCGTTAATTTCTCTTCCGATGTAATAAATCTTATGGCTGCAGCAACTGCTGCGGATAGCGGCGCACACAGCCTTCCCGATGCAGCTGCAGCAAAAATGCATTTAGATTCAACACACAGGTGCAGTTATTCAGGGGCGTACAAAGGAATATCAAATACCGCAGCTAATGAACACCAAGGTTTTATCGTTGATGCGCTAGAGGGAAATGTATCTGGTGTTTTGTATAGCGATGCGAATAATGGTTTTACTGAGTTTACCAATATCACCAAGATCCAACCCAAGCAGCAGATATCATTTTCGATTGGTAATAACAGCACTACTTACGCAGGCGAATTTACGTCGTTAAATACCATAACTGGAACATGGCAAAAGAATAATGATAAGGGTACATTTACCGCTACACGATTAGCAAGAACAGCCAATGCTATTTATCGTTTCTCCGCCAGTTACACGGGAACAACATCCGGACTATTTACATTCGATATAGATCAGGCGAATAAAATCACTGGCTCACATTACGATGTAAAAACTAACACAGAAGAATCGATCAACGGAACTTTGATCGGTACAAAGCTGACTGCAACGACTGCGAAGGGAATTCAAATCCAGGGCATGCTAAGTACCGATACCGGAACACTAAGCGGCACTTGGTCAGACACCAGCAAAGGTGCATCGGGAAGTTTTTCTGGCAGCGGCTGTCAATTAAACCCTGTTCCACTTTCAATCAACGGTTTTCGCTCATTCAAAACTGGCCGAGATACAGGCACAGTTCAACTGATTCCCGCATCAGGAACTGATCCACTTATTTTGTTGGATGGCATTCCCGTGGTGAGAGTTCGGATGAATGTAAACCCGTGGGGTGAAATGTCATTTCCAATCAGTGGGTTTGATCAAACTGGCGAAGCGGCGCAAGTGAGTTTAGCTAGCTCCCGCTTTATCGACATTACCTACCAATCGAATCAAAGCGTTAATCTGCAATTACGCCAATATGCTGTTCACGGTGGCACGCACAATCAAATAACCTTACCAGCAGCAGCTACATTTACCACAGTGCGGATTCCTTTCAGCGACTTTAAAGGCGGATTATCAACACTGGATTTAACCAAAGTGGCGAAATTTAACTTTGCACTGCTCAGTAACAATCCGAATGACGGCTACGCAGAACTGATTGTTAAGAATTTTAAAATCGAAAACTTTAATTAATAAAAATCAATAGATAAAAAAAGCGATTCCCTGCATGGGAATCGCTTCATTGAAACCATTTAAAACTGAAAATACTACTGCGAGCTCAATATTACTTTTCGTAAAAATCCAAATCTGTCGCAAAGGTTTCACGCACAAAATAGAGTGTGATAAACGTAATCAGCATAATGCCAGCCCCTACCCACATAAAGCTGGTAATGATGTCGCCGCTATTTGCCGCAACCACGAGGCTGTATACCCAGGCAATAGGAACCAAGGAGCCGCGCGCGAAATTAGGTACACTGATCGCAGAGGTTGCACGCAAATTAATGCCAAACTGTTCGGATGCATTGGTCACAAACAGCGCCCAAAACCCGACAGAAAAACCGAGCAGAAATATCGCGGTGTAGAACACAGTGCTGCTAACATCATTCAAATTCAGATAGACAAAAATCATCAGCGTACAAATAGCATAGAACAACCCAAACGCTTTCTTGCGGCTGCGCATTAATTGGCTCGCAGAACCAGACGCAAAATCACCTAGCACCAAACCAGAATAGGCCAACAAAATACACAGATTTTGTGCAATGCTGCCATTCACATTCAGCGTCTTTGCAATCTCGGGCGCACGCGCAACCAATAATCCGATCACAAACCATGTTGGTAATCCGAGCAAAATAGTTTTGAGAAAACGCAAAAAACGCTCGCGCGTGGCGAACATCATGAAGAAATTTCCTTGCCGAATATCCGGCGCATGTTCTTTTTTGAACATCGCACTTTCATAAGTGCCGATACGTAATACCAGCAAGCCAAGTCCAAGTACACCGCCAATAATGTAAGAGTTTTGCCAGCTGGTAAATTCCGCGACCAACGCGGCAGCAACTGCACCCGCGACACCAACGGAAGCCACAATCATAGTGCCGATTCCGCGCCGGTTTTTATCCATCAACTCTGCCACCAAACAAATTCCAGCGCCCAATTCGCCTGCGAGTCCGAAGCCAGCAATAAACCGCAATACCGCATAGGTTTGCATATCGGTGACAAAAGCATTGGCGAGATTGGCAAGCGAATAAAGAATGATGCTACCGAACAGCACCGCGAGACGGCCTTTTTTATCGCCAATAATTCCCCAGGCGATACCGCCGATCAACATGCCCAACATTTGGATATCGAGCAGGTGTTGGAATTGTTGGAGGATAATCGCAGGCTGGTCAGCCCACTGGGGGTTGATGTCCGCGATACTTTGTTTGCCGATTACCAGAAACAAAATAAGGTCGTAGACATCTACAAAGTAGCCAAGCGCAGCTACGATAACAGTGGTATTAAGGATTTTTTGAGTCGCCGCGGGCGCGGCAATGCTGGTGGTGTTCATGGTATTTATCTTTATTGTGAACAAAAAGGAAGCGCATTGTACAAAGACTTTACTGCCGTAGGTAGCCCTCCCTGACATGCACCATTTATGGGCGACGCAAATGAAACTCCTGTTGTAAAACAGCGTCCAGCTCACTTGCTTCCACTTCTGTAATTAGCTCCTCACTGCCGCGCAATTGTTTTAGCTGGTTGCCCGACAACAGAGTGCGCCCGTCTGGCCGCTGCAGCATTACCAAATAACGCTGTACAAAAACAGCATCAGGGTGCGTTGAGTTGTAGTAATTGGCTAGCGAGAAATCAATCATTTCCATGGGATAAAAATCAAAACCAAATTGGTTTGCCCATTCACCTTTAACCAAAGCCTGCAATACAAATTCATCGCGTTCGTTTTTACAAAGCCTAAAGGTTTCATTATCTTGCTGAACAATTTCACCTAACTGATGCAACCCAAGCGGAGCGCGTAAACCAAAGCTGCCAAAACCGGTATCGCATAACCAGCGCTGATCACCCATTTTTACTACCAATACCATGTGACTTTTTGGACGGCGATAAGGATAAAACATCGGGCGCGCACCGATAATATCGAACTCAAACCCGATGGTGGTCAACGCCATGGAAAATAAACCATTGACTTCATAGCAGTAACCGCCGCGACCGGAATACACAATTTTATTCACTATGTCTTCCGGCACCAGCGATACAATTTTTCTGGCTTGCACATCGAGATTTTCAAAAGGCACTGATTGCAATTGGGCACGCATTAATTTCACCAGCACATCTAGACTGGGTTCTACATTCCCGACAAAACCGATACGGGCAAGGTAGTCATTCAGAACAAAATTGGTAGCCTGCATTTTTCTCTCTTACTCAGGTTGGGTGAATCACGCGGGTGAAACAAAAAAGCCCCGATTAATCGGGGCTCAATTCAATAACTGCATTTATTACTTTGGAAGGTACATTAATTTATTTTTCAATGCTTCCGTTTTAATTAACTGCCCATCAACTTCTTGCAACGGCGCAGATGTTTTTTGCAGAACGCCAACCGAGGATGCTCCTGCTGGGCAACGATTATTGGTACGATGATAAAGCGCCGCCGCTAAACGTGTTTCCGCCGGATCGCCCAACTGGTGGGAAAAATCATCAGCAACGGAACAACCCAGTACACGCGCTTTACCGTCGTCAACTGATGCGGGAGAAAAACCATCGCTGTAATCACCAAAGTTTTTCGCATTCACGCCGCGAAATTGCACAGTGAAATAAGTCGTACCGCAATTGGGCTGCGGATAAAAGCCATAGGGCTTACCGCAAGTAGTGCGTCCAATTTGAATTACCTGAATACCAACACCGCGCAAACCATTCATCAATGCTTCACTGGCGGAACAAGTATCACTACTGGTAAGTACATAGACACGTTTTAAATCCAGGCTCGGTAATGCCTGCCCCTGACTCACTGAAAGCCCGATTGATGTCGAATAAAATGGTTCTGGTGCGAGAGTTTCACCCGTAACAGGATCTCTCACCGTATGCTTATCATTGAATTGTAATTCTTCAAAGGTTTTGCCCACTGTTGGTGAGTAACCCGCAATCATGTAGGCAAGCTGACTGGCAATGGCAAGATAACCACCGCCGTTGTAACGCAGATCCAACACCAAATCAGTTACACCGGCCGCATCCAATTGATTCACCGCATCAATCAAACCTTGCTCTGCAGGTGCAATGTGATCATTAAACGTGAGATAACCCACTTTTCCGGTTGGGGTATCAATAGTTTTTACGTTTTGTACCGGCACATTAGTTACGCTGGCAGATTGCAATACCACATCGCGCACTACACCCGACTCGTCGATGGTGAATGTATGTGCCTGACCGATGACAGAAGGAGACAAGCCAGCATTTAATTTATCGATATCTGAATTGGTATTACTGTTAATTAAATCTACGCCATCAATTTTTAATAATTTTGCACCACGTTTTATCGATGCCATTGCCGCAGGTGAATTGGGTTGAGTGTAGGCAACTATTAATTCCCGTGGAGGTACGGCAGAAATCCAACTCAGCTCCAAGCCATAACCATAGGTGATGCCCGAACCAGACAAACGCTCCCACTCATCAGAACTGTAGGTGAAATGGAACTGATCTTTCGGTGTTCCCGAGGTAGTCACTGCCATGGTTTTGAGCAAACCAAAATAGTCGAGTGTGTCTTTGTAATCAGCGGGATTAAGATCAGGAATTTCCTTGTACCAGAGGTAAGTGTCGTTACTCCAGGAACGTAAAAAATTATTTTCGTCGCGATAACTACCTTTAGCATCAGGATAAGCCGAGCCAGTCAGCGGATCTGTCCCCCTGCGCGGGATTGCGCAACGATTGGCATATTCACCTGCGTCTTTGTAAACACCAGCGGTCCACCCGCCACTGCCTGTGAATGGATTGCCACCGGAATTATTATTGCCGCCAACGCTTCCACTATCCTCATTGGTGCTGCCACCACAAGCAGTCAGCGTAACCAGAGCGCCCAGTAGCGCCACAGATTTCAGTTTTTGTGTAAAGCAGACAGCAACAGAGGTGGCAACCTGAGCGCCTAAAAGCCGGGGAGAAGATGAATCTTTCACGTGAAATTTCCTTAATATCCTATAAGCCGGGCGCGATCTGCCGGCGGGAACCCGCAGGATAAAAGAAAAATGTGGATAAAACTACCGCACCATAAAAGGAGATAGGACTTGTGGGAACCATGCCACAGAGGCATGGGCTCAACAAATCGTGCCAATAAAAAAGCCGCCATGCATCTCGTCTTTAAAGAGTTGATGATTGGCGGCTAAGGCTTTGCTAGAAAAACCGGTTAATACAATTCGTTAATTAAACTGCGTAAATTAACGGATGTAACGGTTGATTACGTTTTCGTACAGTTCTTGTCTGCCGCTTTGCAGCGTGATTTCGCCGCCGTTATTGCCCAACTCGGCCAATTGTTGCAAGGTCAGTTTGCCTTGCTCGTAAGCGGCGCCGTTGCCTGCATCGAATGATGAGTAACGCTCTTTGCGCATGCCTTCCAATGGTGATTTTTGCAGCAAGCTGTCAGCGATCAACAATGCGCGCGCAAAAGTATCCATACCACCGATATGGCCGTAGAACAGGTCGATAAAGTCTGGTGAGTTACGACGCGCTTTCGCATCGAAGTTCACACCGCCACCTTGCAAGCCGCCGCTGCGCAACAACACCAACATCATCTCAACCGTTTCGTTGATGTTGTAAGGGAACTGGTCGGTATCCCATGCGTTTTGGTAGTCGCCGCGGTTAGCGTCCAATGAACCCAACATGCCAGCGTTTGCTGCTGCTTGCATATCGTGGCACATGGTGTGACCAGCGAGAGTCGCGTGGTTGGTTTCCAGATTCAATTTAAAATCTTTATCCAGACCGTGGTGACGCAAGAAACCAATTACAGTTTCAGCATCAAAATCGTATTGGTGCTTTGATGGCTCCATTGGTTTTGGCTCAATGAAGAACACACCTTTAAAGCCCTGGCCGCGCGCGTAATCGCGAGCCATAGTCAGGAAGCGCGCCATGTGCTCTTGTTCGCGTTTCATGTCGGTATTAAGCAAGCTCATGTAACCTTCACGGCCACCCCAGAATACGTAGTTCTCGCCACCAAGTGCGATGGTTGCATCCAACGCATCTTTCAATTGCGCACCAGCGTAAGCAACCACATTGAAATCAGGGTTGGTAGACGCACCGTTCATATAACGTGGATTAGAGAACAGGTTTGCAGTGCCCCACAGCAATTTCACACCGGATGCAGCTTGTTTTTGTTTTGCGTATTCAACGATAGTTTGCAAACGCTTGGAAGTTTCAGCGCGAGTTGAACCTTCGTCGATCAAATCGATATCGTGGAAGCAGTAATAAGGAGTGCCGAGCTTGGTGATGAACTCAAATGCCGCGTCCATTTTTTCGTGTGCGCGCGCAACTGCATCAGCAGTTGAAGACCATGGAAACACTTTGGTGCCCGGGCCGAAAGGATCATGACCAGCGCCACAAAAGCTGTGCCAGTAGCAGGTGGCAAACTTGAAATGTTCTTTCATAGTTTTGCCGGCAACAACACGATTTTCGTCGTAGTATTTAAACGCTAAAGGATTGTCAGAATCAGCGCCTTCGTAACCGATTTTGCCAACGCCGGGGAAATATTCTTTACTGCCGAGAACAACGCTCATAATTTTCACCTTAAGGTTTTTTACTAAACTAATTTAAGTACGCCTATCACTCAGTGGAACATTGTTTATTTAGGCAACAATGCAGTCCACGCGTGATAAGCATCCTGATACTCTGCAAATAGTTGCACCTGTGGCTCCACCACATTCAAACGCGTTAATCCGGTAAATGCTTCCTTCGCCGATGCGTAATAACCGCTTCCCAATGCCGCCGCGCGCGCTGCGCCTTCTGCACCATCGGTTTCAAACATCTCAACTGCTGCTTGGGTGGTATTGGCAAAAGTTTGCGCAAATACATCACTCAAAAACATATTGCCTTTACCGGCACGCACAACCTCGCAACTGCCACCAAGGGATTTCAATACATCAAAGCCTTGGTTCAAGGAAAACACGATTCCCTCTTGCGCAGCGCGCACCATATGGCCCAAGCCATGACGGTTAAAATCCAGATTGCGCAATTGCGCGCCCAGATTTTTATTTTGGAAAATACGCTCAGCGCCGTTGCCAAAAGGATGGAACAACAAACCTTCGCTACCGACGGGAACCGACTGCGCCAATTCATTTAATTTTGGATAGGAAGGTGTAGCGCCCGCAGCACTGATAGTTTGGCGCAACCAGGAATACAAACGGCCGCAACCATTCACACACACCAACACACCGTTGCGTTTTTTCTCTTCGGTGTTGGTGACATGAAGGAAGGTATTTACACGCGATGCAACATCGGCAGCCGGTTGATCAGTCACACCGTAAATCACACCAGAGGTTCCCGCTGTGGCCGCAACTTCGCCCGGCTCCAACACATTCAAACTAAATGCGTTGTTAGGTTGGTCGCCCGCGCGGTAGCAAATTTTTACTCCATCGCGCAAACCTAATTCGGCAGCAACGCCCGCACTCACTTGCGATTGCACACCGAAGCTCGGTACCACATCAGGAATGACCGCAACATCAATTCCCCAGTGCGCCAACAACTCAGTGGCAACACGATTTTCTTTGAAATCCCACAAGGTGCCTTCCGATAAACCGGATGCAGTGGTGTTAATCACACCGGATAATTTCATCGCAATAAAATCACCGGGCAACATAATTTTGTGGATGCGCGCAAACAACTCCGGTTGGTTTTCTTGCACCCAACGCAATTTAGCGGCGGTGAAATTACCGGGCGAATTTAATAAGTGACCGAAGCAATAATCGTGGCCAAGATCAGTCAGTGCTTTATTGCCTAGCGGTACAGCGCGGCTATCGCACCAAATAATTGAAGGGCGCAACACTTGTTGATCTTTATCGACCACAACCAAGCCGTGCATTTGATAAGAAATACCAATCGCATCAATTTGTTTAGGATCAAAACTGCCGCGCGCAACTAAACGCGAAAACCCCTGACGCACACATTCCCACCAGGTATCCGGATGTTGCTCAGCAAAACCTACTGCCGGGCTATCGATAGCCAGCTCTGAATCAGGATAGGAAAGCGCGCCCAGACTTTTACCTGTGTGACCATCCAACACCGATAATTTGACCGAAGAACTACCGACATCAATACCGAGAAACAACATAGAGGCTCGCTAATAAAGAGATTTAATGTGCCCGACCAATCAGCGCGGGACAAAACATGGGAAACCATTTTTGAAAACCAGTGCACTCTTATGATTAAAAATCATGCAGCGGCATAAACATGGCAATAGAATAGCTTATTGTCCATCTGACAACAACATAAAGAAGCGTAAATTTTCCTTAAAGTCGCATCAACATCCAAAACTGATATCAGAGTCAGATAATTCGCCACACAAGCGCCATATTGCTTTGACTTTTAACCACCAGCATTGGTAATAATGCGTGCGCATTAGCCTCTCGACCATTGTTCCACAGGCTTATACAATGCCCGGCAAATGAGCCATCGGTCAGAGCTCAATCAACCAACAGCAACAACCAGCGAAAGCTTTGAGGACATTGCACGTGCCCAATAACCATATTCCCGGCAGCCAACACTCTCCTAACGCCTCAAGCACCGCTGAAAATGTCATCAAGGCACTCTCCATAGACAACCTTGTCTTCGGGCTGGATGACGATGAATTGAAAATCCTGCTGGTCAAACAAACCGACCCGCTCCATCAAGGCAAATGGGCACTGCCCGGCGGCTGGATTCGCTACGACGAAAATCTGCGCGATGCCGCTTATCGTTTGCTAGAAGAATTGACCGGTGTGCGCGATCTGTATCTGGAGCAGCTGAAAACCTTTGGCCGCGTGGATCGTTTCCCAAATGAGCGCGTCGTCACCATTGCCTACTACGCATTGGTAAGCGCGGATAAGTTTTCGCTAGTAGCGGGCCAGAGTGCCGCCGATGTAAATTGGCAGAGCGTGAATAAACTGCCAGAACTGGTGTATGACCACGCTGAAATTATTGAACATGGGTTAAAAGTATTGCGCCATCAGGTTTGCCATCAACCAATCGGTTTTAACCTGCTGCCTGAAAAGTTCACCTTGCTGCAATTGCAGGCGCTTTATGAGGCGATCCTCAATACCAAACTCGACAAACCCAACTTCCGCCGCAAGATCATGAAAATGAATCTGCTCTCTCCTTGCAATGAAAAGCAGCAAGGCGTTCCGCACCGCGCCGCCAGCCTCTATCGTTTTGATGCCGAAGCCTACAAACATTTGAGCGAATCCGGCTTTGCTTTTGAGATATAACAAACCTGACAGTGACATATAGTCACAAAAACCATAAATAAGCTAAGATCGACCACTTTTTGTTAGACCCAAGACCTAACCAGCAGCACTTATAATTTCAATAAACAGGTATAAAAAATGAGCCATGCACCAATAGATTCAGGATCGGCAGGCGTATCCACCGTTGCCGGTGAACGCAATATGACGTCCATCGTCATCATCAGTATTATCGCGACCCTCGGCGGTTTTTTATTCGGCTTTGACAGCGGCGTAATTAACGGCACCATCGATGGTTTAACCCAATCATTTAAAGCTGACCCCGGTGTTATCGGCACTGCAGTTGCGTCCATTTTGGCCGGCTGTGCCGTGGGTGCATTTGCGGCAGGAACACTGGCCGACAAGTTTGGCCGTCGCGGCGTACTTATCATCGCCGCCGTGCTGTTCATCGTATCGGCATGGGGAGCTGGTATCGCCAATAACGCTCCGGAATTTATTATTTACCGCTTGATTGGCGGCTTGGCGATTGGTGCAGCGAGCATTATTTGCCCGGCCTACATCAGCGAATTAGTACCGGCGGAATATCGCGGCAAACTCAGCTCCATCCAACAAATTGCCATCATCTCCGGTTTGACTGCAGCGTTCCTGAGCAATTACTACCTTGCATCAACTGCTGATTACAGCGTTTGTGCTGGTGCGAATATCGCGCAAGAAGCTTGTAAAGAGTATCTGCATAACGAAGGTATCAAAGGCTCCACCATGCCTCTGTGGATGGAATTTGCAGCTTGGCGCTGGATGTTCTGGGTAGGAGTAATTCCTGCTGCAGTATTCCTGGTTGCACTTTTGGTTATCCCGGAAAGCCCACGCTTTTTGGTAGCAAGTGGTAAAAAAGACAAAGCCCTTGCCGTACTAACCAAACTCTACGGAGCAAAAACCGCAGAACGTACTGTTGCCGACATTTATAACTCACTGGCACACGACCATAAACCGCGCTTCTCCGACTTGATCGATAAAACCAAAAACCGCGTGCGCCCGATTATTTGGGTAGGTATCGGCTTGGCGGTGCTGCAACAATTTGTCGGCATCAACGTAGTGTTTTATTACGGCGCGGTACTCTGGCAAGCAGCTGGCTTCTCGGAAAGCGATGCACTGGCAATTAATATCGGTTCAGGTGTTGCCTCAATCGGTGCCTGTTTTATCACCTTCTTCCTGGTCGATAAGGTTGGCCGTAAGCCGCTGCTGTTGGTTGGTTCAATCGGTATGACCATCACCTTGGCATTGGTGGTCTATGCATTTATGGGCGCACCGCTGGACGACAAAGGCCACTTGGTACTGAGCGATTCAATGGGTTTGACCGCGCTGATCGCAGCCAACTTGTATGTGATTTTCTTCAACATGTCCTGGGGTCCGATTGTGTGGATCATGTTGGGCGAAATGTTCCCGAACCAAATTCGCGGTACCGGTCTTGCGGTTGCGGGCTTCGCACAATGGGCGGCTAACTACCTGATCACTTGGAGTTTCCCAATCCTGCTGGCATCGTCACTCGGCCTCGCTGGCGCTTACAGCATCTACGCACTTTTCTCGCTGTTCTCACTCTTCTTCGTAGTTTGGTGGGTACGCGAGACCAAAGGTCTGGAGCTGGAGCAAATGGAGGGATAATTACCTCTTTGCTTGCAACGAAAAAGGCGAACCCAGGTTCGCCTTTTTTATATCTACTCATTTATGAATTCATAAGTGACCAGAAAGTCGACATTAATTAGATGCCAGCGCCCCAAAGCCACACACTGCGAGTGCAAAATTGCTCTTTTCTGGTCCGTCCTTACAAAATATTTTCACGCAAAAAACAAAAATACACGCCATATAGGATTGCTTATTTGAACTAATTCAGGCTTCTGACGTGAAAATCGTGCCGCGCAGTAAAATGGACTGAATATTGCTGTAACACGACTCAGACACTATGTTACCTCTGCAACATATCCCCCCGCAGGCTTGGTATTGAACTACTGGAGTAAGCCATGGAAACCGCCCGTACCACCCCTCTCCCGCAAGACGCTACACATCAGAATCGGGACAAGATGCCCAATCTGGATGGCATACGCGCACTAGCCTGTTTATTCGTGATTATTTCGCACATGCCCTGGCCAGGAAATCTGGTGCTAATCGGCCCCGTAGGTGTGGGTGTATTCTTTGTCTTGAGCGGCTTCCTAATGGGCTATCTCTATGCCCAAAGTGAGTGTGACTCCACATCGGTAGTCAAATACGGGATAGCACGCTTCTCGCGAATCGCTCCGATTTACTGGTGCGTTATCACCGTTTGTTTTTTACTGACGCAGTTTGAAGCGAGTGATTTCCCACTGCGAATAGAGGGTGTCACAAGCGTCACCCGCCACTATTTATTTGGCGGCAACGTCAGCATCTTCTGGTCAATTCCCTTAGAGGTACAGTATTACGCCTTCTTCATCGCGATCTGGTGGTGTATTGCCAGCAGGCACCAATATCCATTCGCAATGCCACTTGCAATCTTCTTGTGTGCGCTGCTGGTACTCACCCACGCCTACTGGCCAAACTTGAGCCTGCCAAACAAATTGCATTATTTTCTGGCGGGCACTATTGCCGGCATGTTGCCGCGCAAAAGATGGGAGGGTGGCAATAATCAACTTGCGTTAAACCTGTTACAAATTGCAGCGCTAATTACTATTTTCCTGCCACTGAAATTATTCGATTCAACACCCGCGCTCTACGATTCCGTAGAAATGGCTATCGCTTTTGCAATCGCTATCTATCTGCTGTCGATCACGTCAAATTGGACTGCACTGTTATTCGCATCTCCTTTTATGCGGAAAATTGGCCAAGCCAGCTTCTCCATCTATCTTATACACACATTAATTTTCTACTACGGATGCAAACTGCTTGGGCTAGAACACCGGGTGTATGAACCTCTCTGGCTGGTGTTGGGACTCGCAGGCTTGCTAATCCCAATGGTGATTTCGCATTACATCGAAATGCCGATGCAGCGCATGACACGCAAGCGCCTGGAAACACTTTTACTTCGAAAAGATAATGTACGAGCCGTGCCACAAACAAGCCAAGCCCTTTAACTCAAACCTACTAGTAACCGTCAAGGACGACGCTTACAATTCTAAATAATGCAACTGGTATACAAGCTCTCATGACTTATGGTGTAATTGACAACAACAATAACACCATAAATAAGAGCACATCACCATGCCGCACTATTATTCGCGCGTTTTACTCATTTCCCTTATTACAATTGGCCTCAGTGCTTGCGGCGGCGGAGGTAAAAGCAGTGGATCAAAATCCTCTCTAGCACCGTCAAGCTCAAGCACTCCCGTATCATCCACCGCTATTTCTACTCCATCATCTGAAGCGGCGTCAGCAACAACTTCTGTTAGCTCGTCAATTGAAGCCAGCTCCATGGCGGCCAGTTCTATTCCGGCCAGTAGCAGCTCTATATCCTCGGCTGCACTAACAGTTCTCACTCTGGATATGACCTCTGGCTGGCGAGGTAACGGTACCGGCAATACTGGGATTAATTACAACAGTGACGGCATAAGTTTCGCACCCAATGGCGATAATATCGGCGCAGTTACCGATCTTGCCAAACCAGTATTGCTAGAAGGGGCGGTTATCGAAATGATCGTTAACGTCAGCGACGAGTTCAAATCCAGCGGCACAAATCTTCAGATATTTGCGCAAATTAAAGGTGGAAGCTGGGCGGGAGAATGGAACTGTTGGTCAGCTAATAGTGAGCTGGCGGCCAATGCAGACTCCAAGGTTAGCTGCACCATTGAAGAAGCAGATAAAAAATTCAATCAGACCGATTACGATGTGCAAGTAGGCATTCAGGCCAAAGGTACACCTGCGAGTACAGTAACAATCAAAAGCGCTAAAGTGACCTTGGCAACCCAGGCGAACTCGTCCTCATCAAACACTACCTCCAGCGCAACCAGCACCTATTCTGCGAATGTGAATAGTCTGCGTGAGCTTGCAAGTTTTCCTATTGGCGTATCGGTATCGAATAACGATTCACCAACCTACAACATATTGATGAATGCATCTGAAAAATCAGTTGTGGAAAAACATTTTAATCAGATGACGGCAGGCAACATCATGAAAATGAGTTACCTCCAGCCAACACAAGGCAGTTTCACCTTCACCAATGCCGATGCATTTGTCGATTATGCAAAAAGCAAAAATATTAATATCCATGGGCACGGATTGGTATGGCACTCTGATTATCAGGTGCCCGGGTTTATGAAAAATTGGGGCGGCTCATCGAATGATTTTTTAACGGCGCTCGATGCCCATATCACCACTATTGTGGATCACTACGAAACGAAAGATAACCTGGTTAGTTGGGACGTAGTCAATGAGGCACTGACTGACGGCACGCCTTCGACTTTCCGCACAACAGACTCCACCTTTTATATTAAAAGCGGCAATAGTTCAGTGTATATCGAGCGTGCATTCCAAGCGGCACGCAACGCAAATGCCAACGTAAAACTCTATTACAACGATTACAACATTGAGCAAAACAATAGCAAGACAACCAAACTGATTGACATGCTGACTGATTTCCAAGCACGCAATATCCCCATTGATGGAGTCGGTTTCCAGATGCATGTTTGCCTCAACTACCCATCAGCTGCGAACATTGCAGCAGCGATGAAAAAAGTCGCTGATAAAGGCTTAATGGTTAAAATTACCGAGCTGGATGTTGCCATTAACCAACCTTACTGCGACAACTACCCCACTAATAAAATCAGCAGCTTCACCCAATCAGTAGCACTCAATCAGAAAAAACGTTACTGCGAGATTATTAAAGCTTATTTGGATGCAGTACCGGAAGCACAGCGCGGCGGCATTACCGTCTGGGGCACCACTGACGCCAACACCTGGTTAAATGATCTGTACAAAACTCAATTCAACAACGAGCAAATTGCCTGGCCGCTGCTATTCGACAATAACTATAACGATAAACCAGCGTTACGCGGATTTGCGGATGCATTGCAAGGTACAGTCTGCAGCAGCTAATAAATATTTATTGTGCAGGCTCATAGCAGCTAAAAATTTCTCCCTTTGGGTAGCTACGAAAGTAGTTGCCCATTTTTATTTTAATACGGTGAATGTCATGAATATCAAAAGAACACTTCGGCTATTGTTTACCAGCAGCCTATTGCTCGTAGCGAACAATAGTTTTTCAAATAGTGTCAACTTTTATCAATTCACCTATGAAGGGAAAGATTCTGTCTTTGCTCATAAACCGGCTGCAGGCCAATTTCAAAACCCAATCATCGCCGGATTTTATCCCGACCCCAGTATTACCCGTGCCGGCGATGATTATTACTTGGTTACCTCATCTTTTTCCTATTCACCCGGGGTACCTATTTTTCACAGCAAGGATTTGGTTAACTGGAAATCACTCGGCCATGTGTTAGTTACCCCCAAACAATTACCACTCTACAAGCAGCAAACATCACGCGGAATTTATGCACCAACCATCCGCTATCACGATGGAACTTTTTACCTGATCACCACCTTGGTTGATGTGCGCGGAAACTTTATTGTTACCGCTAAAAATCCCGAGGGCCCCTGGTCCGATCCGATCTTATTACCTGAAGTTGGCGGCATAGATCCCGACATTTTTTTCGACGATGATGGCCGCGTTTACATAGCGCACAATGATGCACCCATCGGCGAACCACTTTATGATGGTCACCGTGCGATTTGGTTGTGGGAATTCGATCTCAAGAATAAAAAGGTCATTAAAGAATCCCGCCGTTTGATTGTTAACGGCGGTACTGATTTGGCAAAAAAACCAGTGTGGATCGAAGCACCACATATCTACAAAATCAATGGTTGGTACTATTTACTCTGCGCCGAAGGTGGAACGGGATACGACCACTCGCAGGTTGTATTCCGCACTAAAGATTTAACCAAATCCTTTGAACCTTATGCAGGCAATCCGATATTAACCCAACGCGATCTTGATATTAATCGCCCCAATCCAATCACTACCGCCGGCCATGCCGACTTGGTTAAAACCAAAGAAGGTGAATGGTGGGCAGTATTTTTAGCTACTCGCGCCTATGACAAAACTGCCTATAACACCGGCCGAGAAACCTTTTTGTTACCCGTCAGCTGGAAGAATGAATGGCCAGTCATTTTAGAAAAAGGAAAAACAATTCCCTACCAACTCACCGCGCCCAAAACGGTAGCCAAAACAAAAAATACCGTGCCAACAACCGGCAATTTTGTTTGGCGGGATAATTTTTCCAGCGCTGAACTTTTGCACCCTTGGGTCAGCTTACGCACGGCCGATTCGCCTTTTTATCAGCTGCAAAAAAATCGCATCCAAATACAAGCACTAGATATTCGCCTCGATGAGTTAGAGCAACCTGCATTCCTTGGTCGTCGACAACAACACACTCGCTTTAGTGCCAGTACTCAACTGGATCTACCAACAGAAAACACGTCAGCCGGTATAGTCGCACTACAAAGTGAAACGGCTCATTATTACTTTGGTGCGCGTTCACTGAAGGGAAAACTGCAACTGTTTATTGAGCAAGCCAATAAAGGCGCACCCAAAATAATCCACACCATCACACCGAAGAATATTGGATCACGCTTAACACTAGCCATTGAAGGCGATGCAGGGAAGATTAGCTTTTACTACCAGACTAACGATGGCCGCAAAATAGCCGTTTTAGAAAATGCAGATGCAAAAATACTTAGCACAGAGGTGGCCGGTGGGTTTGTCGGCACCTTGCTCGGCATTCACGCCAGGACAGAAAAATAATACCGGGAGCGACTTATGTTGTGCATGCGAACAAAAAATAAATGGAGCCACCGAGCCTATCCGTTATGGTTATTAGTAGCATTCTTAATCAGCGCACCTTGTTGGTCGCTGGGTGAAAAATCCTGGCTCGCAGCGTCAAGTAAAAACAATTTAGTCCTGATTGATAATAACAACAGTGCGGAATTAATTATTGATGCTGATGAATTTCCGGGCGTCATACGCGCCGCTAAAAACCTGCAAAGCGATATCGAAAAAGTCACCAATAAAAAGCCGCCACTCAACAATCTCATTAGTGATAAAAGTGGTGACATTGTTGTGATTGGCACTCTGGGAAAGAGCAAATTCATCGATCAACTGGCTGCCAATCACAAGTTGGATGTGAGTAAAATCCGCGACCAGTGGGATGCCTACCAGATACAAGTCATTGAAAACCCATTTCCACAGGTAAAACGTGCACTGGTAATTGTAGGAGCAAACAAGCGCGGCACCATGTATGGCATTTATAGTTTAAGCGAGCAAATAGGTGTATCACCCTGGTACTGGTGGGCCGATGTACCGGCAAAAAAGAAAACGCAGTTATATATCGATAAAAAAAACCAAGTGATAGAAATACCCAAAGTAAAATATCGCGGAATTTTTTTAAATGATGAGGCACCTGCACTCACCAACTGGGTGACTGAAAAATACGGCAATTACAATGCACAATTTTATGAAAAGGTGTTCGAGTTATTGTTACGATTGAAAGCGAATTTTCTCTGGCCGGCAATGTGGAATAACGCATTCTCCGATGATGACCCACACAATATGATCCTCGCTGATGAGTACGGGATTGTGATGAGCACCTCGCACCATGAGCCAATGATGCGTGCAGACAAAGAATGGAATCGCTACGGTAAAGGGCCATGGGAATATTCCAAAAATCCGGAAAACTTATATAACTTTTGGGTCGATGGCGCAAAGCGCAATAAACCTTACGAAAGCATCTACACCTTGGGTATGCGCGGCCAGCAAGATGAGCCTATGAGTGAGGGCGATAATATCGAGCTGCTGGAAAAAATTGTCAGCGATCAACGCAACATTATTAGCGACGTTTTCGGTAAAGAAAAATTAAGCAGGGTTCCGCAAGTCTGGGCACTTTATAAAGAGGTGCAAGGATTTTATGAACGAGGCATGCGCGTCCCCGACGATGTAATTTTGCTCTGGTGTGACGATAACTGGGGCAACATCCGCCGATTACCCACACCGGAAGAGCGCAAACGTGTCGGTGGCGCCGGTGTTTATTATCATTTTGATTATGTCGGTGGGCCGCGCTCCTATCGCTGGATTAACACCGTTTCTATCGCCAAGATTTGGGAGCAAATGCATCTCGCTTATACCTATGAGGCGAACCAAATCTGGATCGTGAATGTGGGCGATTTAAAACCCATGGAATATCCGATTGAATTTTTTCTCAATATGGCCTGGAACCCCGAAGCCTGGCCGAAAGAGCGGATTCCGGAATTTGCCACACTCTGGGCGGAGCGCGAGTTTGGCAAAAAACATGCGCAAGAAATTGCAGACATTATGACGGGTTACACGCGCCACAATTTACAGCGCAAACCGGAATTGCAAGATGCGACGATTTATAGCCAATTAAATTACGCTGAAGCTGATCGTGTAACGGCAAAAATAAAATCTTATGCGACACGCGCCGAGAAAATTTACACACAAATCGCTCCAGAGCAGCGTGATGCTTTTTATCAACTGGTGTTATTTCCCACCAAGGCGAGCGCGATTGTGACCGAGCTTTATGATGCGCAAGCCAAAAACCATTTGCACGCGCAGCAAAGTCGAGCCACGACCAATATCTACGGCGACAAAGTAAAAGCGTTATTTGCGGCTGACGCTGCGCTAGAACAGGAATTTCACCAATTGAACGGCGGCAAGTGGAATCACTTTATGTCGCAGCCGCATATTGGCTACAGCAATTGGAATAATCCGCCGGAAGATACCCAACCGGTTATCCATCTGTACGAGCCACATAACTCAGCGGAAATGGGTATTGCAGTTGAGGGGATTGCCAGCGCTTGGCCAAGTCCGGGCGACTATCGATTGGCCACTTTTGACCCGCTGGGTAAGCAGCACAGAATCATCGAAGTCTTTAATAAAGGTAAAGAATCGTTCACAGCTACTGCCCAAGTGAGTGCACCTTGGATTACAATAAGTCATACTAGTGTACAAGTTTTGACGAATGCACAAATTCAGGTATCCATCGACTGGAGCAAAGCCCCCAAAGGTGAGGCCACCGGCACAGTACAGATAACCGGCACCGGTTGGGGTGGAGCGACCATCTCAGTCAAAGCGATTAATACCGGGATGACCAAGTCGTCATTAAAAAGGAAAGGTTTTGCAGAGGCCGATGGCTATATCGCGATTGAGGCGGAGCACTACCAACGCAAAGGCGATAGCGGCGAATTGCGCTGGGAAAAAATCCCTGAACACGGACGCGGCTTATCCTCCATGTCGGTCTACCCGATTACCGACCGGAGCTTTAATCAAGTTCAGGATGCACCTTACCTTGAGTACGATCTATTCAGCCAAAGCGCTGGCGAATTCAAAGTGGAGGGATTATTCGCACCCAGCTGGCCGCTGATGCCGGAGCGAGGTTTGCGCTATGCGATTGCATTTGATAATCAGCCGCCGCAAGTAGTGGATTTAACGGCTGATATGAGCAACGCGACTTGGGAAGAAACTGTGCGCAGCGATCTGCGCAGAAGTGTGACCACACACCGGATTGATAAACCCGGTGCACACAAATTGCGAATCTACAGCCTTGACCCGGGTGTGGTTTTGCAAAAAATCATAATTGATACCGGCCGACTTTTGCCCAGTTATCTGGGTCCAGAGGAGAGCCAACGATATTAACAACCTGTTAACACAACCTAGCTGTAGAGACGTCGTTGAATGAAAATTGTTGATGCGAAAGTGATTGTCACCTGCCCCGGCAGGAATTTTGTCACCTTGAAGATTACAACTGACCAGGGAATTTATGGCATCGGCGATGCGACACTCAACGGCCGCGAAAAAGCAGTCGTCTCTTATCTGGAAGATTATTTAGTCCCGGCACTTATTGGCCGCGACCCGCAACAGATTGAAGACATCTGGCAATTTTTTTATCGCGGTGCTTACTGGCGTCGCGGGCCGGTGGGCATGACTGCATTGGCGGCGATTGATGTTGCGCTCTGGGATATCAAAGCCAAAATGGCGAATATGCCGCTCTACCAATTACTCGGTGGCAAGAGCCGCGAACGCATCCTCACTTACACTCACGCTAACGGCAAAGATCTGGATTCCACATTGGATGCCGTGCGCAAAGCGAAAGAAAAAGGTTATCAGGCGATTCGCGTGCAGTGCGGTATTCCCGGCATCGAAAAAACCTACGGTGTTGCGAAAGGCGAAAAAAGTTACGAGCCGGCCGATTCCGATTTGCCTTCAACGGAAATGTGGTCGACTGAAAAATACCTCAATTTCATCCCTGAAGTATTTGCTGCCGTACGCAAAGAGTTTGGCCGCGATATTCACTTGCTGCACGATGTCCATCATCGCCTGACTCCAATTGAAGCAGCGCGGCTCGGCAAAGAGCTGGAGCCATTTCATTTGTTTTGGATGGAAGATGCAGTACCGGCTGAAAATCAGGAATCCTTTAAATTAATTCGCCAGCACACCACCACTCCACTTGCTGTAGGCGAAGTATTTAACTCCATTCACGATTGCCGCGAATTAATCCAAAACCAATTGATCGATTATATTCGTACTACCATTGTGCACGCCGGTGGTATCAGCCACGTGCGTCGTATTGCGGATTTTGCCAGTCTGTTTAATGTGCGCACCGGCTTTCACGGCGCAACAGATTTATCGCCTGTGTGCATGGGTGCCGCATTGCATTTTGATTACTGGGTGCCTAACTTCGGCATTCAGGAGCACATGGCACACAGCGCACAAATGGATGAAGTATTTCCGCATGCTTATCAATTTGAGCGCGGCTTTTTCACTCCGGGCGAAACACCCGGCCACGGTGTCGATATCGATGAAAAGCTCGCGGCAAAATATCCGTACAAACGCGCGAGCCTACCTGTGAACCGTTTGGAAGACGGCACACTCTGGCATTGGTAATATCGCGCTGGCATTATAAAAATACACAACCCAAAACGAGATAATAACGATGAAAAACCAGCGCACGCTTTTGTTCGCCAGCCTTATCGCTGGCGGCATCCTGATAACTGGCTGTCAGGATAAATCCGCTACCGAAACCAGCACTGCGACTTCGACAGCAGCAGTATCCAAACCCGCAAAAACACCGGCAGATCCGGCATTATTTATTGGGCAACCACTGGTAACGCACATGTATACGGCTGATCCATCAGCACATGTGTTTAACGACAAACTCTACATCTATCCATCACACGATATTGAAACCGGCGTTACCACCACTGGCGAAGGCGACAAGTTCGATATGAAAGATTTCCATGTGTTATCCATGGATGCCGTCGGTGGTGAAGTGGTTGATCACGGTGAAGCACTGAATCTCAAAGATGTACCCTGGGCCAGTCGCCAATTGTGGGCACCCGATGCAGCAGAAAAAAATGGCAAATATTTTTTGTATTTCCCGGCAAAAGATAAAACCGATATTTTCCGCATCGGTGTCGCCACCAGTGATTCACCCACCGGCCCATTTAAAGCAGAAGCCGAACCTATCAAAGGTAGCTTCAGTATCGACCCGGCAGTATTCAAAGACGACGATGGCAGCCACTACATGTACTTCGGTGGCATTTGGGGTGGACAATTACAACGTTGGGCTACGGGCACATATCAAACTGAGGATGTTTATCCTGCAAGCAATGAACCGGCACTCAGTCCAAAAATCGCGCGCCTGAGCGATGACATGTTGCAATTTGCTGAAGCACCGCGCGATGTAAAAATTATTGATGGCGGTGGAGTACCACTATTGGGTACTGATACTAATCGACGTTTTTTTGAGGCTGCGTGGATACATAAGTACAACGGCAAATATTATTTATCCTATTCCACCGGTGATACTCACTATATCGCCTATGCCATAGGTGATAATCCTTACGGCCCATTCACCTATAAAGGCATTGTGCTGACGCCAGTGCTTGGCTGGACCAGCCACCACTCAATCGTACAACATCAGGCCAAGTGGTATTTGTTTTATCACGACTCATCGCTCTCTGGCGGCGACACACATTTGCGCAGCGTGAAAGTGACCGAGCTAACCCACAACGACGACGGCACTATCAACACCATTGATTCCTATCTCGATTAATGAGAATGCAATCTAAAAAAGCCCCGGCCAGCAAAGCTCGCCGGGGCTTTTTTATTTGTGCGCGCAAATTGACTTTTTCCAGGCTGGATGAATATTATTTGAGCGCCACCTATCAAGGGAGGATAGGAGTAAGTGCACATCGATAACAAATAACCAAGCCAATAATAAACAACCAAGAGAGTATCCGCCCATGCAAAATCGCCTGACCACATTATCCAAACTATTATTTTCTGCTGCTTGCATCAGTTTATTTGCACCGATTATCTGTAACGCCCAAACGCCCAACCCAACGTATTTTTATTTAGTAAAAGGAGAGCTGAATGGACGCGGTATTTCAGTGGGTGACCCAAGCAACTGGTCAACCAATATTGAGGGACGCGAAGGAAAATCAGCGGGAGGAAAAATTTCAGTAGCGCCGACCAGCTACAAAGATAAAGGTGATGCCATCCAACTTACGTGGGCAGCACGCAAAAAAGTGGTAGGAAGTTTTGGTCTCTACGGCGAAGCGATCGATCTATCCAAATTTAAAGATGCTGCTGCATTGACTATCGACATGCGCATCGATGTAAAGCCGGATAAAGATGTAAGAGTCGCGCTGGGTTGCGGCTACCCTTGCTTGGCAGATCTGTCCATTAATTCGATGATCAAACAAATGCCAAAAGGCGAATGGTTTTCCCTGCCCCTTCCTCTTAATTGCTTCAAAAGCGATAATTTTGACTTAACTAAAATTATTGCCCCCTTCTCAATTAGCACCGATGGTAAGTTTACGGTCAGCATTGCCAATATCCGCTTGGAAAAATTAGGGGAAGGCGAAAAGGGTTGCACGGCTCAACCAGAATAAGTGTTTCTATAAACAGAACAGTAAGCAGAACAGAAAACCTCTCACACCGGGCTTGGGCAGCCCCAAGTCCGGTGCACTAAAAATAATCAATTTCAAATATATTCCCGCCAATTTCGCTTGAAAGTGCAGCACAGCATTTTGCAAGATGTGCAATACGCCGCCATAAGTACAACAGCTAATATTTCCAAAAATAATTTAAACGCCAAAACTGTCGAGTTAATTTACAAAAAACCCCTCAAAAACTTGTGATGCACATCACAAACCAAATTATCTCCCCATATTTGTCGTATGGCACGACTAATGCTTAGTTTGTAATCGAATTGTGCGTTAAAAAATCACTCTATTTAGCTTCAAACAAAGGATGACGTTCATGAAACTGATTAAATTTACAGCCGCAGCCATACTCGCCGCTAGCTCAATTACTGCCCATGCAGGTTTACTTAAAATTGATGGCGGTACCGATGTTACCATTCCCTCCAACAACGATTTTCGCGGATACGTAGGAACCACCCAATACAACTTTGGTGGCAATCTGCAGGCCAACCAAACCGGGGAGCTGACTTTAACCTTCAACTTCCTCGCGGAAGAAGCTGGTGCGGTGAATACCTTTACGTCTGGAGGTAGCTCTATCAACAATACCACTCAAAAAGCACCGTTCACCTACACAGGGAACTACGCGGATGGCAGCTTGATTGACTTTGGCTTTTCTACCGACCGTTTAAGCGCAGCGTTTAACACTGTACTCAATGGGTCAAATGTTATTGGAGAAGGCGTTGTGTCTTTCGCAATCGCATTGAATACCACCTACAAAGGCGTTGCGTATGACGCAATTCTATTCTTTGATGATGTGGGTGGAATTAACGATGACGACAACCATGACGACCTCTTGATCGGTGTTAAAGCCGTTCAAGTACCAGAGTCATCTGCATTTATCCTGATGATGCTTGGTATTGCAGGTCTTGTAGGTGCGCGTCGCCGTAAACTCAATTAAGAGTTATCGATGTGAAAAAAACCCGGCAATAGCCGGGTTTTTTATTTCCACAACCGCATGTTTATCTTCTACCAGCTTTGCAATTTTCCGCGATGAACTGCGCGTGTGTTGGCATGTAGTCGACCGACTGATCAATGACTCGCTTGATGCCTACAAGCCGCTGACTAATCGCATCCACCGACATGCGATCAACCAAGGGATGATAAGCTCGTGGCCGAATTCCCTGGCCATGCATCACCTCAAGCCAACTCAAATCATTAAACATTTCCGACGAGTTGCGGTAGATGCGACCATTCTTTTTAAATTGTTCAATCTTTTGGGTTAGTGCATCAGGGATGCTCATAGTTCGACAATAATTCCAGAATTCAGAATCATCCCGCTCAGTAACATGATAATGAAGAATCAAAAAGTCGCGAATTTTTTCTACTTCAAAATCAGCTTGGCGATTAAACTCATCAATATCTTCCTGATCAAAATTCTTATTGGGGAAGAAACTCATCAAGCGTGCTATTGACGATTGAATTAAATGGATGCTGGTGGATTCCAAAGGCTCCATAAATCCACTGGACAAACCAATTGATAGACAGTTTTTATTCCAGATTTTTTTCCGTTTACCAGTGACAAAACGCAACAGCTTTGGCTCAGCCAATGCTTTTCCATCCAGATTATTCAACAAGATTGAGCGCGCCTCATCCTCACTCATAAATTTGCTGGAAAATACATGTCCATTGCCGATGCGATGCTGCAATGGGATTCGCCATTGCCAACCAGCTGGGCGTGCAATAGATTGAGTGTAAGGAGTTAATGGCTCAACACTTTCACAAGGCACTGCCCATGCACGGTCGCAGGGTAGCCAATGAGTCCAATCTTCATATCCTGTTTTTAACGCACCTTCAATCAAAAGCCCGCGAAACCCGGAGCAATCAATAAAAAAATCTGCCTCAATAACTTGCCCGGACTCAAGCGTAACAGCCTCAATAAAACCGTTATCATTATTCAACCGAACATCAACAACCTTTCCTTCTGTTCTTTTTACACCGCGTGATTCTGCGTATTCACGTAAAAAACGAGCGTATAAGCCCGCATCAAAATGAAAGGCATAGGCAATACCGGAAAGCGGGGAATTGCCGGCATCGAATGGGCGAATGAATTTATTTTGGCGCGATGCAGCACCACTGATGGTGTAGCTCTCAAGATCATCTATATCGCTCATTTGCGACATCTTTAGCCAGTAGTGATAAAACTGGATAGCATCCATATCCTTGCCGACATCACCAAATGCATGCAGATATTTATGGCCAATACGCGTCCAGTTAACAAATTGGATTCCCAATTTGAATGTACCCTGGGTCTTACGCATGAACTCATCTTCATCTAAATCCAGCAATCGATTGAATAGCTGGATTTGCGGGATTGTGGCCTCACCAACTCCTACAGTACTGATCTCTTCCGACTCAACCAGATCTACATCGCAATAATTTGCCCCCAACACTTTGGCAATAGCAGCAGCAGTCATCCAACCGGCAGTTCCACCACCCACAATAACTATTTTTTTTATGCGATTATCAGTCATGATTCACCTGTTATTTTTTGTTATAAAACTGTTTTACAAAATGTATTCTTGTGGTGGCAAAGCCGAAACCACCTGCCGGATGCGTTCAATTAGCAGTTCACTTGTTTGGTGCAACTGTGCAGATGAAAGATTCCCGATAATGGGATCATAACGTTCAGGCCACACATTCATTCCAAGTAATAACGATTGCCATTGGGATGATTCAACATTATCACTTTCATATTTGACAAGCCGACCTGAAGCTCTAAAAACATCCAGTTTGTGCCTCAGCTCGGGCGTCAATAATTTTTCTTCCTTTATTGCGAGCGGATGCGCGTTATCCAGCAACCAATAATGCAAACAATGGTAATCGTAGATTCGGTCAGTCTCACTGTGAGCAATGCGGTTATATTCATCAATTAATTCAGGCACAGGTTCATTAGCAGGAAAATAATCAAGGAAGCGAGTAACCGCAGCTTGCGCCATGAATAATGGAGAATGCGAAAACTGCGCTGCACTTACTGCGGACTCCCCTATCGCCAAACAATTTTTCTCCCAAAACCTGGCTCGCTTGCCAGGGATAATCTGTGTCGATTTGAAATAGTTAACTTGTTTGCCGCACAAATGTAGTTCAATTTCTGCTTGCGCTTGCTTATCCGTGTAATCGTCCGAATGATAAAATAATTCTGCTACCGTAAAATCGCGCAACCTTGTGCGCTTTAACCAACCTTTGTCAGTAGCAGTAATATCTGCAAGGGAATTGATTGCTGTAGTTGCAGATTCAACTGCACACAACTTTCGATTGACCCTCAACACATCCTGCCAACCGATGTAATCAACGCCCATTGCTTCACCAAGAAGCTGGCTTGAGCTGCCACTGCAATCAACATAAAAATCTGCTGTTATTTCCTGCCCAGAATCTGTAACCAAGGATGCAATCCTGCCATCATCCGCAAGATTTACGTTAACAATGCCCTCTGCAATACGTTTGACACCTAGACGCTGCAGATGGGAAACAAGATATTGAACGAAAGCAGGAATAGCAAAATGTAACCCAACCGCTACTTGTGGCAGACCTTCTTCCGCACGGTATAACAGAGGCAACCCTTTTCCTGATTTTACAGCTTCGGCAACCAATGAATAATCCGCAATGTTCTTGTAAGCCCCTTCCTTCATCAGTCGTATAATGGTTTGATGAAATTCAACGCCACCAAATGCGACTCCATAATCACCGAAACAATGAGTAAATTGATGCCCTGCTCCAGCCCAATTATGAAATTGATTTCCCAACTTTAATGTCGCCCCGGTGTTGGCGACGAAATGCTTAATGTCAATTCCCGCCAAACTGAAAAATGCACCTACATTTTCCATCGACGACTCAACCAGCGCTCCCGTAGACTTATTCTTGCTATCGACCAGAACAATTTCCACATGACGAAGATTAAAGGATAAAGTTGCTGCAACCAGCAACGCAATTTCATCCGCACCTACAACAATAATTTTTTTTATTTTTTGCATGTTTTCTTCACCCGATAAAGATCCAGTGCTGCATGCGCGTAACCGGGTTCGAATGATTTTACCGTTTTCGCCAGAATAGAGCTCGCCATCGGCATAGACTGTACAGTTTGCGCTATATCTTTGTGCAGGGCTGAAGTGTATTGCTGAATCTCGCCGTGCGAGTATTTTTCAAGACGCGAATCATAAGCCTCGGGATATATGCCTTGCCCAAAATACAATGCTATCCAGCTAGGTGTCATAAATAAACCCTGTTGATATTTTTCGACATGGGCAGTCTTTTTAAATAATTGCATTTTGCGTTTCAAATCATCAGGAATATCCATAGCCTGACAATAACGCCAGAATGGGGAATCATCCCGCGTGGTAGCATGATAGTGCAAAATCAAAAAATCCCTGATTCGACAATATTCCAATTCCAGTGCGCGATTAAATTCATGCTGCAATACAGGGTCAACCGTTTTCCCTGGAACAAACTCCAAAAATTTAAGAATTGCCATTTGCACAAGATAAATACTGGTCGATTCTAGCGGCTCCAAAAATCCGCTCGATAAACCAATTGCCACACAGTTTTTGTTCCAGCTCTTTTTGCGGCGCCCGGCAATAAATTTTAAATGATTAGGTTCAGCAACCGGTTTTCCATCCAAATTTTTCAGCAGTGTCACCAACGCTTCATCGTCACTGATGAAATTATTTGAGTATACATAGCCATTACCCGACCTATGCTGCAATGGAATACACCACTGCCAACCAGCGTCTCTAGCTGTAGCGCGAGTATAGGGCGCGGGTGTAGATACATTCTCGGAGGGTATAGCTATTGCGCGGTTACAAGGTAGCCATTGGCTCCAATCCTCAAAACCGGTTTTCAATGTTTTTTCAATTAGTACACTAGCGAACCCAGAACAATCGATAAAAAAATCACCCTGAATAGTTTCGCCAGACTCCATTTTTATAGATTCAATAAAACCATTTACTGGATTAGTTACAACGTCAACAACCTTACCTTCGCGCCGCACCACGCCTTTGGTTTCAGCATAATTACGCAGATAACGAGCATACAAACCAGCATCAATATGAAAGGCATATGTGTAGGTTGATAATAATGATTCATCATCCGTTGAAGGATAATCAAACTTATGATTCATGGCCGCAACACACGCAAGCGAGTATTCACTGATCGCTGCCGCCATATTTTTTTCCCGCAATTTCAGCCAGTAATGCTGAAATTCAATACCGCTAATATCATGACCGAAACTGCCAAATGGATGAAAATACCGATCGCCTAATTTGCCCCAATCTTCAAAACAAATGGCCAACTTATAGGTTGCATTGGTCGCGCGGATAAAATCGTTTTCATCAATTTCCAAAAATTTATTGAACTGTCTTATGTGCGGAATAGTTGCCTCCCCGACACCAACAGTACCAATTTGTTCAGACTCAACCAACGTGATGGAATAGTTACTCGAAGGGAGCATTTTTACTAACGCCGCTGCTGTCATCCAGCCCGCTGTTCCGCCACCTAGAATAATTATATTTATCGGTCCACCCTGCATTATGAGGAGCCTCTCTCAGTTATTTTTATTTATCTACTATTCGACTAATAAATATCAGTATAAATGCATTTAGCGACATTATGTCATTGCGAGTGACTATCGATAATCAGGAACTATTGTTAGATTTACATCTAAAAAAAATGCGCGTTGTTTTCACAACGCGCATCCTTCACAGCCTTGCAGTTTGTATTAGAACTTCGCGCGCAGAACCAAAGCAACACGACGATCGTTAACAAACCATGAACGTCCAGCTTCCAAACCTTTTCCATCAAGAATCATGATGGTTTTGGTTTGAGTATCCAAAATGTTAGTCAACTGTACACCGGCAGTAATGTTTTCATTGAAGTTATAGAAAACAGAACCGTCGAGATAACCAGCGTCATCATTCCACAATGGATACTTACTGATAACGTCGCGCGTGGTCAACAAATAACGTGAGCGCCAGTTGTAGGCGAACCGTACCGACCAGTCATACTTTTCGTACATCGCAACAATGTTATATGTTTCTTTAGATTGGCCTTGCAGCGGAATATCATCCAGAGAAACACGCGCACCGGTATCGTTATCACCACCAACCCAATCAGAATCTTCAGCGGCGATTTCGTCGTTCGGAACACCATTCGCATCAATGTAGGTGTAGTTTGCCTGAATACCTAAACCATCCCAAGGAGATGGCAACATATCGAAGAATTGCTGATACGCAAACTCGATACCATTCATTTTTCCATCGCCGAAGTTACGTGTCCCGTCAACATTGACGGTTTGTGAAACACCGGTATCTGGATTGGTGAAAGTTCTCGGGAACGCACCTTTAACAAAGAAGTTACTTAAATCTTTGTAGAAATAGGTAGCAGTAAAAGAGCCTACACTTGCAAAGTACCACTCCAAGGAAGCATCAAATTGGTTTGACTCCATTGGTCGCATTTCAGGGTTACCACCGGAGTTACTTCTATCAAGAATTTCCGCTCCCAAAATAGTTTGCGGATCACCCTCTGCCGGAGGATTGTTTGGATCAACTACAGGGTAAACACCAGCTACTTGGCCACCCAGTGTAATTTGGTTTTTAACATCCGACATATCCGGTAATGCGATAGCTTTTGAAGCGGCAAAACGCGCAATCAACTCGTCAGTCAACTCAAGTTTAATATTCAAACTTGGCAACCAGGTATCATAACTGGTAGTTAACTTTTCAACTGAGAATCCATTGTTACCAAATTGTTGATTCTCTGTACTCAAGTAATTGTTTGCATGAGACGCCCACTCATTCGCAGGATCATCCAGGAACGCAGCGTAGTTAGCATAAGTACCGTTATTGATAAGTGGCTGCGCATAAGCTTGAACAATTGCCGGCGTTAACGATGAAGGTAAACCTGCAGGCACAGGGAAATCACTTACCCAGTCAGGATATTTAATCGAACCTTTTGCAACACGTTCAAAATTCACGTAACGCAAACCGACATTACCGCTGAATCTAACGGCAGTATCATCCGAGCCGAAATCAACACGGACGAAAGCGGCTTTGTTTGTTTCAACAGTGTTGTAGATATCGGGAGCAGCAAAATATTTTTCACCCGGAGCAAGGTCTGGTCTGTCTGCGTAGTGATACCAGTTACCGCCAGCACTTTTAAGCAAGTCGCGACGCTCACGTAATGCATCCCACACTAATTCTTCTTTCGCGTGAAGCAAAGCATTACCGGGGACGTTGAATACACCATCGCCTCTATAGAAATCACTCCAATCAACAGCTTCATAATCATTGGCTTGTGAACTGGCAGCCGGTGATGCTAACCAAAGCGCAGGAGCTGAACCGGAGAATTCTGGCCCCAGACTACCCCAACCATAGCTGGTAGATCTTACTGTCTGATCGCGCTCGGCAAAGCGAACACCTGCTTGCGCAGACTTAATCAAACCTGCATCTTCAAACTCATATTTTGTATCGTAACGGAATGCGATTGAGTCGCCCGCGGAGCGCTCAAAATGATCCATCGCAGAACGCCACCAATAACTGTTTGGGTCTTGGAAGTAATTGCTATCGCCAGCTGCATCACCAGAAAAACCCGGGTAGCCGGTAGCAAAGGTTGCAGGATTCGCATCGCGCAAACCATTCCATGGCTCTACCAAATTCAGCGTCGGAGTTGAGGTTTTAACAGTGTAATCTTCAATGGCGTGCACACCTAAATGAACGACCATATCGTCATTGGTGGTTTTGGCATCGACATATTGCAGATCGATCGTATGAGTCCAAAAATCATTTGGCGTCCACTTAAAGTTGACGGAGTAGTCATCAACAAGTGTATTTGTTGTGTTCACACGGGTATCAGTTTGCGATTTGTAGCCAAACAAACCTACCGCATTAGTGCCCCACGCACGAGGAATATGATCCTGGTTGCCATCAGCTGAACGCCAGCCATCCGAATCCGCAATAACACCAGATTGGAACAAACCTCTATCGTCAAAATCGAAAGTGGCCGGACCATCGGACGTATCGGTACTCAACTTGATTGGGCGAGTGAAGCGTCGTTCGGATGAAGAACCCGGGTCGAAATATCCACCTTGGTATTTAAATGCATGCTCAGTCCAGGAAAGCGTTGCGTCGGAACGCATGAACTGGAATGTACCAAGCAGGGTGTCATCCGGATTTTCCCACTGGAACGCGGCAGCGTAACCGCTACGATCACGGTCATCCTCTTTCATCAAGGCATTGGAACCATTAGGCAGCCACACCTGCCCTTTACCGTCTGATCCAACAAAGTCTTCAGCGCCCGGCAGAACAGATGCGCTGTAACGGACATAGGCATCACTCTGGATACCATGTGACGTACCTTTCAGGCTTGAATCTGCGACGTTGAAAAGCACACCAAATTCACCGGCGCCAGTTTCCCAACGGTCACTGAATAAAGCAGAAACCGTAGGTGTCCATTCCTCAGCCATATCGCCCCATGACATATCACCTGATATAGCGACTACGCGCCCATCAGAGTCGAACGGCTTACGGGTTCTCAAACTTACGGTACCGCCAATACCACCTTCAACCATATCAGCGGATTGGTTTTTATAGATATCCACACCGCCCATCAGCTCAGGCGGGACATCCTGGAAATTGAGACCACGTCCAGAGTTGGCGTTAAACGAATCGCGCCCATTGAACTCAGAGCGGGTTTGAGTCATACCGCGGATGATCGCACCGGAACCCTCAACACTGAAGTGATCAGGATCATCTACACCGGCAAAACGCTCAATTGATACACCCGGTACGCGCTGCATTGCTTCCAATACGCTGCGATCGGGAAGAGAGCCGATATCCTCAGCGGAAATAGAATCAACGAAAGTACTAGCTTCACGCTTGATATCCTGCGCGTTCTGCAGGTTCACGCGGTTGCCAGTAACAATAATTTCTTCTACTGCTCCGGTGGGCTTTTGGGCTGCATCTTGCGCGAAAGCAGGAGCACCCAATGCCATGATGCACATGGCCAACATCGATCGTTTAAATTTTATATTTTGCTGTTGAACTGCTTTTTGATTTTTATGGAAAACCATAGCCAACCCCTTTGTTAACATTATGATCAGGTGATTTTTATAGTGCCTGCTGCCCTCTCGGGTGCGAGGACTTCTTGAGCTTGTATTAATGTTATTTAGTCAAGTCATCTTGCATACTTGTAAACAGAAAATCGCAAGATACCTTATCCTACCCTCATGATGATTAATGTGTCAATCTGACTATAAGTGTTTTTTTGATGCAAAGTGATGCAAAACCATACAAATTGACAGCGCTATCAATTGAGATTCATTTAATCAATTGCCCGTGATTTAGTATTTCGCGCATAAAAAAACCCGCTGTAAAAAGCGGGTTTTTTGGCGACATAAAAGTGGACTTTTAGATCGTGAAAGGATGACGCAAGACTATAGTTTCTATGCGGTCTGGACCGGTGGAAATGATGTCAATTGGAGCCTTGATCAACACTTCCAAGCGACTGATGTAAGCGCGCGCATTGGCAGGTAACTCTTCCAGAGTTTGTGCGCCAACAGTTGACTCACTCCAGCCAGCCATCTCTTCATAAATTGGCTTAATGCCAGCCCAACCATCGGCATCATATGGCATACCAGAAATCGGGTTGCCTTTGGCATCCTGATAACCGATACAGATTTTTACGGTCTCAAGACCGTCGAGCACATCCAACTTGGTCAAACAAATTCCGGTCACACTGTTGATACGGTTTGCATGACGAACAGCAACAGCATCGAACCAACCACAGCGACGCTTACGGCCAGTGGTGGCGCCAAACTCGTGGCCTTTCTTGCCGAGGTATTCACCAATTTCGCATTCCAACTCAGTAGGGAAAGGGCCAGAACCAACACGAGTGGTGTAGGCCTTGGTGATACCAAGTACATAGTCCAAATAAAGTGGACCAAAACCTGAACCGGTGGCAGTGCCGCCAGCAGTGGTGTTAGATGAGGTCACAAAAGGATAAGTACCGTGGTCGATATCAAGCAGCGAACCTTGAGCACCTTCAAACAGGATGCTTTCGCCTTCTTCGCGCGCGGTGTGCAACAGCTCGGTTACATCAACCATCATCGGCAACAATTGCTCTGCCCACACTTTGCAGTCGGCGAGCACTTTGTCGAAATCAACGGCATCGACTTTAAAATAGTTAGTCAGCACAAAGTTGTGATAGCTAAGGATTTCCTTGAGCTTCACGGCAAAACTTTGCAGATCAGCCAAATCACCCAAGCGCAAACCGCGGCGGGCAACTTTATCTTCGTAGGCTGGTCCAATACCACGACCGGTGGTGCCGATTTTTGCATCGCCACGCGCCAGTTCACGCGCCTGATCCAATGCCACATGGTAAGGAAGGATCAGCGGACAAGCAGGTGACAAACGCAGGTTCTCGCGCACCTTAACACCGGTATCTTCCAGACCTTTGATTTCTTTTAGCAAGGCTTCAGGCGATAACACCACACCATTGCCGATCAGGCAGGTAACGCCTTCACGCAAGATGCCGGAAGGGATCAAGTGAAGCACGGTCTTTTTACCGTCGATCACCAGGGTGTGACCCGCATTGTGGCCACCTTGAAAACGCGTTACCAAGGAGACCTGATCGGTCAACAAATCCACGATCTTGCCTTTACCTTCGTCACCCCATTGGGTGCCCAATACCACGACGTTCTTGCCCATGACTGGTTTAACTCTCTGTGCTAGATAAAAAGAAAACTGACTGATTAAAGCGCTACAACCTGGTAGCCGCCATTTTGCAATACCAACTGGCGATCACAACCAAGCTCGGCGAGGTCGGCGTCACTGCTCACTGAAATAATACGTTGCCCCTGCTGACGCAAGGATTGAATCGTTTGCCACTGCTGCGCATCACCTGTTTCAACTACGGCGATGGCAGGTACGCTAACCTTGGGGAGCAATCCGAGCTTGCTGATCGCAGTAATGTCGACCGCAAAACCGGTAGCAGGACGCGCGCGCCCAAACACTTCACCGATATGGTCGTAGCGGCCGCCGCTGGCAATCGGATTGCCATAACCGGGCGCAAATGCAGCGAACACCAAACCGGTCAGGTAGTGATAACCACGCAACTCGCCCAAGTCAAAATAAAGTTCAGCCGCCGGATAACGCTGCTCAATTACACTGGCGACTTCGGCCAATTGATCAACCGCGACCTGCGCCGCCACAACGCCACTAAACAGTTGACGGGCGCGCTGCAGAACCGCCTTATTACCAGCCAACTTAGGCAGGGCCAAAAACAATTCGGCTTTGTCCGGATCAACAATATTAGCGGAAACCCAAGTGCGAATTTCCGTAGAAGCTTTGCGCTGCAACAACTCAAAAAAGGTTTCTTCCTGGGCTTTAGTCAATCCGGAATCGGCTGCTATCGCACGATAAATACCTACATGCCCCAGATCGATATGCAGGCGCGGTAAACCGGCAACCTGCAATGACTCCAACAACAGCGATACCACTTCAATATCCGCTGCGGGCCCCACTTCACCATAAAGCTCAAGCCCCGCCTGAATAGGCGTGCGGGTGGCGAGTGGGTTCTTCGGCCGGGTGTGGACAACATGACCGGCATAACACAGGCGATTAGCGCCAGTGCGGTTAAAACTGTGAGCATCCATACGGGCGGTTTGCGGGGTGATATCCGCACGAATTCCGAGGGTGCGACCACTTAATTGATCAGTGACCTTAAACGTAAGCAGGTCGACATCGCGCCCCAGACCGATCAACAGGGAGTCGGTATATTCCAGCAGCGGCGGAATCACCATGTCGTAGCCCCAGGTGCTGTAAAGATCCAGCAAGCGGCGACGCAGGCTATCTATGGCTTTGGCCTCGGCGGGGAGAATTTCCTCCACTCCATCCGGTAATAGCCAACGATCAGCGTAGGTCATAAGCGACTCTAGGTTAAATGCAGGTTTAAATGCGGAAAATCCGGCAAGCACGCATAAAAAAACCGAGCGGCTGGCTCGGTTGCGGCATTTTAACACTGTTTGCCGTAGGATTTGTAGGCCAATTACCAAGATAAGCCCTACAAAAAAATCGCCCGCTAAGCGGGCGATTTTTTTAGTTTCTACCTTTAGGATCCTTCAAGTAGCGGAAGAAATCACTTTTAGGGTCAACTACCATCAAGTCTTCTTTACCGCTAAAGCTGATACGGTAGGCATTCAAGCTGCGCACAAAGCCGTAGAACTCAGGGTCTTTGCTGTAAGCTTCGGCGAAGATCGCCGCCGCTCTTGCATCACCTTCACCGCGGATGCGTTCCGCATCGCGATAGGCATTTGCCTCCAGCACCGCACGCTGTTTGTCAGCGTCAGCACCGATGACTTCAGCCTGTTCCTTACCTTGCGAGCGATATTCGCGCGCTTCTTTTTCACGATCCGCCGCCATACGGGCAAATACCGATTGGCTCGCCTCAGGCGGGAAATCGATACGCTTAACGCGAATATCTTTAACCTCGATACCAAGCAGTTTCACCGAATCTTTGTTGATGCTTGCAGTAATCTCACTCATCAACTCATCGCGTTTGCCCGACACCACATCGTGCAAAGTGCGGCGACCAAATTGGTTACGCAAACCATCGGCAACACGCTGAGCCAAACGGTTTTCGGCGGTTGCTTCATCACCGTTAGTCGCCTTGTAGTAAGTCTCTACATCTTTCACTTGCCACTTGATGTAAGAGTCCACCACCAAACGCTTGTTCTCCACGGTGAAGAAACTTTCCGGGGTCATATCAGCAGTTAACAAACGACCATCAAACTTGCGCACTTTTTCCGCGAACGGAAGCTTGAAATGCAAGCCAGGTGGAACATCGGATTTCACCAATTTACCAAACTGAAGCACAACAGCACGCTGATATTCGGTCACAACGTAAATGGTATTAACGGCGAGGATAAGGCCGACAACCAATGCGATTAACGCAACAAAACCTTTAGTAGACATTAGCGCATCTCCCGACGAACAAGGGGCTTGGGTGACTCAATCGTCTGGGTAGCCCTGCTGTTAAAATTGTCTATCTGTGTTTGCGGCTCAGCAACGGGCGCACGAGACCCCATACGATCCAACGGCAGATACAACATATTGTTACCACCCGCGACATCCACCATAACTTTGGAAGAGTTCTTCATCACGCTTTCCATTGTTTCAAGGTAAAGACGCTGACGAGTTACTTCCGGTGCACGCTTGTATTCGGTCAGCAAGTTTTCAAAACGATCCGATTCACCTTCTGCTCGCGCCACAACTTCCGCTTTATAAGCTTCAGCTTCTTCGATCATACGTTGGGCACGACCACGCGCTTCAGGGATGATGCCGTTAGCATAGGCTTGCGCCTGGTTTTTCAAACGGGCTTCGTCTTCTTTCGCTTTGATCACATCGTCAAACGCTGAACGCACTTCTTCTGGCGGACGCGCTTCCTGAATGTTCACGTTAATGACCTGAATACCTGCACCGTAAGAATCCAGATAAGTCTGCAAACGCTGCTTAACTTCGGCGGCGATAGCCTGACGACCTTCAGATAACACTTGATTCAATTCAGTTGAACCAATCACGTGACGAACCGCAGAGTCAGTCGCATGGCGCAAACTGATTTCCGGATCTTTCACATTGAGCACATAGGCGCGTACATCAGAAACGTTGAACTGCACAGTAATAGGCAACTCAACGATGCTTTCATCTTCAGTCAACATCAAACCACGAGATGGATATTGACGCTCGCCGGTTACGTTAACGATGTACACATCAGTGATCAGCGGTGCATTCCAATTCAAACCATCGGTTTTGATCTCGGAAAAAGCACCAAACTTCAATACAACCGCGCGCTCTTTGGCATCGACCTGATAAAAACCGGCACCGACATAAAATACCAGCGCGATAACGGCTACGATTGCAAAGATTGGCCCCATATTAGCGCCGCCCGACGATCTGTTACCGCCTGAGCCACCACCAAAAATACCGTTCAATTTATCTTGCAGCTTTTTAAAGGCCTCATCGAGATCTGGCGGACCATCATTCTTTTTACCGCCATCGCGGCCGCCCCAAGGGTCTTTATCTTTTCCCGGTTCATTCCAGGCCATAGTTTTTCTCCACGTAGAAAGTAAAGCTGTATTGGGGTTGATTAACGAATTTACAACTCCCCGGATAAATCGTCAGGCGCCAAGACCTCAGCCTGATCATCCCAGTTCAAATCATCAAAGGCCATAACCTCGGCACTCAGGATTCGCAATAAATCATTTTTAGGTATTCGTATCTGCAACAGGCTAGCACCATCCTCGCGGTATCCCTCCTCCACAACTGCCTGCTGCGAGTAGAGCATAGCGCGCAAACGCCCCTGAGTGGGAGTCAATACCAGGCAGCCGTTGATAACTTCCTTACCCAGCAACTCGGAAATCGCTTGCGCTAGCAACTCACAACCGAGCCCAGTCTGGGCGGAGAGCCAAACAGCAATCGGCTTTCCGGTTTCATCGCGATCAATTTGCGGCTCGGCATCAGCAAGCAAATCAACTTTGTTGTAGACGCGCAATTGCGGTAAATCCGCAGCGCCAATCTCTTCCAGCACCAACTCCACTTGTTCGGTATTGCGCATGCGCTCTTCAGCAGCAGAATCTATCACATGCAAGAGTAAAGTTGAGTTACTGGCTTCTTCTAAAGTTGCGCGGAAGGCTTCCACTAACTTGTGCGGAAGATGGCTGATAAATCCTACAGTGTCAGCCATAACGACTGCACCTATATCGGATAACTCAATCCGGCGCATGGTGGGGTCAAGCGTGGCGAAGAGTTTATCTACCGCATAAACATCGGCACCGGTAAGACGATTAAATAAGGTGGATTTACCGGCGTTGGTGTATCCCACCAATGAAACGGTAGGAATAGCAGCGCGTTGGCGGGAGCGGCGGCCTTGCTCACGCTGTGAGCGCACTTTTTCCAAGCGCTGCTCAATCATCGTTATGCGATTGCGCAATAAACGGCGGTCAGTTTCCAGCTGGGTCTCACCCGGACCGCGCAGGCCGATACCACCTTTTTGCCGCTCAAGGTGCGTCCATCCGCGAATAAGTCGCGTAGCGGTATGACGTAACTGCGCTAGCTCAACCTGCAACTTACCTTCAAAGGTACGCGCGCGCTGGGCAAAAATATCAAGGATCAAACCGGTGCGATCAAGCACACGACACTGGAGCACTTTTTCAAGGTTGCGCTCCTGACTCGGCGTCAGGGTGTGATTAAAAATTACTAATTCGGCTTTATGCTCAGTAACCAGATCAGCCAACTCTTGCAGCTTACCGGTACTGATAAGAAATTTTGCGGTGGGAACAATTCGGGAGCCGGTTAAGAAAGCAACAGGATCACCACCTGCTGACAATACAAGCTCTTCAAATTCGCGGGGATCTTCGGCGTCTTGGCCGTGAGATAAATTCAGGTGAACCAGCACAGCCAGTTCACCCGATTCAGGGCGATCAAAAAACAATTAGCGACCTCGAGGTTGTATCAATGATTTGATAAATTACTCGGCTTGCTCGTCTTCTTCGCCTTCGATACCGCCTGCTTCGTTCAGCAGAGGTACGCGTACTGCACGTGATGGTACAACAGTGGAGATTGCATGCTTGTAAACCATTTGGCTTACGGTGTTCTTCAACAGCACGACAAATTGATCAAATGACTCAACCTGGCCTTGTAACTTAATGCCATTTACCAGGTAAATGGACACAGGCACGCGTTCTTTACGTAGAACGTTCAGGTAAGGGTCTTGTAAGCTATGCCCTTTTGACATATTTATCTCCTAGGGACAAAATTATAGTAATTACCCACCCGAAGCACCTAAATACATCCAAAGGAGGGGGTGGAAGAAAGCATGAAAAACTGACTAGGGTTCTCACGTAAGCATTATATGGCTGCGGCCCCTATAAAATTCAAGGCGCAACGCACAATTTCTTCCTTTGTGAGCGAAATTCCCTGTTCAGTCTCAGTGTATATCCAGTGTAGTTCACTATTCGATGTTGTCGACCAGCCGCGCAACCAAGTGAATTGGCGCTTGGCTAATTGTCGCGTGGCGATAATCCCACGCTCTGTCATCTCACTGTAATCCAGTCGTCCATCCAAATAGTCCCACATTTGGCGATAACCCACCGCGCGAATCGCGGGTAAATCCGGGTGCAAATCCCCACGCTGATACAAATGCCGGACTTCATCAACCAAACCACCAGCAAGCATTTTCTCAAACCGTGTAGCAATACGTTGATGCAGGATGGCGCGATCACGCGGCGCGATCGCAAGCTGGCAAACGTTGTAGCGCTCGCAAAACGATTGCTGTGCTGAAGGTTGATGCTGCAGCTGGCGCAACTGCGCCATGGTCTTGCCGCTCACACGATAGACTTCCAGCGCGCGACTTAATCGCTGCGAATGGTTAGGGTGAATATCAGCAGCCGTTTCAGGATCGATCAACACCAGCTGTGCGTGGATATGTGGCCAACCAAACTCTTCAGCTTCGCGTTCGATTTGCGCGCGCACGTCAGAATCTGCCGCCGGCATCTCTGCCAAGCCATCCAGCAGTGCGCGAAAATAGAGCATGGTGCCACCCACCAACAACGGGATTTTCCCCTGCGCATGGATAGCGGCAATTTCACGTTCGGCATCGGCTAAAAAATCTGCCACTGAATAGGGTTCAGCAGGATCGCGAATATCAATCAAACGATGCGGCGCTAACGCCTGTTCCTGCGCCGAAGGTTTGGCTGAACCAATATCCATTCCGCGATAGACCAATGCGGAATCCACACTGATTAACTCAACGGGTAAATGTTGGTGCAGGGAAATAGCGAGATCAGTTTTACCTGAGGCGGTTGGCCCCATCAAAAAAATCACCGGCAATTTTTGCGCAGATGCGTTCATTTTCACTACTGCCCGCGCATAAATAATTTGTCGAGGTCATCGAGCGATTGCAGCAACCAGGTCGGACGGCCGTGATTGCATTGCCCGCTGCGCTCGGTCGCTTCCATATCGCGCAAGAGTGCGTTCATTTCTGGAATTGTGAGTTTGCGATTGGCACGCACCGAGCCGTGACAGGCCATGGTGCCGAGAATTTCATTGATGTGATGTTGGATGCGCTCGCTGCTGCCATGTTCAATCAAATCCGACAATACATCGCGCACCAACTGCTCGACCTTCGCGCGATTTAAAATGACCGGCAATTGACGAATCAATAATGTCTCCGGCCCTGCACGCTGCAATTCAAAACCGAGGCTTTTAAAAATATCGTAAAAGTTTTCTGCGCAGTCCGCTTCTTTTTGACTGACCGCAATACTCTCTGGCACGAGCAACGGCTGGGTTTGGATTCCACCGCAGGCAAATGATTCTTTCATGCGCTCATAAGTGATACGCTCGTGCGCTGCATGCATATCCACCACAATTAATCCCTGCGCATTTTCCGCAAGAATATAAATACCTTTTAATTGCGCAATAGCGTAACCCAGCGGCGGAATTTCATCGTCAGATGTTTCGGGCAACAGATAAGTTGCCTCGGTATTGGTTGGGCGATGCAATTCACCGTAGCTCGCCATTTGCTCACGCACGCCATCGGGATTGATCGCGGCAGGCTGATAATTTGAGGGCGAATAGTTCGAGCCATAATTACCGGCAGATGCTGCGCGAAAGCCCATGCTCTCCTGCCCTTTAAATTCGCCAGCAGCAATACCTTGAATTGGGCGCGCCGATGAAAGTGCAAACGGATTTACACCGGGAGCTTCGTCAGCGCCCTCACCCAGCTCGCGTTTCGCTAAGGTATCTTCCGGGCGAACTTTTGCGAGTGCATGATGCAAGCTTGAATAAATAAAATCATGCACGTTGCGATTATCGCGAAAGCGCACTTCGTGTTTAGTGGGATGTACATTCACATCAACAGTCGATGGGTCCAGCTCCAAATACAACACAAATGCCGGATGGCGGCCGTGATACAAAACATCCTGATAGGCTTGACGCACAGCGTGGCTGACGAGCTTGTCGCGAATCGCGCGGCCATTTACATAAAAATGCTGCAAGTCTGCCTGACTGCGTGAAAACGTCGGCAGCGCTACCCACCCCCATAACCGTAGTAGGCCGCGTTCGATATCGATATGCACCGCGTTTTCCATAAATGCAGGGCCGCACACTTGTGCAACGCGGCGCTCTTGCTCCAATTGCGAATCACCCGCACGCCAGGAATAAATTGCGCGGCCGTTGTGGCGCAAATTAAATGCAACATCAAAGCGCGATAACGCCAAACGTTTTACAACATCTTCAAGATGAGTGTATTCAGTTTTATCGGTGCGCAAAAATTTGCGGCGCGCTGGCGTATTAAAAAATAAATCGCGTACTTCAACGGTGGTGCCACGCGGATGAGGAGCAGGAGACAATTGTGTTTCCATATCGCGCCCTTCGGCGACCACTTGCCAACCAGCACTTTCTTCGTTGGTGCTGCTGATTAATGCAAGACGCGCGACCGAACTGATACTCGCGAGTGCTTCGCCGCGAAAGCCTAAAGTCGCAACCGCTTCAAGATCATCTAATTCATAAATTTTGCTGGTGGCGTGACGGCTGAGCGCCAGCGGCAAATCATCTTTATCAATGCCGCCACCGTTGTCGCGCACGCGCATCAATTTTATCCCGCCCTCTTCAATATCGATTTCCAAACGCGTTGCGCCGGCATCGAGTGAGTTCTCCAGCAACTCTTTAATAACTGAAGACGGGCGCTCCACTACCTCACCAGCAGCAATCTGGTTGGCGAGGCGCGGGCTGAGCAGTTTAATTTTTCTCATGGGAAGCGAATCGAATTAATGAATCAGGTGGTGGGAATTTTAATCGTCTGACCAATTTTTACTGTGGCGTTTTTCATTTTGTTGTGTTTTTGCAACTCGCTCACACTCACACCATAAATAGTGGCGATGCGCGATAAGGTATCGCCAGCCACCACTTTATGTTGGCGCGGCAGCACAGGTTTGGCCGCAACAACAGGACGCGATTGCGCAACAGGAGGCGGTGATTGCACTACCGGTTGGCTAGCAACAGCGGGCGCATTACCTGCGGGAATTTTTAACGTCTGGCCGATTTTCACATTGGTATCACGCATATTGTTGTACTGCATCAAACGCTGCGAACTCACACCGTAACGCGTTGCGATTCCCGATAAACTATCGCCCGACACCACCGTATGTTGCCGCTCAAAATCTTTCACGCTGCCCGACTGAACCTGCGCCGCGATATAAGTACCCGCGGGTGGATGTTGATAAAAATACTGGCGGATACCTTTGAATACCGAGCTGGCCATTTGCTTGCGATAAGCAACCGTCGCCAGCTTGCGCGCCTCATCGGGGTTGGAGATAAATCCGGTCTCAACCAAAATCGAGGGCACGTCCGGCGACTTGAGTACCATAAACCCCGCTTGCTCAACGTGACGTTTGTGCAAATGGGCAATCCCGCCCATCGAATTCAATACGTGATGGCCAACTTGCAAGCTTGAGTTCAAGGTAGCGGTCATCGATAAATCCACCAACACGCCAGCCAAGACCTGATCTTTATCGCCAAGACTGATATCGCCCACGCCGCCAATCAAATCCGATTCGTTTTCACGCTGCGCCAAAAAGCGCGCAGTTTCAGACGTTGCACCGTTGCGCGAAAGCGCAAACACCGAGGCACCACGCGCGCTGGCTTTAGTAAACGCATCGGCATGGATGGAGACAAATAAATCCGCCTTCATGGTGCGCGCTAAATCGCGACGTTTTTTCAGCGGGATAAAGTAGTCACCGGTACGGGTTAATTTTCCGGAAAAACCCGGCTGGGCATTAATCGCCGCAATCAGTTCTTTTGCAATCGCGAGGGTTACTTCTTTTTCGCGCAGGCGATTCGGCCCCATCGCGCCCGGATCTTCGCCGCCGTGCCCCGCATCTACCGCAATAACGATGGTGCGCTTGCCTTGCAAATCGACATTGGCAGTCGGCTGGCTAGGCGGCGGAACTACCACAGTCTTTTCAATAGCAGTGGCCGGTTTGTTGGTAGTGGCTGGTGATTGTGCACCGCTCACTACTTGCGATGGTGGCAAGCTGGTGGATACCGGAGGTTTTGCTACGGCGGTAGTAGGTGTAGTAGGAGGGGCCGCCGTTGTTGCTGTCGCCACTGCAGTGTTCGGCACCTCATCGTAAAGATCAATCACCAAACGGTCATGCATACCGGCATGGGCTTTAAGTGAAAAACTGTTCGGCGTGACCTTGGCCTTTAAATCCAACACCAGGCGCAAATCGGTTTTATTGTGCACGTTACTGCGAATCACCATCACCGGCGTATCAGCGAGCGGCAAATTACCCAGGCTACCATTGAGTTTGCTATTGGGGACATCAAGGATAATGCGGTCAGGATTACCCGCGAGGGTCAGGCTGTGTTGTACCGGTGCATCCAGATCCAACACTATGCGAGTGTGATCGGGAGCGCGCCACACACGCACCCCATTAACGGTGGCCGACTGGGCGGCCAGGGCAAAAATTGCAATGCCCAGGCAAAAAATAGCACTCAGCCAGCGAGAAAAAGACATAGGCGATCTCAATAACATCAACAACAATCTGATTGTAATTATGGTGCGACAAGAACGAGCCCCATCAAGAACCTCGAACAAATACGCCGTACAGGCCGCACTTTACCGCAAAAAACCGTTTTCGCTCTAGCAAAATTGCCAATTAGGTCACTGATTGAACAGCAACACTAGCCTCATTCTGTGAATAGCGGCGCCAAGCTGCGGCTCAGTATTTGCATTATTGCGCTCATTACAATACTAATCGGTTCTCTCCTATGCCTATGCAACCAATGTTTCGCCTTTGCCCTCCATACAAACCTCTTATTGCCAGTGCTCTGATCCTGGCAAGCGCGCCCGGAATGGCTATCAGCTACGGGGTGTACGAATCACGGGGAATGGCGATGGGTGGAGCAGCTACGGCGATAGGCAATTATGCACAGGCTCCCTTTTATAATCCTGCGCTGCTCGCGTTTCACGATAAAGAAGAGGAAGAGGGACGCGATGGGCGAGTCTATTTACCAATCATTGTGGCGCAGGTTTCCGAGGCCACCGAAGCGGCATTTGATGCGATTGATGATGAGCTGGACACCCAGCTGAGTTCTGCAATCAACGCATTCAACGCCCTACCCACGTCAGCCAATATGGGCGTAGTGGCGGGCTCAGCGACAGAACTGCGCGATGCACTTGATGATATCGCCAATCAGGATCTGACCCTCGATGGTTTTATCGGATTCAATATCAGCGAACCAAGTAACCGCGAAGGTGGGGCATTTTATTTCGGTACACGTTTAATCGGCGGCGGAGTCGCCAATGTGAGCGATACTGATCGCGCCCTGCTGGACGACTATATTGATTCGATGAACCAACTCGCCAGTGGTGTCGATCCCGAAATAGTCAGGGCGGAATTCCCGCACCTGATCAACTCGCGCGGCCAGTTAATCGACCCGACCGCCACCCTCACCTCCAACGCCGACATAAGCGCCCTCGCCATTAGCGAGTGGGGCATGGCGATGGCAAAACAATTTGAGTGGCGCGACCAGGCCATTTCCATCGGCATCACCCCCAAACTGATGCGCGTCGATGCCTTCCGCGATACCGCCAACTTCAACGACAATCTGGAATCGGTCGAAGATGGCACCGACGAATTTTCTGACACGCGCAAAACCCACGTCACCCTCAATGCCGACATTGGCGTAGCCGCGATCATCAACGAACACTACCGCGTCAGCCTTACCTTAAAAGATGCATTTGAAAAATCATTTACCACCACCCAGGAACCAGACCCAGTAACCGGCGAACCGCAACCTGATCTCAAAGTTAGGCTCAGCTCGCGCTCGCGCCTTGGCTTGGGTTACGTCAATGAAAAATTCACTATTGGTTTGGACTACGATTTAGGCGAAGCAAAACCTATGGCCAGCGAAGCTGCCACTCAGGAGCTGAGTATCGGTGCTGAATATTTGCTATTGGATACGCTTGCGCTGCGCGCGGGTTATCGCAATGATCAAACCGGACTGCGCGACAACTTGGTTAGTGGCGGCATTGGTTATCGCTGGAAACGTTTTGTTGCCGACGTCGCTTATGTGACTGGTGGAGATTATCGCGGCGGCGGATTGCAATTGGGCTGGACGTTTTAAAACGTCCTCGCATTATCCTTTCATAAATTGGCTGATATCAAAAACCTGCGCCGCATGAGCGCGCATAAATTCAATAAACTCTGCTTCCGGCATAGGCCGCGCGACAACATATCCCTGTGCTATATCACAACCATCTTTTTTCAACAGCTGCAAGGTTTGATCATCTTCCACGCCTTCGGCAATGGTGATCAAACCCAGCTCGCGCGCCATCAAAATGGTGGAGCGAACAATGCTGTGATTGCGCGGATTGCCAATCATATCGCCGACAAAACTGCGGTCGATTTTTAATTCGCGAATCGGGAACAAACTCAAATAGGAAAGTGACGAATAGCCAGTCCCAAAATCATCCACCGAAGCGTAAATACCCAGCTCACTCAATTGCGTCAGCACTTTTTTAACCCGCTGCGGATCTGAAGCAACAGAGGTTTCGGTGAGTTCAAGTTTGATATCACTGGCAATGCCCTGGTAGCGCACCAATGCTTGGCTGATAATTTCAGCGAGGTTGGATTCAATTAAATCGTAAGCAGCGACATTAACGCTCACGCAGCAAGGCAAATCGCGTTTGCGTAACAACACCGCCACACGCACGGCTTCATCGATCATCTGCGCCGTGACTTGCTCGATCAAACCGGAATTCTCCAGCAGCGGGATAAATACATTGGGTGGCACCAATCCCAAACGCGGATGCTGCCAGCGCACTAAAATTTCAGCGGAGGTAATTTTACCGGTGCGCAAATCCAGCTGCGGTTGGAATACAGGAAAAATGCCCTGCACATTGCCATCGATAAAAATCGAAATAATATCCAGATCAACGCGGCTTGGTTCCATCGCCGCTTCATAAGCCAGCCAGCGGCGACGGCGCAATTCGCTCATCGCCAGCGCTGTCTCTGCATGCCGCATTAATTTCCCCGCCGAGCGACCGTGCTCGGGCCAATAGGCGGAGCCACCGACAAATTGTGAATTTAAGCCGGGATCGGATTCCGCCATATCATTGCTCAGGTGATCAATTAAATCCGGCGCATTGCATTTGTTGACAAATAGCGCAAATACACCGCGCCCTAAATACGCGGCGAGCGTGTCATCCATTTTTAACAGGTGCATGGCAAACGCATTCACAATCATTTCTGCGCGCGCAAAACCGAAGGTGCGCACAATCACATCAAGATCAACCAATTTTAAAATCAGGATTTCTTTTTCCTGGATAATCGGGCGCTGATGCGAGTGAAAATAATCATCCAGCTGATCAATAAAATGCGGCAACTTGGCAAGGCCGGTTTGTGAATCAAAATTGATCGCGCGGCGCAATTCCTGTTCCGCAACTTCGCGTTGCTGGAGTGCATCGCGTAGCTCGCGCGTGCGCTCTTTCACCGTGCGCTTCAAACTCCAATACCACCCGCCACCAAATACCAACACAGCAAGTGATAATGCAAAACCGGTGGAGAAAAAATGTAACCAACCATCATCGGGCTCGACCGGGTCCAGTTCGCGCTGCCACTTTTGATACAAATTTTGGTAATTACCATTGGCGATGGTAGTGCTTAGGGAATCCTGTAACCACTCGGCCAACTCCGGTTTATTTTTATTCACCGCGAACGCGTAACCGCGCGACCAAAATGGTGGCCCCATGCGCACCAGCTTCCATTCGTGCTGGCGGATTAAATTATCCGCTGCCAAATTTGCCAGCACGGCGTAATCAGCTTTTCCCTGCATAACAGCTTCTACGGCCGCCAAGGTACTGGTTGTCAGTTCGAGCTGCGGCTTGATGGTCGCATTGGCTTTACTCGCAAAACTGCGAAATTGTTGATGTGCAAATGACTCCTCTTCAACGACGACTGTTTTATTGGTGAGATCATCAATTGAAGATACGCGCGCAGTGCCGGGCAGCGCATAAATGGAGTGGGAAATATAAATATAGGAGTGGGTAAAAATAAAATGGCGCGAGCGCTCCAACGAGAAATACATAGGCACCACATCCAAATGCCCCTCTTCCAGCGCGCGGATCGTTTCCGGCCAATTACCCAATTGATGCTCGGCTTTACTGCCCCCCACCCGCGCAACCTCGCGCGCTAGATCGACGTTAAACCCCATCACCTGATTGTCGTCCATCCACTCCAGCGGTGGGTAAGCGAGATCACCGCCAAATAAAATTCGCGCCGGCGGTTCGTACGCAAACGCGGCGCGCGGCCAACAAAATAAGAGGAGTAAAAGCGGGAGTAAAAAAAAGCTCACACTGCGGCGCGAATCCAGCGCATAACGCAGCGTTTCTGAATGAAGTGGAGCTTGGCAATTCATTGCCGGGAATGGGTAACTCGGGCACATCCTTTAACACTCAATTAATGGCAATCCAACACGCGGTCTGTCGAAAGATCAATTAAGCCTAGGGCATGAATGGGATTTTCACCAATCAGGTCGATGGCAGCAAAGCGGCGATAACACTGGAGTTAGCCTGAAGTTCAAGACGGCGTCCGTCACCAGACACACTGATGGCGATAACCAGATCCGACACCGGCAATACCCCATCGCCACGTGCAGGCCATTCGATCAGGCAGAGATTGTGATCGGCAAAATAATCGCGGATGCCCATGTACTCCAGCTCTTCCGGATCACCCAAACGGTAAAGGTCAAAGTGGTAGACAGTACGCGCGGGAAATTCATAGGCTTCGACCAAGGTATAGGTCGGGCTTTTTACCGCTCCGTCGTGACCAAAGGCGCGCAGGATTCCGCGCGTAAGAGTGGTTTTGCCTGCGCCCAGGTCGCCCAGCAAATGTACGCTCAGCGCACCGGGATGCTGCGTAAATGCACGCCCCAATCGCTCGCCCAGGGCGACCATTTCAGTTTCGTTATTGGCCAGATAAATAGGCATGAATAATTCCGGAAAACGCGCGGCCAGTTAGAGCAACTGACCGAGATAAGGGATTAAATCGGTTGCCAGCAAACTGCGCTGGCCGTGATCTTCCGCCGCCAAATCCGCCGCACAGGCGTGGATTACTGCCCCGAGGCGCGCACCGTCACGTGCACTCAAACCCTGCGCGACCAGACCACCGAGAATACCGGAAAGCACATCGCCCATGCCGCCAGTCGCCATACCGGGATTACCATCAGTCACTACACCAATCAGCCCTTCTGTTGATGCAACCAAACTACCCGCACCTTTGAGGATTACACTGGCGCTGTAGCGCTCGCTGATCGCCTGTACTGCCGCAAAGCGATCAGCCTGTACCTCGGCAGTGGTGATGCCGAGCAAACGCGCCGCTTCGGCCGGATGGGGAGTCAGTATCCACGGACTATTCGGGGTGCCGCGTTTAGCTCCGGCAGGAACAACTCGGCCTTCGGCCAGAATATTGAGCGCATCGGCATCCAACACTAATGGCAGACCGCTTTTCACTGCCTGCTGTAACATCTGCTCCGACCAAGGCGAGCGGCCGAGGCCAGGGCCAACTACCAATAAAGTCGGACGAGCGAGCAGCGGCTCCAACTCCTGACCAGAGACAACCCCGCAGGCCATAATTTCAGGGCGACGAGCGAGTATCGCCGGGATATGTTCCGGGCGCGTGGCGATGCTCACCAATCCGGCGCCGGTACGCGCGGCAGCTTCGGCAGCCATCAAGGCCGCACCGCCATATCCGGTATCGCCACCAATCACCATCACATGGCCGAAATCACCTTTGTGGGCGTCGGCAGCGCGCGGGGCAAGCAGCGGCAAAAGTTCGTTTAATGACAGACGTTCGGAGCCAGGGGAAATAATATCGTAAGTATTTTCAGGGATATCCAGATTAGCAAGGACTAACTCACCCGCTACCGCAGGGCCGCGCCCAGTAAGCAAACCGCGCTTGAGCGCGATATAGGGAATAGTCAATTGCGCTTGCACTACCACACCGGGAACCGCACCAGTATCGGCATTCAGACCGGAGGGAATATCCAGTGCTAACACCGGCAATTGGCTGCGGTTGATTTGTTCAATCGCCGCGGCGAACTCGCCCGCAGGCGCACCGCGCAGGCCAATGCCTAGCAAGCCATCCACAATTACGCCGCTCGCCGGTGCTGTCGCTTGGGCAAACGGAGTAATTTTCACGCCTTCCTGCAACGCAAAATCATAGGCCTGACGCGCTTCGCCAGTCAGTTTTTCCGGCGCGGTTAATTGGATCACTTGCACCGGCAATATCCGCTGCGCCGCCAGCGCCGCCAACACATAACCATCGCCGCCGTTTTTGCCCGCACCGCAATAAACGCTAATCAGCTCTGGGGCGGGAAAACGCTCAACCAGCAAATCGAAGGCCGCGCGTCCGGCGCGCTTCATCAATTGGATCGAGGGAATACCAGCGGCGATAGCGGCGTCATCCAGCGCGTACACTTCGCTGGCGGTATAAAGGAATGGAGACTGGGCGGTAATTTTCATGGGATGCAACCAATAGCGGGCAAGAATGAGGCGCGATTATACGCAAGTTGCCGTGGTGAGGTGAGGCTCGTTGCAGTTGCATGACAAGGCCAGAAATTTGATCTGGATGCCGACTTAATCACATGGAACCAGATTAAAGGCAGCAATGCCCGACCAAGTTGGCTATATTGAGCAAAACCTCTGTTGATTGATTCCATAAGCTGTAACGGAAACGCATGTCTGAATTTACCCTGCAAGCCATCACCAACGGCGACTCGCTGCAACTCAGCGAAGTTTTTGCCAGTATCGCTGCCACCGAGGTTGCCGACCCCACTGCCCTGCGCCAGCAACTCGCCACTGAACTGTTAAATCACTTTGTACAAGCAAATCCCTGGGATGCACGCCTGCAATCGTTGCTGGATAAAGTCATGCCTGTGGCGCTGACGCAGATTGCCAATGACGATGAATTTTACTGTTCGCCCGATCATCCACTGCGCGCTTTTTTCAACACCATCACCCTGCCCGCCAGCCGCTGGTGCCCGCGCGATTCGCGCCCCAATCAACAGCTGTATGACAAACTGAGCGAGCTGGTTGCATTCATTCTTTACTACTGGTCCAACAACGACCAAACCGTGCCTGCCGCCAGCATGCAGCAACATCTGGATGAGTTTACTAATTGGCTCGCCACCGAAGACAAACGCGCCGCCATGCTTGAAGCACGCCTGTGCGAAACCGAGCTGGCGAACCTGAAGCTCACCAGCGCTGAAACCCGCGTGACCGATTCTATTAATCACAATCTCGCCCAGCGCCCGCTTCCGACTGAACTGCATAGCGCCATCGCCGGCACACTGAAAAGTGAATTGCAGTACTGGGCGTTTAATACTGATCCTGCTGATTTACCGCAACTGCCGCTGTGGAAAAGCTGGCAGCGCTTGTTGCCCGCCATCGGCCAATTATTTTCCGGCGAGGGCATTGAGGTTGATGACCAGTTGCTCTACGACCAGATCCCGCTAGTGCTCGCCGAGCTGGAGCGCAGCCTGCAACACCCCACCAGCAATGCCCAGGCCTACAGCCAGTTAGTCGAGCAGTTAAATCACAGCTTGATGAGTGCCATCCAAAAACAGCCCATGGACTGCACATTATTCGCGGCAATCGCCACGACCAACGAATCCAGCGATGCAAATATGCGCGTACCGCGTGCGCTCTTGCAGCAAACTGAAAGCATCCAACCCGGTGACTGGATTATTTTTGATGGCAAAGCCAGCGACGCAGGTGTCGATAATATCCGCTGCAAACTCGTGCTAAAAAATCCGGAGCTGGACCAATTCCTGTTTGTCGACCACACCGGGCGCAAAGTGATGAACAAAAACGCCAAGGATCTCGCGCTCTGTTTATCTACCGGAATTGCCCGCCCGCTGCCCAGCCAAGAATTCGACGAAGTGATCAACAATAACTTGAGCGCGCTCATCGAACGCGGAAATCGCAGTGTTCAAGCACAGTTATTGCTACAAAAAAACAAAGCCGAAGAAGTGGTGCGCGCGATTATCGCCCAACAACAAGCCGCCGCCGAAGCAGCCGAACGCGAGCGCGCCGCCGAGCAGGTACGCCTGCAAGAACAGTTGGAAGCACGCCGTGCCGCTGCGCGCAAAGCAATGATGGAAGCGCGTGCGCTGGCGCACGAAAAAATACGGATCGAAGCCGAACAAGCCGCTGAAGCCGAGCGTTTACGTATCGAACAAGAGGCCAACCAAGTCGCCGAAATCATTGCAAAACAACAGCAAGCGGCGCAAAGTATCAGCGAATTACAAGTGGGCGCCTGGCTGGAAATCAGCAGCGAAACCAACGCTGAAGAAAAGCTGCGTGCAAAGTTATCGGTGATTATCAACTCGACTGGGAAGTATATTTTTGCCGATCAATTCGGCCGCAAACTGGCCGAATATACACGCGAGCAACTGATCACATTAATGGTTGAGGATCAGATAAAAATCCTGCGCAACGGCGATAACTTTGAAGACCAATTGGCCAAAGTCATCCGCGGGCTACGCCGCGATGTCTCTTAAAAACCTGAGCTTCCGGCAGGACGTAAGTAGTGGTAATAGGCATTTTGCCGCCAACAATAATAAGCTTCAAAGCACCTTAACGATAATAAAAGACGGGCGACCATTGCGATGGGAAGAACACTTATGAATAGTAATGATCAACGCCAGGAGTACCGGCTTGATAACCAGCTGACGGTAATCATCGAACTCGGCTCATCTGCCAATGGCGAGCCCATTTTGGTGGTTAGTAAAAGTCTGGATATTTCCGCCAACGGCATGCGCGTCATCGCCAATGAAACCATAGACACCAACATCATCCTGCGCTGCTGCGTGCGCGACGCGCAAAATGATCGCCAATTTTTGCTGGTCACCGAAGTCAAATGGTGCCGCCCACATGAAAGCGAAGGCGATTACCTCATCGGCCTAAGCCTGTTCGATTCCGATGGAACCGACATTGTGCAGTGGAAAGAGTTTATTGCGCAGATTTGCTCGGGCTAATGCGACCCCGCAGAGACACATCAATTAAACAAAAGAGGCCAGCTCGCTGGCATAAAGCACGCGAGCTGAAACCAGAAGAGGATATTTAAAGTTTTTTCAAGCGCTGCTGTGCATCACCTGTCCATTGACCTTTGGAATCCAACGCTAGCGCCTTCTCCAAAAACGTTTTAGCGGCACTGGCTTTACCCGCGGCATCATGAACAACACCTGCATGATAGTGAATAACCGCTGACGAGGGGGCAAGTTTAGCGGCACGAACGAATAGCTCAGAGGCTTCGCTGTAGCGTTTCTGCTGATACAAAATCCACCCCAACGTGTCCAGTAACTGGGGATTACCTGGATTTAACTGGTTAACTTTGCGTGCACTTTTTTCAGCTTCATCCAACTTTCCCTGTTCAGCCAAAAGCGTGGCCATGTTATTTAGCGCAACAGCATTTTCCGGCTCAACTGTAAGGATTTTTTTGTAAATCGCCTCTGCTTGAGAAAGCTGTTTATCTTGCTGCAATAGAGTGGCATAAAACAACGCTTCTGCTGTTTGCTCTCCCCGTGCTAAATACAATTGTTTCGCCGTTGCCGCAGCTGCTCCAGTTTTACCTAATTTACTTTGCACCAAGCTATAAGCACGCAAAATGTCCGGATTCTGTGGTCGCAGTTGATTCGCTTTATCAAAATAAGGCAGGGACTCTTCGTAGCGTCGCAATGCAGCTAGCTCACTTGCCAGTCGGAATTGCAACAAACCATTATTAGGAAATTGTTTCGCACCCGATTGCAAAGTAGCGAGCGCTGCATCCAGATTATTTTGCGAACGCTCCAATTCGGCCAACATAGTGTAAGTTCTTGGCTGCGCATGACCTTGGGCAACACTCGCCTTCAACCGTTTGATTGCCTCTTTTGGTTGCTTTTTTTCCACATAATAATTAGCAAATTTGTAATCAATCGACGACTGACGAGCGCCCATCTTAACTGCGGTAGCAAATGCAGACTCTGCTTCAGAAAGTTTGCCAGCAGCCAAAGCAGAATCACCTTGCTCCATATAAACCGGGCCCCAATCAGGATATTTGCCTAGCAATACTTTCAGCGTAGCTGCTGCCGTTTCTAATTGTTGGTTTTTGCGCTGACTCACTGCCAAGCCCAACAAATATTCTCGCGATTCTGGTTGCAACTCAGATGCACGAGCAAATCGCTGGATTGCATCTGCATATTGACCTGCACCTAAATAGGATGTCGCCAATATACCCTGCACACTTGCATCAGTGGATGTTAAGGGTAACTTTGGAGCCAAATACTCAATAGCTTCAACAAAGTTCTTTTGTTTATTTAATAATTGCGCAAGATTTGGAGTCACCCCTAAATAATCTTTGTTTGTACCAATTAAACCTTTCTTTAGGTACAGAACAGCTTGGGAATTTTTTTTCTGATATTCATACAAAAGCCCCAAGCGCTGGTTTGCTACACGGTTCAAGGGTTTAATTTTTAGCGCCTGCAATAACGAGGTTTCAGCAGCATCTACTTGCCCCAACTCCATCTGAACTATACCGAGCTTGGTCCAAGGACCATCCTGCTCTGGCTCCAATTGAGTAGCTTGTTTAAATTCAATTAGTGCTGAATGAAGATCCTGAGAATAAAATAAAGCAGTTCCTAATACTTCGTGAGCCAAGCCAGACTTGGGATATTTTTTAATGGCATCACGTGCAACCTGACCTAATTTATCCAAACCAGCTTTGCCAGGATCAACAGTGAGGTTAGTAAAAGCTTCTGATCCGACGCGGCCTTTTAATTCGATACTGGGAACAGGAGAGGAACCTTGATCGGTGAACGCCGATGTTGGTTCGAGTGTAAATAAAGCCGCATGAGTAAACGTTGCACCAACTAATAACCAAAAACTCATCGTTAGTTTGCATAACAATTTATTTGTCAGCCGATATGCCTTAAACAGGCGAAAAGTTAATTCTAGGGCAGCCACAGCCAACTCCTTTGTTTGATCAATGTTATGTAAACGGACGTGTGCATCAGTCCTTCGTTGCCATCATATACCGACCAGAAATCGCGACAAGTCTTTTTCTTAAGCAGATAAACAGCATTTATTTCACTGAATTTTTATCATCCAAAAAGCAAAAAAAGCGGCCATAAGGCCGCTTTTCCATCAAGGCAATATTAAGCCTTAAGACGACGACGGGTTAAACCCAATCCGAGCAAACCAACACCCAACAACAGCATGCTGCTTGGCTCAGGAACAGAGACACCAGTCACCGTAATAACATCTTTCTCACTAGCAACAATACTGCCGCCAACCAAACCGTGAGTGAGGAAGTCGTGAGTACCTGCTTCCTTACCAGTAAAGGTCACAGCAAAAGTAAAGGTACGTGAAATGCTGCGATCAAAACTACCAACAGCGCTATCGCCTACGCAAGAACCAACATCAGCAGTCAAACATTCAACAGCAACATCCACACCAGGCAAACCAGCGCCCAGATCATCAACAGATACTTTGTTGTAAGTTGCAAATGAATCTTCAACACCAGCCAAGATTGAAGCGATCAGCGCATCAGGATTTGCTGAACTGGAAACAATAGAACCGCCAGAGCCTGTAGCCAAAGCAGTTGGATCAATGCCATCCCATTGATAAGTCATGTTGCCAAAATCAATACCAATAAAAGTTACGCCGTTAGCAGCTAAAGCAGCTTGCGCACTCGCCACAGTTGAACCATCAGACTCCTTAAAGGTTGCATCGCCCAATGCGATCACGAAACGAGATGAGCCCGGTCTCCAAGAGGTATTTTCAGCAGCTAATTGAACAGCATGGATACCTTCTTCAGGGAAATCACCACCATCGCCACCATCATACAAATTGATCGCATTAATTGCGTCAACACCAGCAACAGCATCGGTAGTCAAGTCAGTATTCAAACCTGAACCTGGCTCGCTGTAATAACCAGTACCAGTGGCTAAATTACCGAAACCAGACAAGCCGGCCAACAAATTAGTTGCCGCTGCTTTAGCAGCATCAATAACGCTCCCCATACTGCCAGAAGTATCAATCAGGAATACGATATCAAGTACACCGCTAGATACAGTTTGCTCGATGGTTACAGTTTTAGTGATAGTTACACTTTCACCTACAGCCAAAGTTGCGGCGTAAGTTTCGGGAGAGATTGTGTCTGCATTTGCATACACTGGCAGTACCAGCGCAGCAGACAGTGCGAGTTTTTTAAATAGATTCATGGCATCAGATCCTTCATCAAAAAAACAAATGATTGGTTTAGGCACAACGAGATAAATGTCCGCCCTATGTGTGATTTACTGCACATCTGATTGAAAGGTGCTCACAATGAGTACTCGATCAATTATCCTTAAGTGATATACAGCACGTAGCACTTAGCAAAGGCTGAGCCAGAAGCAGAAATATGTTTAATTTCAATAAGAAAGGAGATTGTAATGGCACGTAATAGCTTTTTCCTTGTAAATATCCTCGACAAGTTTTAGCTAAAACATCGTGATTTTGATAACAGTACGCGGAGAATTGATTTAAAAAAATAAAAATGCGTCGCAATTTTTTTGCGCCGCATTTTTATCTGGTGCGAACTCAATAAATTACTTCAGTAGATAAACCACATACACCTGCGCTGTAATTTTCATCACACCAGGCTCAAATGGCTCAGAAGAATCAGCCATACGCATAGCGCCAACTTCTTTTGCAGAACTTCCCATCAAGTTGCGATTCGGGGTCAATTCCCAACGCTCGTTGCCGCGATTGTTAAATTCAGAAATCGACCAGGGTGCGCCCAGTGATTGCCCTTGCGATTTAGCCAAACGGCCAGCGCGGGCTTTGGCATCTTCCATCGCGGCGGTTTGCACTTTTTCTTCCACGGCTTTTTTATCAGCGACTGTCAGATTGGTATTAATGGTTTCGGAAATTTTTGCGTCGACCAGCGCTTTCATCATCTCGGGATATTTTTTCAAATCGCGCAATTTGATATCGACTTGGCGGGAAACATTGTTGCCGGTCAATACGCGTTGGTTGTCTTTGTACTCATATTCCGGGCGAATATTTAATGCGGTTGTTGCGATGTCATTGGCTTTGATGCCGAATTTTTTGCTGGCATCAATTAATAAACGCGAGCGTCTGTCTACATCGGCTTTGGCTTTAGCGAGGTCGATATCGACGGTCTGGATGCTGAGCGTAAAAGTCATCATGTCCGGCTCAACTTCAATCTCGGCCGAACCTTCTACATAAACGTGGGGCTGCGCAGGCAGAGGGGTCGCAAATACGGGAATGCTCAGCAACAGGGATGCAACAGCGGGGATCAAGAATTTCATACAAATACTCCGTTTAAAATGTCATGTTCACTATAGCGGCGAAGTCTGAACATCAACAAAATCAAATGTTTAAAAATGTAATAGGTCGCGCGATGAAAAAATGATCATGCCCGAAGCTGTGCGAGCGATCAGTGCGCTGTCCATCATGCCGTTCATGTAAGTGGTAGCAATTTCAGGCAAAATAACGCTTTCATTCGTCCGCTATCGATACCCTATGACCCAGCCCGACCTGCATCAACTTGCCAGCGATATCAAACGCTGGGGCCGCGAACTGGGTTTTCAGCAGTTGGGAATTACCGATATTGAGCTGGGCGATGCAGAAATTCGCCTCAAAGAATGGCTGGCAAAAGGCTATCACGGCAGCATGGAATGGCTCGCCGCCCACGGCAACAAACGCTCGCGTCCAGCGGAATTACTGCCCGGTACAGTGCGGGTGATTTCGGTGCGGATGAATTATTTACCGGGCGATACCCAACAAATCAAAATCCTGAAAGATCCCACTAAAGCCTACATTTCCCGCTATGCGCTGGGGCGCGATTATCACAAGTTAATCCGCAAACGCCTGAGCCAGCTCGCGCAAAAAATCGACGATGCATTGCCGGAAGATTATCCCCTCAAAGGCCAGAATCGCGCGTTTGTTGATAGCGCACCGGTAATGGAGCGCCCGCTCGCGGAAAAAGCCGGATTGGGCTGGACGGGAAAACACACGCTGATTATCAATAGCGAAGTCGGCAGCTGGTTTTTTCTGGGCGAGATTTTCACGTTTGTCCCGCTACCGGTCGAGAAGCCCGAACAACCCAATCAATGCGGCGAATGCACCGCCTGCTTAAAAGTCTGCCCCACCGATGCCTTCCCACGCCCTTACGAATTGGACGCGCGCCGCTGTATCTCTTACCTGACCATTGAAAACAAAGGCAGCATTCCCGAAGAGTTCCGCGATCCTATTGGCAATCGCGTATTCGGCTGCGATGACTGCCAAGCCATTTGCCCCTGGAATAAATACGCGCAATTCACCAATGAGACCGATTTTTTACCGCGCCACGGCTTGGCTGATAGCGATCTGGTATCACTGTTTAACTGGAGCGAAGAAGAGTTTTTAAGCCGCACCGAAGGCTCGGCGATTCGCCGCATCGGCTATGAAGGATGGCAGCGAAATCTGGCTGTGGGGTTAGGAAATGCGCCAAGTGATGCTGGCATTATCGAGGCGCTCACAGCAAAAAGACCAATAGTGTCGGCGTTAGTACAGGAACATATTGACTGGGCGCTGCTCCAACAAATGAATCCCGCACGTCGGCGCAAACGCAAGCTGCGCGCCGAATAGGGCTACACTCCATAGACGAGTCTTTTGGTACACAAGGGAGTCATTATGAAAGCCACCAAACACATCGCCCTGAGTCGCATATTTAAACAACTGTTGATTGGATCGACACTGGTTATTGCGGGCTTGCTGCACGCAACCGCCGCACTGGCCGCTGATACACCTGTTGGAAAATGGGAAACCATCGACGATAAAACCGGCCAACCCAAATCCCTGGTGGAAATCACCGAAGACAGCAACGGAGTCTTGAGCGGGAAAATCGTTAAAGGTTTGGGGCCAGATGCAAACCCGGAGCGCCGCTGTACCGCGTGCAAAGGTGATCAAAAACACCAACTGATCCGCGGCATGACGTTTATTTCCGGCCTGAAAAAAGACGACGATGAATGGAGCGGCGGCACCATCCTCGATCCGGAGAGCGGCAAAACCTACAAGTGCAAAATGCGCTTGGAAGAGAATGGGCAAAAGTTGGTCGTGCGCGGCTATATTGGCTTTTCACTGGTCGGCCGCTCCCAGACCTGGAATCGCCAAAAGTGACATCCCTCTGATACAAAGTCCGGTACTCGCCGGACTTTTGCTGACCACACTCCCCGATTGCCATAAACAATCATCAAAATAGCGATAACTTTTCCTGTCTTGTCTGTTTTTTTGCGCCACAAACAGGAATAATACGCACCCCTTCAAGAGCGCAGCCATAAGAGCAGCGCCGTTACATAGAATCGGTCAATCACTGCTCCCTGGAGTTTTCAGGTCAGCATTCGGGTGACATTGGCGACCGGAACTGTCCTGTTGAATTGTTCCTGCGGATCAGGACATCAACCACAACGATAGGCTATTACTACTATGAAACCACTTTCCGATATAGGCTTGGTTGGCTTGGCCGTGATGGGCGAAAACCTCATCCTGAACATGGCTAGCAAGGGCTATACAGTTACCGCTTACAACCGCTCTGTAGAAAAAGTAGACGCATTTATCGAAGGCCGTGCCAAAGGTAAAACCATTCGCGGCGCGCGCTCCATTGAAGAACTGGTGCAGTCACTCGCCAAGCCACGCAAAATTATGCTGATGGTAAAAGCCGGTAAGGCAGTAGACGATTTTATCGAGCAACTCATTCCCCATCTTGAAGCTGGCGACATCATCATCGACGGCGGCAACACCCACTTCCCCGATACCGACCGTCGCACCGCGTACTTGGCGAGCAAAGGTCTACGCTTTATCGGCACCGGCGTTTCCGGTGGTGAAGAAGGCGCATTGACTGGCCCATCGATCATGCCCGGCGGTTCACCAGAAGCATGGCCATACGTGAAGGATATTTTCCAAGACATTTCTGCCAAAGTTGATGATGGCAGCCCTTGCTGTGATTGGGTTGGCGAGAACGGCGCTGGCCACTTTGTAAAAATGGTTCACAACGGTATCGAATACGGCGATATGCAATTAATTTGCGAAGCCTATCAATTGCTCAAAGAAGTTGTTGGCCTGACTGCAGACGAAATGCACGAAGTATTCGCTGAGTGGAACAAAGGCGAACTCGATTCATACCTGATCGAAATCACCCGCGACATCCTCGCGTACAAAGATACCGATGGCGAACCACTGGTTGAGAAAATCCTCGACACCGCAGGCCAAAAAGGTACCGGTAAGTGGACTGGTGTAATCGCATTGGATTTGGGCGTACCTCTCACCCTGATTTCTGAAGCCGTATTCGCACGCTGCTTGTCATCGCAAAAAGCGGAACGTGTTGAAGCAGCAAAAGTCATTAAAGGCCCAGCTGTGAATTTCACTGGCGACAAAAAAGCCTTTATCGATGACCTGCGCAACGCAGTATTCGCCTCAAAAATTATTTCTTACGCACAAGGTTATTTGCTGATGCGTGAAGCCGCGAAAGAATACGGCTGGCACTTGAACTACGGCGGCATCGCATTAATGTGGCGCGGCGGTTGTATCATTCGCTCATCATTCCTCGGCAACATCAAAGAAGCATTCGACAAGAATGGCGAATTGAAAAACCTGCTGCTGGATGATTACTTCGCTAAAACCGTTGATGCAGCCCAAGCTGGCTGGCGTCGTGTTGCTGCAGCGGCGATTGTGAACGGCATCCCCGCTCCAACAATCACCTCAGCTCTGACCTACTTCGACGGCTACCGCACTGCCCGCTTGCCAGCAAACCTGCTGCAAGCACAGCGCGACTACTTCGGCGCGCACACCTACGAGCGCACCGACAAACCACGCGGTGAATTCTTCCACACCAACTGGACTGGTCGCGGCGGCAATACAGCATCGAGCACTTACAACGTTTAAGTTTTTAAACGCGATGTAAGAAAAACGAAAAGCCGGATCAGAAATGATCCGGCTTTTTGCTTACTGCCAGTAAGGACTATTGACGAAACTCAACATTCAAATTATTTTTTGCTTTGATGGATTAATTAAATCAATAATGGATTAGAACATTCTCACTCTATAAACATCAGGAAATGATCTCATGGAATCAAAAGAAGTGGTCAACACAGCTATTACTATCAGTGACTGGCTAATGATGTTTGCGGTTATTTTAGGGCCAATCCTAGCGGTACAAATTCAAAAATTCATAGATTCCAGAAAGGAAAATAAAGAAAGAAAAATCAAGGTTTTTCGAGACCTAATGACAACAAGAGCTTCCACCCTGGCTGTCCAGCACGTATCCGCCTTAAATATGGTGGGACTTGAATTTAACGATAAAAAATATAGCAAAGTGATCAACGCCTGGAAGACATATTTGGATCATTTAAGCTCCTTCCCCGATGATGAAAACTTACAAAAAATATGGATAGAAAAAAGAAACGATCAACTCTCAGACTTGCTATATGAAATGGGAGAGTCCTTGGGGTTTGAATTTGATAAAGTTCATATTAAAAAAGCAGGATATGTACCTCAAGCGCACGTGGACAAGGAAAATGAGGAAAACTTTATAAGAAGAAAAACTGTAGCTATTCTATCGCAAAAGGACACTGTACCTATTTCAATTTTAAGCTTACCTTCTGACAATGAAGCCCTTGAGACACAAAAAGAACTGCATGTACTAATGAAAGAACATTTTGAGGGGAAACGTTCAGTTTCTATATCTATTAATAAAGAAAATAATATAGATGAATAAATCAATGAGTTGAGGTGGATGGTCCCCAACACCAACCATTTCAGACAGTTGGTATTTTAATTTGAAAGCAAATAAAAATTTGCATAAGGCTCACCATTTTCGGGTTCACATTCATTTGGATGTTAACACCTCACGGCCACTACACAAGCTGATAAACCTGAAGGAATATCATGAACAACCGCTGGCTTTACGAAACAACCTTGACCGGAAAAATCATTACGCTGATTCCACTAAAGCGTGAGCACACTGATGCATTACTTGCAGCATCCAGCGACGGCGAACTATGGAAGCTTTGGTATACGTCAGTTCCCAATAACAAAGCAATCGAAGCTTATCTTGATAAAGCGTTCAACGATCAGGACGCTGGTTCAGCTTTGCTTTTTGCTGTTGTCGATAACGACACGCAAAAGATTATAGGTACAACCCGTTATTGCAATGCCGATAATCTGAATCAGCGGTTAGAAATTGGTTATACCTGGTATGCCAAGTCCTATCAAAGAACCGGCGTAAATACGGAGTGCAAATACCTGTTGCTCGCTCATGCATTTGAAACGCTCAACTCAATTGCCGTCGAATTCCGCACCCACTGGCACAATCAGGCATCGCGTACGGCGATTGCACGATTGGGAGCAAAGCAGGACGGTGTTTTGCGCAACCATCAAAAAAATGCAGAAGGTATTTATCGGGATACGGTGGTATTTTCGATCATTGATCAGGAATGGCCGACAGTTAAGAAAAACCTTGAATACAAAATGAGTCGATAATTTTCCATGAAAGCACTATTACTTCTGGTCGTATTGATCCCAGCAATTGTTTTCGCCAAGGTGGATTTAGTTAAAGTCGACAAATCTGCAAATAAAATGTATTTGATGGATGGGGAAAGCATTATTAAGGAATACCACATCGCCCTTGGAGCCAACCCGAAAGGACATAAGCAGCAGGAAGGTGATAAACGCACACCAGAAGGCACTTACACGCTCGATTATAAAAAAGAAGACTCCGCTTATTATCGATCAATGCATATCTCGTATCCCAACAAACAGGATGTCGAAAGCGCGAAAAAGCGCGGTGTATCACCGGGTGGTTTCATTATGATTCACGGACAACCCAATGGCCTTGGCTGGAGTTCAAGCATGAATCAAAAATTCAATTGGACTGATGGCTGTATCGCGCTTACTAATAAGGAGATGGATGAATTTATGAGTTTAGTTGCTGTGGGAACAAAAATTCAGATCGAATGGTAATCACACGCGAGAATAGTAAATGCTAACCGGACTCAATCACATCACCATTGCCATCACCGATCTAGACACCTCTTTTAAGTTTTACAACGAAATTTTAGAGTTTCGGCCACAAGTGCGTTGGGATTCTGGAGCCTATTTAAGCTTGGGTGAATTATGGCTTTGCTTATCTCTGGATGCGGCCAAGCCCAGCCAGGACTATTCGCATATAGCGTTAAGCTGCGATGCAAATAACTTTGACGCAATCGCAACGCGTTTGCGCGCGACGAAGGTTATTGAATGGAAGCAAAATACCAGCGAGGGTGACTCATTGTATTTCCTTGATCCCGACGGGCATAAACTGGAAATCCATTGCGGAAATTTGCAGAGTCGATTGGAGTCGTTAAAGGAAAAACCTTACAAAGGCTTGATGTGGTTTTGAGAAAAATAGTTAACTCCAACTGTCGAATTATCTTTAGCTCAACCGACTAATAACGAAACCTGCTACAGCGCAGGAGAAATCCGATTAATAATTTGGAGATTGCCATGTCCAGCACCGAAAAAGTAAAAGGCCCCGCATCTTATTTCCCTTCTATCGAAACCAAATATGGCAAACCAGTGGAACACTGGTTCACACTGCTTTCTGCACAAAAAGCCTTAAAACATATGGAGATGGTGAATTGGCTTAAGAGTGAACACGAAATTGGGCACGGGCATGCGAATGCGTTGGTTGCTTATTTCCGGGATAAAGAGAAGTTATAGCCGATAGAGGGACGAAATCCGGACAGACAGAATCAATTGCTAGCTCAGGATTATGTGACTATAGTTACCGCGCGTGACCTATACATCACATGGAAAAAGGAATATAAAAATGAGCAGTTTTTTTAGCAGGATTCAGGAGTCTAGCCAGCAAGTACTCCCGCGTTGCCTTCGTATAAGTTCTATCTCTCTTTTTACCCTCGCATTAAGTATGACATTTACGACAAATGTAAATGCCACCACCCCGATATCAAGACTTGATGCATATCAGGATTTTTTCACTCAAACAAAAATAACCGATGAGGCCTCAGCTCGCGCATTTTTAGCAGCGCACGCTGATCGCTATCAACTGGAATCACCAGAATCACTATCACTCAAGCGGATTCAACCAAGCCTCAGCTCACGCCACTATCATTTTCAGCAAATGTTTAAGGGCGTGGCTGTTGATCGCGCCGAAATAATTATCAGTGTCGATATCAACAACGACCAAGTCATTCGCGTTCATAACTCTACAAAAAATTTACTTCAAGAAGTGAATACAACTGCGACTAAAATATCCGCAGCAGACGCACTGGAAAAAATTTGGCAGCTGCAATCTTCCAGCAGCCAGCTCCTCATTAAACCACGCACGCGCCTTGTTTATATTGAAACAGGCGGGTCACCTCAACTGGTCTATCGCATTAACCTGGCGACCAATCAACAAGCCGGTGATTGGGAATACACAGTGGATGCTTACTCAGGAGACGTCCTGACTATCGAAAGGTTGGACACACCGGCACATTTGCCGAAAGACTTCCAGCGCAATATCAATCCCGCGCAACTCAAAACACAAACCAAATCAACATACGCTACTGCACTAGCCACATTAAACACAAAAAATAATTTACGCAAAAAGACGACGGAAGAAGTCACGCGTGCGAACGGCACTGCACTGCTATTTGATCCTGATCCGATCACTGCTTTACAAAATCTTGAACTCACCATTAATTCACCACTGGAAGCTTTTGATGCAGCTTATGTCGAGCGCCCGCTGCGCGATATAGCACTCACCAACGGTGTGTACAGCCTTAACGGCCCTTGGGTAACCATCGAGGATAAAGAAGATCCTTTCACTGCACCCAGCACAACGATCGATGGCAATTGGCGAGCCAAACGCAATGAAACGGCTTTCCTTGATGCAATGGCTTACTTCCATCTCGATCAAAGCCAACGCTACATTCAATCACTTGGATTTAAGGATGAGTCAGGAATCCAGTTCGCACCTATTTCGGTTGACGCACAGGGCGCTATGGGAGTCCACAATGCGTTTTATATGCAGACAACCAATACCATCAGTTTCGGTGCATCCAAGGACTGCCCCGCAATGGCGGAAGACGCTGACGTTATTCTTCATGAATATGGCCATGCTATTCATTTTTCAATAAATCCGAATTGGTATGGCGGTGATACAGGTGCAATGGGTGAAGGTTTTTCTGATTATTGGGCCGCATCCTACGGTTTAACCACACTCAACGGTGCTACTTTTTATCCGGAACGAAACGGTAACTGGATTGCATTCAATTCTTGCTGGGTAGATGGTCGCTTGCTGAACCGTACCGACAAAAACTACATCACCGGAAAAGCTTATGCCGCACACGAAAAAGTAGGTGACCATTGGTCAGATGAACTCTGGGCCGCCCCGCTTTATTCTTCACTGCGCACCCTGCTTGAAAAAGGTGTTGCACGCGAAGAGGTTGATAGAATTATATTAGAGGCTCATTTTGGTTTGGGCAGTGAAATGACCATGCCGGAAATGGCAAAGGCGATCATCGTTACGGCTAAACAAATGTATCCACAAGGAGAGCATGCTGCCGTTTTTCGCAATAGTTTTATCAAACAGAAAATCCTGCCTGAATCAGTTTCATTTGAAGATCCTCAATTATTCGGATCAAGAAATGAAGGAGTGATAGCAGGATCTACCTTAGGTATCACGCTTAATCTACGCAACAACAGCGAAACAAAATTAAGCAACCTAACGCCTACTGTTAGCTCAAACACCCCCGGCGTAAAAATTATTACAACGGAAATCCCCTCAATAGATGTGGATGCCGACTCACAAACACCGCTCAAATTTAACGCCGAAATTGCCGATGACATCGCCTGTGGCAGCCAGGTAAAATTTACTGCCGGACTTAACTATGAAGATCCGGAAACAAAAACCATAAAAAATATCAGCAGGGATTACGCCTATTTAGTCGGTGAATACAAAGTGAGGCTCACCCAAACCAAACCGGTGTTAAAAATCCCGGCAACCGTCAATGCGGAAATAATCAGCGAATTGCAAGTTGAAGGGCTGCCCATTAACACCAATTATTTTGAATTACATTTGGATCTACGCATATCGCTCTTTGTGATGCCTAACCTTTCATTAATATCGCCAGCAGGAACACGGATTTATATCACCGGATTTCCGTTCTGGGATACAGAAGTTGTCGGAACTGTTCCGGGGAAATATGGCTATAAAACTATCTTTGTACCGCTCGCAGGTGAGAATCCAAACGGAACCTGGAAACTCCAACTAACGCAACCGGAGAGTTTCGCAGCAGCCGGTTTATTGATGTCATGGGGCATAAGCACTCTGAGTGAAGCAGATTGCACTAACACGAATCCTGTCACACTGGATATTGACAGCCTACAACTCTCGCAGGCATCAATTCCATACGTACCAACATCTGCAACAACACCGTCATTTCGGAAAAATAGTAATGTGCAGGTGGATTATGTGTTACGCAATAATTCACAGGAAAATATTTCAGCTATCGAGGTGGCTCTCGATACGCCAGTGGATATTGAAAACCTCAGACAATCTACGCCAATAACAACGCTTGATGCTTTTAGCTTACATAAAGGGCAATTCAGCTTTTTAATTCCGGACGCAACAGCCTGCGGCAGTACACTGCCGGTGAATATAAATTACAGCCACGCAACTGCGGCGGGTATCGTCAGCAAAAAAGTCTCGACCAATCTGCTCGTTGGTAGTGCTTTTACAACACAGTTCTCTACCTTTAATGAGGCGTTAGAAATTCCGGATAACGACAGCAATGGAATTACCCAAACCGTTTCAGTTGTTGGAAGAGCCTTATTTAATGACAACAATGTAAGAGTGCACCTTTCATTTGAACATCCAAACCCAGCGGATTTGGATATCAAGCTGCGATCACCGAAAGGGACTGAAATTATATTGGTAAAACCCGACAATAATTTACCGACCTACGTCAATCATAAATTCCCTTCCGATCTGGAACCCGTAGATTCTTTTTCAATACTGAATAATGAAAACCCTAATGGCACCTGGACGCTAACAGTTAAAGATACAAAACCAGGAAATGTAGGTGAATTTCAACTGTTTGGTTTTGAAGTCGAGAATGAATTGGATTGCGCACCAAACAATATCAACATGCTTCCAACGGCAATCTTAAATAAAACCACATTCGAGGTTAATGAAGGCCAAAGTGTCACCATTGACGCTTCCGGCAGTTCTGATCCAGAAGGTGACGCATTAAGTTTCAGCTATATCCAAATAGAAGGTCCGACTCATCCGCTCCAAGATGATCAATCTTCACGTCCACGATTTGTTGCTCCACAGGTGGAGACAAAAACCCTGTTTACTTACAAATTGATAGTCGCGGATATTTATGGGCTCACCAACGAACAAACATTCACGATTAATGTGAACAATGTAGCCGTAGTTAGCTCCTCCAGTCGTTCGTCGAAAGCCAGTAACAATTCTGGTGGTTCGGGAGGCGGAGGGGGCAGTATCAATTTCTGGTTAATTGCATTGATGATCGGAATTTACCTGTACAGACGACCACGCGGTTAACGCGTGACTCAAGCGCAAATTGGATTGCAACCAATCCAATTTGCGCTGCACTTTATATTTGAAAAATATTCTCCCGATAAACAATTCCTCTCTATCGTCATTTAATCGGCAAATTTGCCAACTCCTGCTATACATAAACCTATAAACAAAAAAGTCCGTCACCCGGAAACTAGAGACCGGCTCATGGACATCCTTTTCCTGACCACTACACATCGACACAATGATTCCACAATGTCTTGCGGCAACCTTGGCTGCACCTATATTTCGCCGATTTGAGCGCGACACATATCGTTTTTCACATCGATGGACGCTAGTGTGCTGGCTGCTCTGCATTTGCGCGGTGAATGTCTGTGCGCAAACCACTTCCGACCATACTGATTACCCCAAAAAAATCCATTTCCGCAACATCATGCAAAATCAGGATATCGCCCTCGGTGAGGTTGAAGCGATTTTGCAGGACTACCAGGGTTTTATGTGGTTGGGCGGACGCAACGCGCTGTTGCGCTATGACGGTTATGAGTTCCTGCCGATTCCAGCAGCGAAAGATCCAGCCGACTTGAGCCAGACGGAAGCGGTTAATCAGGTGCTGGAACTGCTGGAGGATAAAAACCAAAACCTGTGGGCGGCGACTCGCTCAGGTTTGTATCGCTATGATCGCAACCATGAAATCCTGGTGCCGGTAAAACTGTCGGATGACATTACCCCCGCAGGCGGTGCCGTCAACGCGCTGGCTGAAAGCCTGACCGGCGACATACTCATCGGCTCGGCCAACGGCTTCTGCATCTTGAATCCTGCCACTGGCAAACTGGAATTCCTTAACCAGCAGACCCAAACCCTGCCGAGCAATCTGGTTAACGATATAGTGGTCGATAAAGCGGGCAACGCTTGGTTGGGGCTGGAAACCGGCCTTGCGCAATTGGATCTGGCTACTCGCAATATCAAGCTCTACATTCCCAACCCTGCCAATCCCAAATCCGCGCTCGAAAATAGCCTGCGCACAATTGCCATCGATAATGCCGGCCAGGTCTGGGCAGGTGGCGACAACGGGATTTATCGGCTGGATCGTAACACCCTGCAATTCACTCATTATCAACACGATCCAAACAACCCCGGCAGCCTGGGCAATAATTTTTCCCGCCAACTTTTTATCGATCACAATGGCTGGGTTTGGTCAGGCAGTGATGGGGCAGGAATAAGTCTCTACGACGCGACCAATGACAGCTGGATTCACTTTGATCGGGGCGATGGCGGATCAGGCAAATTGGTGAGTAATACCATCCGCCGCATTTATGAAGATCGAATCGGCGACCTGTGGATAGGCACCTATCCATCGGGCGTACATATCTACGACCGCTCAAGCACCGCAATCAAGGTCTACCAAAAGTCCGCCAATATCACCCAAGGGCCGCTGGATAATAACGTCGAAGCCATAGTGGAAGATAAAAACGGCCACTTCTGGATTGGCTCGGGCGGTATCTCGCGCTTTGATGCAGCGACGGATACCTTTACTCACTACCGCCCCGATACCGGCGCCGACGCGCGCGTTGCAACTACGGCCATCCTCAACGGCACCACCGATTCATATGGCGACCTGCTGTTCGGCACCTGGGGTGCTGCGGTGCAGAAATACAATCCTGCTACCGACCGCTTCGACACCATCCCGGTCGATCCGGACCAGAGCAAACGCGGCGAAAAAACCGGAAACAAACTCAACGATTTAATGGTGTGGAATGTTTCCGAGGATCACCAACAGAACCTGTGGATCAGCACCCACTTTAATGGCCTGACCAAATACGATCGCAAAACCGGCCGCTATCATTTTTATCCGCACGACGAAAATAATCCGGCAAGTTTATCCAGCGCAGTAGCCTGGGTATCTTACGAGGACTCCAAAGGTCGCTTCTGGATCGGCACCGCCTACGGCCTCAACTTGATGGATCGCGAACAGGAAACGTTCAAACGCTATATCCCCGACGCAGAAAATCCACGCAGCCTTGCGAACGGCTCAGTGCTGTCTATCCATGAAGATAAAAAAGGGCGCATTTGGTTCGGCACCGATATGGGTTTGCACCTTTACCATCCTGAAACTGACGACTTCAATCACTACGACACCAGCAATGGTTTTGCCGACCAGGGAATTCGCGCGATTATCGAGGACCATTTTGGCAATCTGTGGCTGGGCACTAACAACGGTATTGTGCGTTTTAATCCCGACACGCTCGCGGTAAAAAATTACACGCGCTTCAACGGCGAATTAATCGGCGGCATTGCAACCGGTGCAGCACTGGCAACACGCTCGGGCTCAATGGCATTTGGCTCACGCAACGGCCTGTATTTTTTTGATGTGGATCGCCTCGAAAATCACCGCAACAATGTAACGCCGGCAATTGCGATTACCGACTTCCGTCTCTTCACCCAAAAGGTCGCGATTAACGGACCGGATAAATTATTAACTCGCTCCATCAACCAAACCAAATCCGTTACGCTGGACTACACCCAATCGATGATTTCATTTAGCTTTGCCGCGCTGAATTATCGCGATCCGGAAAAAAATGCCTACGCCTACATGCTCGAAGGATTTGATGATAAATGGCGCGAAGTGGGCAACCAGCGCACCGCGCTTTACACCAACTTACCCGCAGGCAAATATCAGTTTCGCGTAAAAGCAAGCAACAACGATGGCATCTGGAACGAGCAAGGGCACAGCATCCAACTGATTGTACTGCCACCGCCATGGAAAACCTGGTGGGCTTACAGTATTTATGCCGCCATAATAATTGGCCTGTTGTTATTGTTTATGCGCAACCAAAACCAAAAAGTAGTCGCTGCGCGCAATATCAGCCGCGAGCTGGAACAAAAAGTTGCCGAGCGCACGGCAGAGCTACAAAACAAAAATGGTGAATTGGAAAATGCTTACGCACAGCTTGAGGCAATTAGTTTGTCTGATCCGCTCACCGGATTAAATAATCGCCGCTATTTGCAAAAATTAATTCCGATGGATATCGCGAAAGTGCAACGCGAACACATACCGCCGATACCCAATCGTCCACAGAGAAAATCCTCACGCGACCTGACTTTTTTTATTCTGGATGTGGATTTCTTCAAATCGGTGAATGACCAGCATGGTCACAGCGCGGGCGACCAATTGCTTATCCAGCTATCAGAATTGCTGACGAGAATTTGCCGCGAGTCCGATTGTGTAGTGCGCTGGGGCGGCGAAGAGTTTTTAATTGTCAGCCGTTTTGCCGATCGCGATGAAGCACCACTCATGGCAGAACGAATCCGTAAAAGTATTGAGCAATATGATTTCACTTTGCCAGATGGTGGCATCTTGAAAAAAACCTGCTCGATGGGTTTTGCCAGTTTCCCATTTATACAAAGCCAGCCAATGGCATTGAGTTGGGAGCAAGTAATTGATATCGCCGACCAAGCACTTTACGCCGCGAAAAAATCCGGCCGCAACCGCAGCGTAGGATTAGTCGCCAATCACAACACCAGTGTAGATTCACTTCACCAGCGCATTGCCAGCGATGTAAAAGCCATGATTGATAAGAGTGAACTTGGCGTTATCGCCGACGACGCAGATCAACTCATTTGGGACTAAGCGCAGCCCTGTCATAAAACTGTCAAAAAAATTGCAACAAAAAGCCGCTATGCTGGGTCATCCCGGCATTCCTGCGGCATTGCTATGACCCGACATGAAATTCTTACCTCGCCCGATTTAACCAGTTTGCGCACCGCCGAATTGCGCCGCGATTTCAAACAAAAAATCCCTGAGCTGCTTGAGTTGGAGCGACTGATTCGCCAGTACCCGCAACACCTGCATGCGCGCACTGAAATCCTGTTAAAAAATAATGCCCTCGAATTCCCGCTCTATTCCGTCACGCTTGGCAGCGAAAAACCTGATGCGCCGACATTGCTGCTGACTGGCGGCATGCACGGCATTGAACGCATTGGCAGCCAGGTATTAATTGCCTGGCTGCATACCTTGTTGGAGCGATTAAATTGGGATGAGCATTTGCAGCAATTGCTGTCACACATCCAATTAGTGTTGTTGCCAATCCTAAATCCCGCTGGGATGTATTTAAACCAACGCGCAAATGGCAACGGAGTAGATTTGAATCGCAACGCACCGATTGATGCAGAAGGGCGCGTGCCGCTACTCGGTGGCGGACACAGGCTCGGACCATTTTTGCCCTGGTATCGCGGGCGCAAACGCGGGCAAATGGAAGCAGAAAATATTGCGCTTGAACAAGTATTGCAGCGGCAAATTTTCAACCGTCCGTTTGCCGCAGTACTCGATTTGCATTCGGGGCTCGGCATGCAGGATCGTTTGTGGTTTCCCCATGCGTATCGCAAAAAAGCCATTGGCAATATCGCACAATATGTCGCGCTGAAATTACTCTGGGAGCGCACCTATCCCAACCACACCTATTTATTTGAACCGCAATCAATCCATTATTTATCCCACGGTGATTTGTGGGATTATTTTTACTATCAATCACGTGCGCAAAACCAGCCGCATTTTTTACCGCTCACGCTGGAAATGGGTTCCTGGATGTGGGTGAAAAAAAGTCCGCGCCAACTGTTCAATATGGCGGGATTATTCAATCCGCAAATCCAGCATCGCCATTCGCGAGTGCTGCGTCGCCACATTTTGCTACTGGATTTTATTGTGGCAGCAACACTCAATCACAAAAATTGGTTGCCAGATGAAAAACAAACGGGGATATTCAACCAAACCGCCAAGAGCCTGTGGTTTTAAAAAGGGGCTCTCAAGCCGTAGGAGGTTCCCATGAAGCATTTTATTTTATTGCGCGGATTGGCTCGCGAAGCAGCGCACTGGCTGGATTTCCCTGAGATATTGCAACAGGTATTGGGTGATGAATACCAATTGCATCTGGTGGATTTCCCCGGTTGTGGAAAATACATCAATCAAGATGCACTCACATCGGTCGCCGCAATGACCGATCATGCACGCAGCGAAACCCAGGTAATCGCAGCGCGCGGCGATGAAATTTACCTATTGGGTATTTCGATGGGCGGCATGGTCGCACTGGATTGGGCGCAGCGCTTCCCGCGGGAGTTACGCAGGCTGGTGCTGATAAACTCCAGCGCAGGCAACCAACCCCTATGGTGGCGACTGCGCCCCTCAGCCTGGCCGCGCATGATCCACGCGCTAGTCGCCAGCAGCAACGAGCGCGAAGCGGCCGTACTCACGCTGGTCAGCAATAACCGCGACGATTACACACAGCACATCAATCTCTGGCGAAACATCCAGCAGCAGCGCCCGGTGACGCGCGCAACAATTGTGACCATGTTACGCGCGGCCGCCAGTTTTCATCCCCAACCAACCTGTGCCGTGGCAGGTCTAGTTATCGCCAGCGAGCAAGACCGCATGGTTTCGGTACAGGCGAGCAATGCCATCGCCCGCCAATTTAATTGGCCAATTATCCATCACCCCAGCGCAGGGCACGACTTACCAATGGATAATCCGCAGTGGCTGGCCAACCAAATAAGTAGGTGGATTCACAGCTAACACTCTGCCATTACCGGCAACGCAAATCGCAATTACTCTCACACATTATGCTGTTTCATATTGGTTGATCCGCCCGCCAACTTACAATCCTTTATATCCCCGTCAAACATGCGTATAAGCCCCGTAAAAAGGGCGTGAAACCGATTACGTATTTACAAATATTGACCCCTCTTAACGGGATCTGGAACTAGACTTCAATGCAATTTCCCGTCAGGGAGAGGTATACCCCGCTCAGGAGAGAACGGGGAACAACCGTCAAGGCTGCGCTAGACAATTATCGGTTAAATAATCACAAGCCAAATAACAAGATAGTCAAACACCAGAATAAGCTCGAGGCTCACATGACCCTTCCCGTTCTACCGCATGGCGCAGCTGGCGTTTCCCGCCGCGATGCCATCAAACAACTTGCACTTGCCTGTGGACTTACACTTTCCGCCACCTCACTTTCGGCACTGGCGGCCACGTTCGGTCAACCAACTGATTTATCACGCAGCAAAAAAACGCTGTTAACAGCCGACGAATTAGCGCTACTGCGCGAATTGGGCGAAATTATTATTCCCACTACCGATACTCCCGGTGCAATTGCCGCCGGCGTACACGACTTTATCAATCACTACCTCGTTTACTGCACGAGCACGGCAGAACAACAAAGCCTGCTTACCGGTCTGAAACGAATTGAAGATTCCGCTAAAGCTCGCTTTGGCAAACCGTTTTTAAGCGCGAGCAAAGAGCAACAAATCAAGCTCCTCACCAACATGGAAAAAGCCAGCAACGGCTTTACTGCAGACGACCGCAAATTCTTTAAACAATTGAAAGCCCTGGTCACTTTTGGCTACTACACGTCGGAAATCGGCGCGACCCAAGAGCTGGCTTATCTCCCTATTCCGGGCGGATACAAAGGCGATTTCAAATTCAAACAAGTCGGCAAAGCCTGGGCATTGCCTTACTAAAAGCAAAGCGCATTTTTTTTGCGTCCCGCTTTTATTTACTTGTTTTGATCATTAACTTTTTTGCGAAGTCATCTCCATGGATAAAAATATTTATATCGTCAAAAGCACTGAAATTTATGATGCAATTGTCGTCGGCTCTGGTATTTCGGGCGGCTGGGCTGCCAAAGAACTCACTGAAAAAGGCTTGAAAACACTGATGGTCGAACGCGGCCGTCCAGTTGAACACCGCAAAGATTATATCGGCGAAGGCCTTACCGCTTGGCAAATGCCCTTCCGCGGCCAGGTTGAAAAATCGGTTGTTGATGAACAACATTACGTGCAGAAAAAATGTTACGCCTTTAACGATGCCACCAAACATTTTTTTGGCAACGATAAAGACTATCCCTACAGCACCCCAAAAGATAAACCCTTCGATTGGATTCGCGGCAATCAGTTAGGTGGTAAATCCCTGCTCTGGCATCGCCAGTCTTATCGCTGGGCCGAACACGACTTTAATGCAAACGCATTGGATGGCCACGGCGTTGATTGGCCGATCCGCACCAAAGATATTGAAAAATGGTACGAGCATGTAGAACTGCATGCAGGTATCAGCGGCTCAACCGAAAATCTCGAAATTTTGCCCGACAGTAAATTTTTACCACCGTTTGAAATGAACGCGGTAGAAAAAGAAATGAAAGCGCGCATCGAGAAAACATGGAAAACCCGCAAACTGATTATGGGCCGCACCGCACATTTGTCGGTGCCTGCACCTCATCACACTGCGCAAGGGCGGGTGCAATGCCAGACGCGTAATGAATGCCAAAAAGGCTGTTCATTCGGCGCTTATTTTTCAACCCAAAGCTCTACTTTGCCCGCCGCACTTGCGACCAACAATTTAACGATTGCAACCAACAGCATTGTGCACAGCGTGATTTACGACCCAAAAAGTAATCGCGCTACCGGTGTGCGGGTGATCGATGCAGAAACCATGGAGACGCGCGAATATTTCGCTAAAGTGATTTTCCTGTGTGCATCCACCATCGGCACTACGCAAATTATGCTCAACTCAACAAGCGAGAGCTTCCCAACAGGTATTGCCAACTCTTCCGGCGCACTCGGCCATTACTTAATGGATCACCTGTACGGTGCTGGCGCATCGGGCCGCGTTGAAGGTTTTACCGACGAATATTATTCTGGCCGCCGCCCCACCGGTTTGGTGATGCCACGTTTTACTAACTACAGCGAAATGAATCCCAACTTCCTGCGCGGCTACCAATTGACCGGTGCTGCAGTGCGTGAAGCCTGGAACGGTTTTAGCGAACGCGATGGTTTTGGTGTGGACTACAAAAAGAATATCCGCAGCGCAGGCAGTTGGATATTCAGTTTGGGCGGTTCAGGCGAAATGCTGCCGCGCTATGAAAACCAGATCTCCCTGCATCCGACACTGAAAGATAAATGGGGCATGCCACAACTGCACATTGAATGCGACTTATCAGAAAACGATTGGAAAATGTTTGAAGATATCGCCGACACCTGCGCGAACATTTTGGAAACCATTGGTGTCAAAGATGTGAAGAAAAAAATCGAAGCGAAAAAAGATTGGCATCCCGGTCTTGCGATTCACGAAATGGGTACCGCCCGTATGGGTAAAGATCCAAAAACCTCAGTCCTCAATGGCTGGAACCAGGCGCACGATGTGCCTAACCTATTCGTTACCGACGGTTCTTGCATGGCCTCCAGCGCATCGCAAAATCCATCGCTGACTTATATGGCGCTCACTGCGCGCGCCGCTGATTATGCAGTACAGCAATTAAAGCTCGGCAAAATTTAATATAACCACAAGACGCACTTACTACTACGCAATAAAAACGAACGACTTACACGAAAACCAACAAAAGGATCACACTATGACTCTTTCGAAAACGATAAAAGCGCTGACCATGGCCGCTATTACCAGCATCAGCGTATCGGCATTCGCAGCAGATGTTGCACCAACCTCACCGCAATTGAGCGTGCAACTTTGGTCAATTAAAGATGACGTTGCCAAAGATTTTGAAGGCACCTTGAAAAAACTGAAAGCAATGGGCTTCCAGGGTATTGAGTTCGCAGGTAACTTCGGCGCTTACGCTGATAATCCAAAAGGCCTGAAAGCATTTTTGGATAAGACCGGCTTGAAAGCATCCGGTGCGCACGTTCACTTCGACAAATTGTCACCAGAAAACTTTGATGCAACCGTTGCATTCTACAAAGCAATCGACTGCAAATATTTGATTATCCCAATGGATCAACGTGCCTTCACTCCAGAAGGTGCCAAAGTAGTTGCCGCTGAACTCGAAGCCATCCAGAAAAAATTGGCTCCACTTGGCATGCACACTGGCTACCATAACCACGAGCCAGAAATGCTCGGCGAAAAAGGTAAAACTCCGTGGGATGTTATCGGCACCGGTACTTCACAC
>NZ_JBCECX010000008.1:0-174079 GCF_039207905.1 Cellvibrio sp.
TGCTCATCATGCTTTCAAAACCTTTTTCAATTGCAGGGTAGAATTCTTTTGGAACGCTACCACCAACAACGGAGGTCTTGAATACGAAGCCAGTGTTTGGCTCGCCCGGCTTGATGCGGTAGTCGATCTTACCGTACTGACCAGAACCACCTGATTGCTTCTTGTGGGTGTAGCTGTCTTCGATCTCACGGGTAATGGTTTCGCGGTAGGCTACTTGTGGTTGACCAACATTCAGCTCAACACCGTAGGTGCGCTTCATGATGTCCACTTTAATATCCAAGTGAAGTTCACCCATACCTTTCAGAATGGTTTCACCTGAGTCTTGATCGGTTTCAACACGGAAAGTTGGGTCTTCAGAAACCAGCTTGCCAATGGCAGTAGCCATTTTCTCGATCATGCTCTTGTCTTTCGGAGTTACAGCAATAGAAATTACTGGCTCAGGGAAGATCATCGGCTCAAGAGTACACTCGTGTTTTGGATCACACAGGGTGTGACCGGTTTGCACGTTCTTCAAGCCTACCAACGCGATGATGTCACCTGCTTGCGCTGTGGTCAGATCGGTACGGTCGTTTGCTTGCATCTCAACCATACGGCCAACACGTTCGGTTTTGCCGGTGAAGGAGTTGAGGATGGTGTCACCTTTGTTCAACACACCTGAGTAGATACGGCAGAAGGTCAGGGCGCCGAAACGGTCGTCCATGATCTTGAACGCCAGCGCGCGGAATGGCTCGTCGGCAGAAACGATAGCGAACTGACCGTTTGGATTACCTTCTTCGTCAGTCAAAGGCTGTGGATTAACTTCAGTTGGGGATGGCAGGTAGTCAACTACGCCGTCCAGCAACAATTGCATACCTTTGTTTTTAAAGGCAGAACCACAGAAAGTTGGGAAGAATGCCAGGTCGCGACAGCCTTTACGGATGCAGCGTTTCAGGTCTTCAACAGAAGGCTCTTCGCCGTCCATGTAGGCCATCATCAGGTCGTCGTCTTGTTCTACTGCAGTCTCAACCAATTGGCTGCGGTACAGTTCAACGTCGTCCACCATGTCAGCAGGAATATCGACCACTTTGTAGTTTTCTGGCTTGCCAGAGTCATCCCATACAAACGCTTGACGGTTCAGGATATCAACTACACCAGTAAAGGTATCTTCACGGCCAATAGGCAGGGTCATGATCAATGGGTTTGCACCCAGAACATTTTTTACTTGCTCGGTTACGCGGATGAAGTCTGCACCGATACGGTCCAGCTTGTTTACGAAAATCAAGCGAGACACTTTAGAGTCGTTCGCATAGCGCCAGTTGGTTTCTGATTGTGGCTCAACACCACCAGAACCACAGAATACGCCGATGCCGCCGTCCAATACTTTCAGAGAACGATACACTTCTACGGTGAAGTCAACGTGTCCGGGGGTATCGATAACGTTAAAGCGGTGACCTTTCCAGAAACAGCTTACCGCTGCCGACTGAATGGTGATGCCGCGCTCGGCTTCTTGCACCATGAAGTCAGTAGTCGATTCACCTTCGTGAACTTCACCGATTTTGTGGATTTGACCGGTGAGCTTAAGGATACGCTCGGTGGTAGTGGTTTTACCGGCGTCCACGTGGGCGAAGATACCGATATTTCTGTAAAGGGATAAGTCAGCAGCCATAGGACTCTCGTTATGTTAAACAGGGTTAGAAAAAGCTGGGTTTGAAAATAGCGGCGTAATATACAGGAAGTTAATCCAAATTGCCCAACGAAAAAGAAGTCTAACGCAATTGTTTTACACTTTTCGGTCAGGATCAGGGGATGAAATGAGCCGCTAGTCTCGTGAACGCAGCTTAGATGGGGATGAGCGCCAGAATCTAAAGGTGGCTTCTTCTCTAATTATTGCCGCTGTTTGGTCTGGGTTGGGCGGGAAGGGCGCCACTGTGGCGCCCCGGTCATCCGTTCGACTTAAGGTGCCAGCGTCACAATCACGCGTTTGTAGCGCGCGAGTTTTGGCGTGCCTTTGTCAGCGACGCGCACGATAAAATGCAGGGTTTCTTCCCGCTCAACCTTGGGGGCAAAAGCACCAATTCTGGCGAGGTTTTGTGTATCGATTTTAAATGGGCCTTTGTAGCTGCCGGCTTCGGGGTATAGCGACCAGTAAAAGCTCAGACTATCGCCGTCCGGGTCACTTGAGTTGCTGGCATCCAGCGAAAAATAGTGGCCGGATTTTACCCGCAGGGACTCGGCGTGGCTGAGCTTTACTACCGGCGGATGGTTTGCTTCACCAACGGATTTGGTTGTCCAATCCATACGCGCGGCAAAGTCATTTTGGAAATCATCGCGCCAGCGCCAGATGCCAACGTGGAAGTCGCTAAATGATTTATCGCTGTTGCGCGTCGCGCGGCCATAAGCGCCATCAACAATTGGTGCGTAGGTATCAATCGCGTTGGTCCAAATTGCGCGGGGCTCCTGTTCGATGGGAATGCCGCCATTAAATCCGCTCGGGTCGGTTTTGGCGCGCTCCGGAATATACAATTCGTAGCGCCCACCCCAGCCGCCCCAGTTGGGATGCTCAGGTGCATTTAAGCCATTGGGAATCAGCGACAGCCATGCCGGAGTATCGCCTTCGGCACTGTAGGCAACATCGGGATATATCGCACCCAGTGGGCCATGCCCTTGTTGGATATTGTCGGCGATCCATTGGTTGCTGATGGTTGTGTTATCTATACCTTCTACTACTTTATGGATGCCGACCCAAGTCGCTGCGCCATAGCCACCGGGGCTGATGATATAAAATAGATCGGGGAAGTTTTTTCTGATCCAGATACCTGTGTCGTCCTGATCTGAGATGGCGTAGACGCGGATCTTCGCCAGCAGTTTTTGCAGCTCGGCATCAGTACGCGTCTCTTTCAATTTATGCAGTGCTTGTGCGAGCGTGTTGGCACCGCCCCACACGGAAATCCACAGCGGGCGTTGGTCGTCCAGCTCCAGTGTGCGGATGATCCAATCCGATCCCTCGGTATCCTTACCTGCACCCATTCCATTGATGCCATAAACCGGCTGGCCTTGTTTGACCAGCGACAACAACTGTTTCTCACTCGGAAAACCGGCTTCGTGTTTTTCCAGGTTGCGCTGCACTTTGCCGTAAGCGCGAATCACCTTGCGTATGGATTCCGGCGCGACAACATTTTTTTGATGTACCGATGTGGTAGCGACCAGCCCCTGGATATCGATCACATTGGCGTAAAGGAAAAAGCGCACCAGAGATTGGGTATCGTCCGGATCAGCTTCTATATCGGTTAGCACAATAACGCGGTGTTTCTGCGTGCTGTGTTCAATTGAATTGGCTACTGCCTGCGCACTGAAGATCAATGCAAGTGCAAATGGCAACAGGCTGACCGGAGACAGAAATTTCATGGTGCTTCCTTGTGATGGATGTTTATTGTTTTTGAGCGAGATTTACGCCACCCGTGCTAACGCCGGTTTTGCTTTTGACAGGGTTCCCTGGGATTCCGCTACCAGCGTTTTAGCGGTGCGATGCAGGCTATAAATATCGCAGTAAAAGGTCGCACATTGATTGTCGGCCCACGTGATGTTGGTGTAGGCGATAAACTCGCGCGCATGGGGCGATGGTTGGATGCTGGTCTCGCACTCGGATAAAAATGATTGGCCGAGTGAGCTGTAACCTGCAGCGCGGGCGGCGCAGTCGATCATCAGTCCGGTCACGCCTTGGTGGCCGTGGATTGAATCCTCGCGGGCTTTAAAACGCAGGGTGATTTTTCCATCGCCTTGTTCGACCAGCTTGACGGTAAACAGGGCCTTGATTGCATGGCTATCGACAATTTTTTGGATCGGGTTCATAGACAACCTAAGTCAACAAAGCGGTCAAAAGGGGGCGTGACTCCCATTGTCACTGCGGTCCCGATATAAAAATCCCACCGGCCAGAAGTTTGAGGCTCCGGCTCAGTGGGGGGGTAAAGCAGAACATCCAGTCTGCTTTGTGTGGGCGTTAAGCGTTAGCAATTACCTGAAAACTTTTATCAATCTGCTAAAAATTGAAGTTTTTTTGACAAAATTTGAAGTTTCAGGCGTCGCTGTCGGTGGTTTTATCAGACAGCGTTTTAAACATTTTGGGCGTACAGCTGTACTCTTCCTTGAACAGTTTGTTGAAGTAGGAAACGTTTTTGTAACCCACTGAATAAGCTATCTCGGCAATGTTGGCATCTTCCGTTTGTGCCAACAGGCGCGCTGCTTCCGTCAGGCGGAGCTTGTTCAAGTAGCCGGTAAAGGTGAAGCCCAGCTCTGACTTGAGGATGTCGTTGATCTTGCTGCGGCTTACACCTATAGCGGTTGCCATGCCGTCCAGACTCAATTCGGTATTGGAGTATTGGGTGGCCATAAAATGCAGGATTGCACTTCTATCGCGGTCGCGATGTGATTCAACCGAAAGCTGCTGGTAGGCAATAAGCGGGCGGTCGCGCTGGGTTTTATCTTTTAGCTCGCGCACCAGCGCTTGGGTATGCTGACGGAAAAACCAAAACCCGTAGGCGCTCCAGATCAGCGCTGCAAAGGCGCCAAACAAGTACAGGTAAATTGGATTGCGCCCGGCTAGCGTAATTTCGGTAATCTGGATATTCGAGTCGATCTCCATTGGGCTTTGGAAACTGTTGCCAAAGGTCATCCGCGCAACTTGGTCGAGTTTGTAATGTTTATCGGAAAGCCCGACCTTAAATAGATCAAACCACCACTGCAAAATCTCCAGCCGGGTCAGGTCAATCTCGATCCGGTTCCACTGGGTGCTGCAGGAGAAAAAAGTGGTCGGCGTGCGATAGGTGTCGAGATCGCCGGGTTTGGTAACCCGCTGATCAAAAGTCGCGACAGAGAAGCCCAACATATTTTCCGCCGAGCATTTTGCGCTGAAGCTGATTTTGTCGTAGCCCGATAGATCTGCAAGCTGTGGTGTTTTGCTGTCTTTACCAAAAACCAATGCAATCGCGGCGTGCGGGTACTGAGCTGTGTGGGTGAGTTTGATATCAAAGTTCAGGCTGAACTTGTCATCGTGTACTAGCACCACTGAATCGCCGCCGTTGCGGACATCGGTATCCGGCTCTGTATGCCAGGGTAAGTCGTCACTCCCGGCAGGCAGCAACAGGGTTTCCAGAAAAGCATTTTCGAAACAGAAATAGCCCGCCAAACAGGTGGCCAGCAGTAAGCACAGCAGTCTGGTGAGTGCCTTGTTGTAGAATTCCCGCATGTTGCCATCGCCAATGAGTGCCGTTTATCGGCTTTATAATGCGCCGCATTTTAATGAAGATTGGCGCCTTACAGCGCCTAATCTGATTAAGGTTTTGGAAGCAAGTGTTAAGTATTGTTTTTATATAACCAACAGGCGTCCGTCACGGCTGTGTAGCGGAATACATCGAGCGGTAATGCTTAAGAAATTCGTAGGCGGCAAGTATGTGTTTGAAACGCTCGGTTGCCGCATGCAGTTGATCGGGCGGTAAACCCTGGCTGACCAATTTATCAGGGTGGTACTGGCTAATGAGTTTCTGGAAATTCCTGCGGATCTCATCTTCGGTCATGTCCGCGGTAATCCCCAACACCTCATAAGCCTGCTGCAAATCCATATTTTGGTAGCGGGGCTGGTTGTGCGACTGGTTATTCCCGCTATGGCTTTTCGCTTGTGCCTTCGTAGGATTCGAATAGGTATTTTGCGTGTATTCAGTCGCTGCCTGTGGAGGCTGGCGGCGCAGTGCTATCTGGTCTTGCGCGTAGATGATGCGCAATAAATGGTTGAAGGTAACGCTCTTATAACCCAGCTCCCGCGCAATCCACTGAATCGCATGCAGCTCTTTTTTTACCAGCGCACCATCGGCTTTCGCCATAGTAGTGAGATGCACCAAGAGTATTTGGATTAATTTGGGGGTGGTCGCTGCGCGAAACGTTTGTAACACCTGGCTGGCATTAAAATCCGGGCGCGTCGCTGCCTTGATTAAATGCAACGCTTTACGTTGTTCCTCTTCCGACAAATTCATCTTGTTAATGTAGAACTTGATGCGTTTACCTTCGGCGCGATTAATCGGCCCATCACAATTGGCCACATATCCCAACAAGCTAAACACGGCTGTTAAAAAGGACTCGCGAATACTCTGGCGCGTATCAGACATAGAGCGGGTTGTTCCGTTGAGGCTGGTTGGGGAGGTAACAAACAATTAGAACGCAGGATTGCGTGACAGTTCTACTAACGATAGAAGTAGATTTCTGATTTGCCACATTAACTTCAATATCCCAGAGGGTAGCTTGACTGGTGTACAGTTTTATCGATTGGTGCTGGTGCACAATGAGTCTACATCTGTAACAATCCAGCTTTTGTTAGGTCTATTGCTTATCCGTTAATGCAATTGCAGTAATGCGAGGTTTTTAATAAATGAATTGGCTGGCTCACGCCTATTTATCCAAGCGAAACATAGAGTTTCGCGTTGGAAATATATTGCCTGATCTGGTTTCAATTACAGAGCTGAAAAAATTCTCCCCACCTTTTCAGGAGGGGATCATCTGCCATAAAGCGATTGACATATTTACCGACTCGCATCCGATAGTGAAAACAGGCATCAATCGAATGCCCACCAACTTTAAGCGTTACGGCGGAATTCTAACTGATGTATTTTACGATCATTTTTTAGCAAAAAATTGGGCTAATTATTCTGCGGTTGGCTTGGGCCAATTTTCCGGCAATATACATCGCGATTTGTGCGAAATAGAAGGGGATATTCCTGATGAGATCCTGTTCAAGTTCAAGCGAATATTCGAGCATCATATTTTTGAAAGCTACAAAGATGTTTCGGGTGTGGGCGTCGCGTTGCAACGTATTGATTTACGGCTGCGCAGGCCTGCCGGGCTGGCTAATGCAATCGCGTTACTGGAGCAGGATTACGATCTTTACGAGCAGGAGTTCACCCGCTTTTTTGCTGAGTTACAAGCCTACGTCAGGCCCTACATCATCGAACCATAAAGCCCGCTTTTCTATCTGCAACATTATTTGAATCCAATTTAACCCTAATTGCATCTAATAAGTTGCTCATCACCCTTAACAGGTTATTGAGTAATTTGTGTTTCAAGGAAATTAATAGATCAATTGAGGTTTGCGATGAATAATCAAATCGGAACAAGAGTATCGGGAAGGTCCGTTTTACCATGGCATGGGTGGGTGCTCAGCGGGCTTTTTCTGCTTTATAGTATTGCTGCAACCTACGATTACATTATGAGTGTCAGTGTGGGGCAAAGTTATTATCGTGCATCGGGGATGACGGAAGCGCAGATAAACTATTTTTCAAATGTGCCGGATTGGGCTGTGGTTGGTTGGACTCTTTCAGTTTTTGGTGGTTTATTAGGTTCGCTTGCGTTGCTTTTTCGAATGCGCGCCGCCAGCACCTTATTTGCCTTTTCTCTGCTCGGTAGTTTGGGGTACATCTTATATACACTGGTGCTGTCTGCAGGGCGCGAGGCTATGGGAGGCTTGTGGTTTATGCCATTTGTTGTCGCGGCGTTAACCTGCCTGATGATTTTTTACTGCCGACGTTGGTTGAAATAGTTCTGCATCAATACAAGTACAGCGTCAATTATGCTTTAGGCTTTACGAGCCCATAGAGTACAGCCTTCGCAACCGCATGTTGCCTATTAGACGCACCTAATTTTTTAATTACGGATGTGAGATGAAAATTAATGGTTCTTTCAGTGACACCAATAATATGTGACATCTCCCAAGCCGTTTTGCCTTCGCACGCCCAAAATACGCACTCTAGCTCACGTTCCGTCAGGTTATTTACTTTTGGGTTCTCGATTTTGTCTATTCGATTGAATGAATCAAGTAAATAGCGACTAAACATCTCGGTAGTTATTAATGCATCGTTAACAGTTTTTTCATCAAGATTTAAACTTCTTGATGCCAAGCTTATCAGCGCCACCTGACCATTGGGTGAATTAATAGGTACCGAAAATCCGTTATTCAGCCCCTGAGATAAAAGTTCAGGAAAATAGCTATTGTCGTTTTTCGAGCCATCAATATTTCGAGAGAACTCACCCCATAAAACTGACGTAGTATTAGAAAATGCATAGCCTAATAATGGATCTGTACCAGATTGTTTCCTATGAATGAAAAAATCTAATGTCTCCTGAGGGAAATTTGACAAATAAATTACCTTAGGCGAAACCAAAGTTACCACATCACAAATAGTGAAGCAGAAATAATCAAAATGCACATACTCGCACAAATCCCCACATATTGATTTTATCTCATTGAGGCTGGAGGCATTTGATAACAAATGTCTGTATTGGCAAAAAACAGCATAATCCATTGGTATTCCCTATCATGAAGGCAGACAAATCATAAAAATTAGCTTTGCTAATCACACTCATCTGTGAAAGTGAAACCAAGTGGATATTTGTGAAAACCATCAAAATTAGCTTTTCCTATTTCTACTCCAGCTTGCCGTGCAATTGCGTAGACCATACTGTAATGGAAGAAAAAGTTTGGTAGCGCATACATGATGAAATAATCTTCACCATCAAATTTCAAGTCAGCAAAACCAGCAGCGGTACTAACTTTTGCAATTTCCATATGTCTAAAGTCAGAATCAGGAATCGAGACTAGATAATTTTGGGTCTTTTCCAATTCCGCGAAAACACTTGAAAATGAATAATCATCATCAGAAAAAGAAACTATTTCTCTCCCTGCTAGCGGGCAACTACATCTGAGCGAAAAACTAATCATAGTTTTGGCCTGCTGCAAAAGTGGAAACATATTAAAATAGAGCCGTTCGCATGAAAGATCCTTATCATGAGACTCGATTTTAATTAATAGTTGTTTTAACTGATTAAGATAGTGAATGAAAACTTTAGTTGGTGTCATAAATATATCTCTTAAATCAAAATACTTTTTCCCGCAGCAATAGTTTCTATCTTGTTTTTTTCCAAGCTGCCACCTAAAGATTCACAAGGAATCTTAATTCCTGCTTGCACTGCCGGCCTGGTATAAATAGATTTCATCCATCGCTTAAGGTTCTCCAATCCATCAACACTTGAACCGCTCCACTCATAACCCCTAACCCATGAAAAGTTAGCTATATCTGCGATGGAATACTGATCAGCTAAATATTGTTTTCCGTCGAGGGCTTTGTTTAGAACTTCAAGAAGCCTACGAGTTTCTTTTTGATAACGATCAATTGCATACTCTATCTTGAGCGGTGCGTAATGTCTGAAAACGTTGGACTGCCCCATCATAGGCCCGACACCGCCAACCTGAAACATAAGCCACTGCAATGTTTTCATTCTGGACTCCGCATCAGTCGATAAAAAAGCACCGTACTTTTCAGCAAGATAAATCATTATTGCGCCAGACTCAAAAATAACAATGGGATCACGTTGGAATGATGGGGCATGATCCACAATGACTGGAATTTTACCGTTCGGATTTAATCCCAAGAAGTGTTCGCTTTTTTGCTCTCCACTTGAGAGATCAACATGATTTACTTTATATGTAACACAAAGCTCCTCTAACAAGATTGATATTTTATGCCCATTGGGAGTGCCTGCGGTAAAAAGCTCGATCATACTTAAAACCTCATCACGAATTGAAAACAGTATCAAGGCAAAATGATATTGGGAATGGAGTCAATATACATCTGCACATCAAAACAGGCACCTGTCAGATCTTACACACCTACGAAGTCACCTAAATCCAGCAGGATATAGCTCAACAAAAATCCCCCCCTTGGCTGGATAATCCACACAACTCATTTAAGACTCGCAGTAGCCAAGGCAATGAAGCGGTGTGTATATGTTAATTAATTGGCAAACATTCGATTGGAGCGCAAGTTATTTCCGAAGATTAACTCGCGCTATGTATTGTTGCATCGATCAAAGCTTGCCTTCTGCCAATAATTCGCGAGTTCTTTTCAGTGTGGACAGCAAGGCTTTTTTGTAACCTTGATCTCCTGCAATCCACGCTTGTTCTGCCTGCTCTTCAGGGCCACCAGGTTCTTTGCCGCGTAAACCGAGGTAGCAATAAAATCTGAGTTGAAGCTCGCCGGATTCATCTTCAAATAATTCGTTGATGATTACCCCTTCGCGTGGACCGGTGATCTGAAAAAATGAAACTTTTTGCTCGGATTCGAAGTTGATTATTTCGCGCAAGTTGTCACCCGCTATGGTCGCTTCACGCACAATGTGCGTTGCGCTTTCTTGCACGACATCGCACTGCGTACAAAGGCCGGGCGGTAGAAATAAGCGGGCATCGCGAGCTTTAAGTACTAAACCTGCCCACGCTTGTGTGCGAGTCAGAGGCAGTTCGCCCTGTGGGTTAACCGGAATTGTTGCGCTTGAATAAATCATGAGAGTGCTCCTGAATTAAAAATTGATGAATAAGTAAATGATCAAACTGCGTTTGCAATTTCAGTGGCTAATTCGCGATAGCTGCGCAGTGGGCGGCCCAATAATGTGGTCAAGCGCTCAACATCACCCGCGTTCGGAATCATTCCGTCGCTGATAAAACGTTCGCTCATCAAACGCATGTCGTAAGCCATCCAGTGAGGCATAAAATTACGCAGGTTCTGTTCAAAACTGTTGGTGTCGTCACCGCCATGCACAATCGGGCGACCTAATACTTCTGTCCAAATATTTGCTGCATCAGTAGCTGTCAGTGTGTCCGGGCCAACCAGATTGATGCGTTCAAGTGGCAGTGCTTCGTTACTTCCATTGCGGCGCAATAATTCAAGCGCGGCGATTTCGCCTATATCGCGGGCATCGATCATGGCCAGACCTTTGTTGCCAATCGGCATGGGGTAGACGCCGTAGCCAAGAACAACATCTTTGATGGTCCACTCGTTATTCATGAAATAAGCGGGGCGCAGAATGGTCGCGCTAAAGCCCATCTGCTCGATCATTCGCTCAACGCCAAACTTGCCAGCGAAGTGAGGCACATTGACGTAAACATCGCTGTGAATAACTGACAGGTAAACCACATGTTTAACGCCGGCGTCTTTGGCCAGGTTGAGTGCGATAAGTGCCTGGGTGAATTCGTCGGGCACTACGGCATTGAGCAAGAACAGAGTGGATACGCCTTCAAAAGCACTGCGCAATGAATCGGGGTTTAGCAAATCACCTTGGGCCAAGGTAACGCCTGCGGGTAAATTCGCTTTGGTTGTGTCGCGGACAAGGGCGCGCACATTGGTGCCACGTTTAACAAGTTGCTCTACTACTTGATTGCCAACGGTGCCGGTTGCGCCTGTAACGAGAATGGTCATGGTGTTGCTCCTGAGTTAGTAAGGTTTGTGTCAGATGACGATTCGCATATTAGTGATCCCAAATATGGATCGATAGATGGTATATTTGGACGCTCTGTCTCATTGGTGAAACATATGGATTTACATGCGTTAGCTGATTTCAATCTGGTCGCCCGCCACGGTGGATTTGGTGCTGCGGCGCGTGCCACCGGGCGGCCAAAAGCAACCCTGTCCCGACGAGTTGTGGAATTAGAGGCGAGCCTGGGCATACGGCTATTGGAGCGCGGGGCGCGAGTTCTGAAACTCACTGAAGAGGGGCGGGCGCTTTACGAGCGGACGGGCGCGCTGCTTACCGAGATTGATGAGACGGTGACGTCCATATCCCAAGGTGGCGACAGGCCGCGAGGCAGATTACGGATTAGTGCTCCGCTACTTTTTGCGCAGACAGCGATGGGAAAACTCGCTGCCGGTTTTGCGCTGAAGTATCCCGAGATTCGCCTTGAGGTGACGACAGAAGACCGCAGTGTAGAAATGGTTGAAGAGGGTTACGACCTGGTGATCAGAGTTAATCCTGATCCGGATGAAAATTTGGTCGGGCGAATTTTTTTGCGTGATCGATTAGTTGTTGTCGCAAGCCCGCAATTGCCTCAGCCGATGAATAATGAAACTGTTCCTGCCGTGGTGCGCGGTTCTGGTAATCAAAGCGCAATATGGAATCTGAAAACACCAACAGAAAATGCAACGATTAATATCGATCCCGTGCTTCGTTTGTCTTCACTGATAATGATTCGCGATGCTGTCCGCATGGGCGTCGGCGCAGGCCGACTTCCTATATCACTCGTCAGTAATGATCTGAATACTGGTAAGTTAGTGCAGTGGGGCGATGCAGGTTTGCCGGAGATTGCATTGTGGGCGCTTTATCCGTCCCGACGTTTATTGAGTGCTCGTGTATCGACATTTCTTGAATATTTAAAAGAAGCCTTTCCAAAAGGTACGCCTGATGAATTGGCGGCTTATATTGTTGATGGTGGTTATCCAGCGTAATGGGCGGATCTGTTTGATGTGTTTAGAGTTGGTTTCTATTCACTTTTTCTCGTTGTGAATTGATCGCATTATTTTGATATTAGTGCGTTAGGCATCTCTATAAGTCACTAGCTTGCTAATAAGGCTGGTTTTTAAGGAATTAAATTGATGATTAATTTTAGATTTTTGATTTTAGTAATGTTGGTGCTTTTGGCTTCATGCTCATATGGAGACAAGACTGTAGATATTGCCGCTGATGATCCAGAAATGCTTGCTGCATTTTCTAAAGCCAAAGAAACCTTGCCAACGTTTTGGGGGATTTATGAAAAACCAAATAACGGAGAGTCTGATTTTGCATTGAAGGTGAAAATAGAAGACGAAAATGGCGTGGAGTATTTTTGGGTAATAAATATCGATAAAAAAGACGGTCAGATATTTGGTGAAATAAATAATAATCCAGAAATTGTTGAATCTGTGAAAGATGGGGAGGTTATAGAGGTTATCCCTGATCACATTACTGATTGGCAATACATAAAAAATGAGAAAATAGTTGGTAATTTTACTATGCGAGTACTTTTAAAGCACATGCCTGAGGATGAGGCTAAAGAATATAGAGACATGCTTGCTGAACCATAAAATACAACGAAATCACAATTAGCTGTCTCCATATTTACTGTAACTGATAAAGGCGGCTTTTAAACCGCTTTTATCAATTGATACACACTGCCTTTCGGCGTTGTTAAGGTCACTGATTTGTTATACATCAGCACTTCATTGATACGATTGTTATGTATTTTGAATACACCGATGGCGGTGAATCTGATAATCCCCCCTGAAGCTGCCAGCCCCATAAATTCTTCGCTGTGTTGGCCTTGTACATGAAAGCGGGTGAACACGTTTTTGTCATCGGCGAGTAGCGGCTCGATGCAGTATTTGGAATCCCGGAATACATCGTGCAGATAATTTAAAAAGCCACTGAACTCCAAATGGTTTTGCGGATTGAATTCGGGAAATCCCCAGCAATTGATTTGCTCTGATAAGGCCTGCGCAAATAACCCATTGCGATCATGGCCGGGATATTGGTTGCTGAAAATGGCATCGAGAAAACCTTTTACCAGCAATTCATTGTCGCGCTGTAATAGTTCTTCCTGTGGGTAGAGCATGTGAAACCCCTTGATTGAGAGTTGGCCAATGGTCAGCGCTTGTGGCGCTTTGGGTTGATAATCTATTTCAAAGATGATGCTGTTGGTGACTTGCCAAAAGCGTTGGGTGTCTTTATAAATCCTCAAGTTAACTTGAGGTCAATAGCCATGGCGAAAAATAATGCGGCTCCTGCGCGGGAGTTGAGTGTGGGTGAGGTGGCGCGGCGCAGTGGCGTTGCGGTGTCCACTGTCCATTTTTATGAGGCTAAGGGGCTGATTTTCAGTGTGCGCAATGCGGGCAATCAGCGGCGCTATGCGCCTGGTGTGTTGCGTTACATCGCCATTATCAAAGTGGCGCAGCGAGTGGGGATTCCGCTGGGCGAGATTCAGGAGGTGCTCGGTGAGTATCAGTCGGAATGCAAGATAGGTGAAGCGCAGTGGAGTGCGGCGGCGGCGAAATGGCGAGAGAATCTGGATGAACGCATTCAAAAACTGCAGCGCCTGCGTGATGAACTCAATGGTTGTATCGGTTGCGGGTGTCTATCGCTTAAAGAATGTCCGTTGCGCAATCCGGAAGATATTTTAGGTCAGCAGGGACCGGGTGCGAGAATTTTGGAGCGACCTTAGTGGCGATTGATAAATCGCTACATAAAAAAACTGTGTGGAGTATTTTGCGTAGGAGTGAATGAAGCAAGATGGAAATCCTGCTTCATTCAATGGATTTAATCATCCATATTTTCGTGCGCATCAGCGACACCGAGTTGCCAATAACCGGCAGCTTTAACACCCTTGGAACTCATATTGCGCTCTTTCACCAAGTAGGAGCGAATTACACGCGCCGCTTTAGTTTCGCACGCAATCCACGCATAACCTTCACCATCGGGCAGGGTTAATTTCTCCAATGCATCTTTGATGACGGTAGTGGTGCCTGCAACTGCGCCTTTGCGATAACACCAGATGATTTCAACTTGCGCTTGCGATGACAGTGGAACTTCATCGCCCGCATCATCAACTTCAATCAGTGCAATTGCTTTAGTGGTTGCTGGCAACTCTTCCAAGCGACGGGCGATAGCAGGCACGGCAGTTTCATCGCCGGCGAGCAAATGGAAATCGTATTCGGTCGGAATGATAAATGAACCTTTAGGTCCGCCGATCCCAAGCAAATCACCGGGTTTTGCTTGTATCGCCCAGGCAGTTGCAGGGCCCGCTTCGTGCAAAGCGAAATCAATCACCAAGGTGCGGGCATTGCCGTCGAAAAATCTGGGGGTGTAGTCGCGCATAACCGGTTTTGCACCTTCTGGCCAGACCGGGCCAGTAGGGCCTAATTCCGGCAAGCGCAGTTCGCCAGTGGTTGCATCGGGGAAAAACAGTTTTACGTGATCATCAAAACCGGGGCTATCAAAACCTTCAAGGTCATCTCCATCGAAAGTGATGCGGATAAAACTGGTGGCGAATTTTTCAGTAGCGGTAACTTGTACTTTGCGAAAGCGCAGCGGTAAACGAATGCGCTGTGGCGCGCGCGCGGAGGTTGGCGCGGCATCAGTGGAATTCATATGTGTCTCCTGTTCAAAAAACAACCCGATTTTTCAGGTTGGCATATCTTGTCGATGTGAATCAGCAGCCGCCGATAATAATCCAGATCAATGCCGGGCACATGGTATTTTTTTCGCATCAATCCGGCATTGTGAGTGCGACCAGTCGCGAGCAGAGGTCAGCTGTTGCGGCTCGCTTTTCTTCCGGCTGGCGCATTCCAAAACATTGCAACCATAAACCGTCGGCGGCAGAGCGCGCTATGCGCAGGGCAGGGGCGTGTTGTTCGTCGGGATATTTACTGAGTTTGGCAGAGACCCAAGCATCCCATTTGTAGGCATATTTTTTGTCAGTCAGCGCATTAAAAATAAATAAGGATTGCGCGGTATTGCGTGTGACACAAGCATCTACAGCTGCTTGTACATAGGCACGGGTGAAACGCCCGTAGGCTTGTTTATCCTGTTTTATGCGCTCCTGGATTGCATCGCCAAAGTCCACAAGACACTGATCGAAAACAGCATCAATCAACTCTTCTTTTGATGCGTAGTGATGATACAAACCGCCTTTGGTAAAACCTGCCAGCGCAGCAATTTCCTTGATCGATAATTCTGCCAGCCCGCAGCGCGATGCACCTTCAATAGTGGCCTGGAATAATGCAGTCTTTACATCATCCGGTGCGCGTCTTCTGCTGTGAGTGGCTGTCATTTCAAATTGCTCCTGCGAATTAATTCATCTCTTAATATGATTGGTAAAAAGGATGTTTGTTGCAACCGCGTTACTGTAATGATGTGCAAAAACATGTTTACGAAAAAACATCTACAGCTCGATTAACAAAATAGCGTGCTTGTTAGAGCGCTTTGGTTGAAACGGATATTGTTTAAATTGCAGTTGCTAAAAATACAATTGATGAATGTGCATTGGCTAAATTCGGTATTGGAAAAATCGCTGTTTTGAAAGATGCAACTTTCAAACGTGGTATTGTAAACGCTGCGCGACACCCAATCGAGATTATTGAATATCTTGCAAAAATGGTCATTGCTGTCGATCAAATTCATAGCAACTCTGCAGTGTGGTAAAAATTGAAAAGCAACATCAAGCCATCCCTGGCAGAAAATATTTCTATGATGCTGTTGTCTCGGCAGTTTCATTGGTGTTTTTATCGCGCACATACAACCGCGATAGCACCCACACAAAAAATACCGGTACAAAAATTACGCCGAGCAAGGTTGCGGTAATCATGCCGCCCATTACGCTGGTGCCAATCGCCTGCTGACTGGATGCACCGGCGCCCGTTGCAATTGTTAGCGGCAATACGCCGAGGATAAATGCCATAGACGTCATGATGATGGGGCGGAAGCGCAACTTCGCGGCTTGAATTGCCGCATCGGCCAGAGATGCGCCTGCAGCGTGAAGTTCTTTGGCAAACTCAACAATTAGAATCGCATTTTTCGCTGCAAGCCCGATGATGGTGATCAAGCCGACTTTGAAATACACATCGTTGGACATACCCATAATCGTCACCGCAAGCACTGCGCCCAAAGCACCAATAGGTACGATCAACAACACTGTTATCGGAATCGACCAGCTTTCATAAAGCGCAACCAAAATTAAAAACACCACCAGAATGGCAAGGCTAATTAATATCGGTGCTTGCGCGCCGGATAATTTTTCCTGATAGGAAAGTCCGGTCCACTCGTAACCAATACCTTTAGGCAAATCGGCAATAATGCTTTCAATTTCTGCGAGCACTTCGCCGGTGCTGTAACCGGGTTTTGCATCGCCCATAATTTTAAAGGTGGGGTAGCCGTTGTAGCGCGATAACTGCACCGGGCCAAAATCCCACTGCGCGGTAACAAATGCGCTGAGCGGAACTTGTGAACCTGAAGAAGTAGGTACGTGCAATTTCAATAACGATTCCGGAGTCATACGCGCTTCAACATCAGCTTGCACCACCACGCGTTGCTGGCGACCCTGATTGTTAAATTCATTCACAGTGGCCGAACCAAATGCAGCGGAAATTGCCTGGCTGATCACTGGAAAGCTCACACCCATGGCTTCGGCTTTATCGCGATCAATGTCGAGTTTTAATTCGGGTGCATCCTGCAATCCTTCCAGCATGGCATAAGCCATAATCGGCGATTGATTCGCGCGCCCCAATAATTCGCCGAGCGCAGCAGTGAGTGCTTCGCGGCCTAAACCAGCACGATCTTGCAAGCGCAGCGAGAAGCCGCCCGAATTACCCAAGCCCTCAATCGGTGGTGGTGTAACTGCCATTGTCATACCGTCGCTTACCGATGCGAAGTTAGCATTGAATGCATTGGTTTCATCGGCAGCCGATTGACCTGCACCGCGCTCACTCCAATCTTTCATGGTGGGGAACATCAAGCCTGCATTCGGCCCCATGCCGGAAAAACTGAAACCGAGAATGGAGGTGACTGAATCCATGCTCTCGCGGCCCGCCAAATAATTTTCCAATTCGGTAATGGTTTTGCTGGTGCGCGCGGTAGTTGCACCTGCAGGTAATTGCACATCCACAATCATGTAGCCCTGGTCTTCCTGCGGTGCGAATGCTTGTGGCAAACGTATGTAAAAGAACGCGAGCACTGCAACTATCACCAAATAAATCATCATGTAGCGACCGGTTTTGCGTACCAGCTTGTGATTCAATTGCGCATAATTGTTGGTGAGCGTTTGAAACTTGCGATTAAACCAACCGTAGAAACCGGTTTTTTCGTGATGCCCCGGGTCAACCGGTTTGAGCAAAGTTGCACACAGTGCCGGTGTTAAGGTGAGTGCAAGGAAACCGGAAAATAAAATTGATACAGCAAGCGATACAGAAAATTGTTGGTAGATCACGCCTACCGATCCACTCATCAATGCCAGCGGAATAAATACGGCCGAGAGCACTAAAGTGATTCCCACAATTGCGCCGGATACTTGTTTCATCGCTTTAATGGTGGCTTCTTTTGGTGGAAGATTTTCTTCAACCATTAACCGCTCAACGTTTTCGACTACTACAATGGCATCGTCCACCAAAATACCAATCGCCAGTACCATGCCGAACATGGTCATCATATTTACCGAGAAACCAATCGCGTACATCACCGCCAGTGTTCCAAGCAAACACACAGGTACTACGATGGTGGGAATCAGGGTGTAGCGAATGCTTTGCAAAAATAACAGCATGACCAAAAACACCAGGATGATAGCTTCAACCAGTGTGTGGATTACTTTGGTAATGGCCGCATCAACAAAGCGCGAGGTGTCATAGGGAACAGATAATTCAATATCGTCCGGAAAATTTACCGACAATTCATCCAAACGTTTTTTAACGGCTTCCACGGTTTGCATCGCATTGGCACCGGGTGCTAATTGCACTGCACCAATCGCAGAAGGTTTGCCGTTAAGGCGCGATACAAAGTTGTAGTCCTGCTGGCCAATTTCAATGCGTGCGACATCCTTCAGCAACACGCTTGCGCCATTAGGCAAAGTCGTCAGCGTAATCTTGCCGAATTCTTCCGGATCTTTGAGCGTGCCTTTTACGGTGATGTTGGCCGTTAACTCTTGATCAGCGCGCGTTGGTGATGAACCAAAACTACCTGCCGGCACCTGAATGTTTTGCGCAGCAATCGCACTGTTTACATCATCAATACTCAAGCCGTAACCGATCAGTTTTTGCGGATCAACCCAAATACGCATCGCGGCTTCTGATGCGAAAAATTGCAATTTACCCACACCGCTTACACGGCGTACTTCGTTGTTGATGTAACGCGCAGCGTAATCAGAGAGGCCAACAACTTCTTTATGTTCGCTGCCGTCTTTGTAGGTGAGGGCATAAAACATTAAAAAGCCAGCGTTAGCTTCTTCAACTTGAATGCCTTGAGTAATTACTGCAGCGGGCAAACGTGCTTCGGCTTTTTTCAAACGGTTTTGCACTTCCATCTGCGCAAACGATGGATTGGTTCCCGGTTGGAAAGTTGCAGTAATTTCCGCAATACCATTGGAGTTGCTGGAAGATTCAAAATACAACAGCCCTTTTGTGCCGTTGAGTTCTTCTTCAATTACGCTGGTGACGGAATCTACCAATACCGATGCGGAAGCACCGGGGTAGGTGGCATACATCACGATTTGCGGTGGTGCAACAACCGGGTACTGCGCTACCGGTAATTTGGGTAATGCCAGCAAGCCGGCGAGTGCGATAAAAATCGCCACGACCCAGGCAAATTTGGGACGTGCAATAAAAAAATCAGGCATGGTCTAGTGTCCCCAATTAAACGCCGGTGGTGGATTTTTGCTTGATTACTGGCTCAACTTTTTCGCCCGGTTGCAACATGGCGTTGCTGCCGACAATCACTTTGTCGCCCGCGTTAAGGCCAGAGAGAATTTGCCATTCGGAGCCGATCATTTTTCCGGTTTGGATCGGGCGCACTTCTACACCTTGTTTGCCAGCCACAAATACTTGTGGATTACCATCGGCGCCGCGGCTTACTGCGCGTTGCGGTAAGAGGAAAGCAGTGGGTTGATTTTGCAAACGCGTCAGCACCTGCACATACATGCCAGGCAGCAAGCGACCATCGTCGTTGGGGAATTCACCGCGCAGGGCGATAGTGCCGGTCACTTGATCAACGTTTGCGCCAGCGAAACGCAACTTGCCGGTGACTACATGAGTAGTGCCATCAACGCGCGCTTCCAGAATGTCGCCATCCGCAAGCTTGCCGCTGCGGCTATCTTCCTGACGTGCCAGCTCGTTACTTAACGCGTGAGAGAAGTCCACATAGACCGGATTTAATTGTTGGATGTGCGCAACTTCAGTGACTTCGCTTTGGCCAACCAACATGCCTTCGGTCACCAGTGCTTTACCGATTCGTCCGGAAATAGGTGCCGTGATACGTGTGTATCCGAGATTTAGCTTCGCACTGTCGACATCGGCTTTGGCAGCCAACACGCTGGCGCGGGAGCTGCCGAGGGTGGCGCGCGCGCTATCCAGATCCTGCACGCTGATGGCTTTTGCTTTAGCGAGATCTTCAAAACGCGTGGCCTTGGTTTGCGCTTCGGTAAATAGGGCTTCAGCGCGGGCAAGTTCAGCCGCGGCTTTTGCCAGCGCAACCTTGTAAGGCGCTGCGTCCAATTCAAATAACAACTGTCCTTCTTTTACGTCCGAGCCTTCTTCAAAGTGACGTTTCATCACAATTCCCGCGACTCGCGCGCGTACTTGCGATTCACGTACAGGCGTTACACGGCCGGGCAATGAATCAGTCACCAGCAACGCCTTAGGTTCGGCTACTACTACCTCTACCTGTCGGGTAAATCCTGCCCCCTGCTGCGCGGGCTGTTCGCCGCAGCCGGTAAGTACAGCTAGTAGGGTTAGCCCGGAAATGGCCAGGCCAGCGTGTGCAAAGACAGGTTTCATCATTAATAAGCTCCAGTGAGACTGATTCCAAAGTGGATCGCATAATATACAAAAAGATAAAATGAATCAAATTTGATTCATTTGGTAAAAATAAGTATCTTATGGGTCGTCTAGACATTGACATTCGGTGCCGTAGAATGAGCGGCCTAATAACCAGAGGAAGCCTAGGTGACAACAGCAACCAACCAAACAGACCCGTTATTGCTGCAGCTCGCGGTAGCACTTGCCAATCAGCCAAGGGCAAACCTGCAAGAATTGGCGAAGGCTGTTGGCGTAAGCAAAGCGACTCTGTATCGCTTTTGCCCAACGCGGGAGGAGATCATTGCGCGTTTGTTGGAAGAGGCAACCATAACCGTTGCCCTATCACTTGAGGCTTGCGACCTTGAACATGCACCGGTCGAAGTAGCCTTTAAGTCGCTGATTGCCAGCGTGCTGGATTCCAAAGAGCTAACGCTATTTTTGATTTACCATTTCAGACCGGATTTTTTATTAGAGACAAATCTGGATAAGCGCTGGCTTGAGATTCAAAAAGTGAGTGATAAATTTTTTCTGCGTTGTCAGCACGAAGGGTTGTTGCGTATTGATATCAGCGCAGTAGCATTGAGTGAAATATTTTTTGGCATAGGCTGCTCATTGATCGAAGCCGAGCATCGCGGGCGTGTTCCCAGGGCTGGAATGGCAGAGTTGATTGAGAAAATGTTTTTACAGGGCGCAGGCGTGCAGCAAAAAGCGTGACGAATATTTGCATCACTTAAAAACCAAATGTTTTAGTGATGCATGCAGTTGTTAGTCAACATTGAGATGAGATGTAACCATGAGTAAACCTATCCTGATTGTAATGGCGGGAAAAACTTTTCCGGAGATCAGCAAAAGCCAGGGCGACTTTGGCGATTGGATCGCAGCAGGCTTGGGTAATGAACTTCCGTATACTATTGTGAGCGCAACAGAAGTAACAGAATTTCCGCGTCCAGCAGAGTTATCTGGCGTAGTGATAAGTGGTTCCCATGCAATGGTGACCGACCGCGAAGATTGGAGTGAGCGATTAGGTGGTTGGTTAAAATCCTGCGTTGCTGAAGAATTGCCGGTGTTGGGGATTTGTTATGGTCACCAATTATTAGCGCATGCCTGCGGTGGTGTGGTGAATGTTAATCCTGCTGGTCTTGAAATCGGCACAAAGGAAATTACCTTGGCCGAAGGTGCAAACAAAGATTTGTTATTAGGTGAACTGCCAGCAACCTTTCCCGCGCAGCTGATCCACTACCAATCTGTTCGCAGCTTGCCCGAGGGTGCACAATTGTTAGCGCACAGCGACATCGAGCCGCATCAAGCATACCGTATCGGTAATTACGCCTGGGGTGTGCAGTTCCATCCGGAATTTTCCGCTACTGCCATGCGTGGTTACATCACCCAATTGCAAGCGAAACTGGATGATCATGAGCGCTTATTGGCAAAGGTGGAGGCTACACAGGAGGCCACTAGTTTGTTGCAGCGCTTTGCCGCTATCAGCAAAGCAAAATTTGCAGGCGCGTAAAATAAAAACTATCGTTAAAGCCATTATGGTTACAAGCTGCGATATAAATGAGAGCCTGTTTTCAGGCTCGTAAAAGGTGAATATGGATTACCTTGCGCTCATTCTCTTTGTGATTGCCACATCAATAACGCCGGGCCCTAATAATATTTTGATATTGGCATCCGGCGTAAATTATGGAATCAAAAAAAGCCTCCCGCACTTTTTCGGCATTAACGTCGGTTTCCCATTGGTTATTATTGCCGCCGGGTTGGGCGCGGGTATCTTGTTCAAGCAATTCCCGGTTTTGCATACGCTATTAAAAGTGGTAGGCATCTGCTACTTACTCTACCTGGCTTATCGGGTAGCAACCGCATCAACTGATAAATTAAATACTGAAAAGAAAAAGCCATTCACTTTTATTCAAGCTGCGTTATTTCAATGGGTAAACCCAAAAGCCTGGATTATGGCAATCGGTGCTGTTGTCACCTTTGCATCGGCGGGTGGTAATTATCTAGTGCAAGTGGGAACCATCACTCTGGCATTTATCTTTTTCGGACTGCCATGCACTGGCCTGTGGTTACTATTTGGTGCCTCCCTGAAAAACCTGCTATCAAATCCTGTCCGCATTCGTATTTTTAATTGGGTGATGGCGTTATTACTGGTTGCGTCACTGGTTCCGACGATGCATGAGTTGTATGTGCAGTTTGTGGTTTGATGAAGTTGCAGAAATACGCAATAAGTAAAAATGAGATGCTAAAGGCTCAGCTCATAAATAATCCAGTTTAAGGAATAAACATGAAAGAACCATTATTTACATTACTTATTCTGATTGCAACGATGTTTTTTGTTGCCTTTGTGTGTCGTATGTGGGCTATCAAATTTGGTTCGACAAAGCTGTCGGACTACGAAGTCTTTGATGGCGACCAAGTGCCAAGTTATGTAACTAAAACAACGAATAATCTGAACAACCTGTTTCAACTTCCACTAGTTTTTATTGCGGCTTGTGTTTTATCTATTAGCTTGGCTTATGTAAGCGAACATCTTATTTTTAATGCTTGGGGATTTGTAGTATCAAGGTATATTCATACTTTGGTACATATTACGTTTAATCAAGTGCTTGTGCGGTCAATTGTATTTGGGGCGGGTCTCTATTTTTTAATAGCAATCTGGATAGAGCTATTTTCTATAATATAAAAACACTTGCCCGCGTCAATGGCGGGAATCATTTCAAGAAACGATCAATTCAATGGGGTTGGTAATGCTAGTTTGGGGAAGCTATAAAAAATACCAAAATCTTTTTAAAAAATCCGATCATTAAAAAATATCAAATAGCGCGCTAATTTCTCATCATCTAAAACTGGATAATATTAATTCTGATAGGGTGAAGGGGGAAATTAATTGCCGCTTTATGGCAGCTTATATCCCGTGTTATTTCCGCTTGATACCTAAAATATTCATTAGTTCAAGCGCTCTTGGATTGGCCGCTATTTTTTGCTCAACCGTTTGACGGATTGATTCGCTGTTTTCTGGATTTTTGATAACTTTTTCGTACATGTCATTTTGAGTATTTATTCCGAATTCCTCTTTCGAGGACTCGTAAGCCTTACTGAAAGTAGTCCAATATTCGGATAATTCATTTTTAAACTGTTCTTTGTACGTTTCTACGCGCGCAAAGTAACCCACTTCACGAGTTTCTGGTGTGCCAAGCTTGCTTGAAATCGGCATGTAATCTATATACCAGCCTGGCGCCATTGCCATTCGTAGTAACTCTTCGGGAACTTCTTGATTTGAAAGCGCTTTTCCTTGCTCCGATATTGTTACTTTATCGGCGGTGAAGTTGTTTTTTTCAGGAAGTACAGTTTGTTGTGGCGTGTAAGCTTTATTTTTTCCGGATAAACCTATAGAGCTGTAGAGGTTCAGGTTTGACAATCCTAGTGCGTTCATCTTTCTTTCTCCTGCTGTAGTGCGTATTTTAAAATAGCAGGTTCTATGCCAAAAAATTAAGATGAATTTACGGATTTTTATGCTGAAAATATTGGCCCTATGCGGTGTGTGGCAGCGAAATATGACATAAGTAATACACTTTCATGACAATGCTAACTTACCAACTATTCACTGTGTACTCATAATAACCGAGCTAAAAGCCCGATTGAGATTTATTCAGTCGGGTTAGGTAATTCTGTTGTATGAGGTATGTATTATGCAAAAAAGTGTTGCGTTGTTAGATCATGTGTCGTCACCTTCAGTTAAGTGGTTATCGGTAGGTGAGGTTGTCACGCGGTTTTTAAGTTTGATGTTAGTGGTTAGTATTCCACCTATCTGTTTGTTCATCGACCTAAAAGTTATAGGTAATGGTGTCTCTGAACAGTCTGTGACCGAAATAGCCCAACTGGTAATGTTAGCTTTGACTATCGGTTGTTTTATTCTTCTCGCACAAAAGAAATCGACTGAAAGATATTTTTTCTTGCTCGCTGCGGCATTTTTTGCCTGTATGTTAATCCGCGAATTAGATGCTCTGTTTGATTTGATTGCCCATGGTTTATGGCTTTACGTTGCTGCTCCAATCGCGCTCACCGCAATTATTAATGCTATTAAAAATAGCTCTGCCACTCTGCAAGGCTTACTGCGTTTTGTTTCCTCGCACTCGGGCGTGTTAATGCTGGTAGCTATCGCTATTTTGGTTTGCTATTCCCGCCTGATGGGGATGACGGGAATATGGCAAAATATTATGGGTGATGGTTATTTGCGTGTTGTTAAAAATGCGGTGGAAGAGGCGAGCGAGCTGTTGGGTTATAGTTTGATTCTCAGCGCATCAATGCACTACGCATTTCAGCGTCTGCGCACTGAAGCCTAAGCTCGATCTGTTAATTACCTGTCAGTTTTTCATCTTCTTTGGTTGATGCCTTTTCATGTGGATTTTTGTTTCATGTGATTTTATGTTTCATGTAAGGTTTCGTTAAATCGTTGAGTCTATATATCTACAAAACGTAGAATGGTTTTTTATAGCACAATAAAAAAACCAGCTTTGGGCTCTCCTATGAATTGGCATCAACATCTCCTGCGCTATTCCACTCTCACGCTGATGGTTTGTACATTGCTCACTGGTTGCGAGCGCAGTGCAAATGATACTAGCGCTTTCCAATCCGGCGAAGATTGGCCCTGGTATCACGGTAATCCGCACGGGACCCATTACTCGACACTGAATCAAATCAATCAAGAAAACGTGGGTGATTTGAAAATCGCCTGGACGTTTGATTCAGGCGATGCTTTTGGTGAAGGCGGTAACCAGTCGGACATGCAAAGCAATCCACTCATCGTTCGTGGCTCTTTTTATTTCGTGTCACCCAAAGGGCGCTTGTTTTGTTTGGATGCGGCGAGCGGTCAGCAGAAATGGGTGTTTGATCCCGCCTTTGGTGAACTGGTAAATACCCGGCAGCGATTGCGCGGTATTTCTTATTGGCGCGATGGCAATGACGAACGCATTCTATTTAGCTTCCGTGGTTTTTTAATGGCGGTTAATGCGCAGACAGGTGAGTTAATTAATACTTTCGGTCGCGATGGAAAAATTGATTTGCGCGAGGGATTGGGGCGCGAACCTGATAGCGTAAATGTTGGTAATGTTTCGCCGGGTGTTGTTTATAAAAATTTGATTGTGATGGGTTCGACCGGTAATACACCGGGGCATATTCGTGCCTATGATGTTCGCACCGGCGTACAACAATGGATATTCCATACCATTCCGCATCCTGGTGAATTCGGTTATGAAACCTGGCCAGTAGATGCGTGGAAAACGGCAAAGGGCGCTAATGCCTGGTCGGGTCTTACCTTAGATCCGAAAACCGGAGTGGTATTTGTGCCGCTGGCATCGGCAGGTATGGGCGATAAGGATTTTTATGGCGGCGATCGCGCGGGTGATAATCTTTTTGGAACCTCGTTAGTTGCATTGGATGCAAATACCGGAAAACGTTTGTGGCATTTCCAATTAGTGAAACACGATTTGTGGGATAGGGACCCGCCAACTCCACCGACATTGATTACCGTCAAGCGTGAAGGTAAAAAAATTCCTGCGGTTGCGCAGGTTACCAAAGCGGGTGTGATTTATATTCTCAACCGCGCGACTGGCGAATCTTTATATCCGTTAACGCAAGTAAATCCCCCTGCATCAGATATTCCCGGTGAGTTTTCCGCTGCATCGCAAATTATGCCGTTGTTGCCAAAACCATTTGCGCGGCAACATTTAACTGAGGATCTGCTTACCACTCGTACTCCGGCAGCCAATCAGGAAGCGAAAAATATATTTTCCGGTTTGCGTTCGCGTGGGCCATTTGATCCGCCGTCGATTCAGGGAACCATTTTATTTCCCGGTATGGATGGTGGTGCCGAGTGGGGCGGTGCTGCTTATGATCCCGATACCGGAATGCTTTACGTCAACGCCAATGAAATGGCATGGATTTTAAAAGTCAAAGAGCGCCCGCCGATTATCGCTGGTAACAGTGGTGAAGCTTTGTATTTAAATAATTGCTCCGCTTGTCACGGTATTGAACGCAAAGGCAGCCCACCGGAGTTTCCGCCATTAATTGATGTGAATGATCGCTTGAGCGCAGCGCAATTGCAGCATCAGATTATGCAAGGCAACGGCAGAATGCCGGGCTTTGGAAAAATTTTATCGCAACAAGATGTTGATGCTGTGATCGATTATCTCAAAGGCGACCCTGCACAAGCGGTAAAAAAAGGCACGCCTGAATATCCGTCTACCGAAGGCGATCCTTATGTATTTGGCGGTTACACACGTTTCCTTGATGGAGATGGTTATCCTGCGATTACTCCGCCTTGGGGAACGCTGAGTGCAATCAATGTGAATTCTGGGGAATACGCATGGGCGCAACCCTTGGGTGAATATCCTGAGCTTGCTGCGCAAGGATTAAAAAATACCGGCAGCGAAAATTACGGCGGCGCTGTAGTTACTAAAGGCGGATTGTTATTTATTGCTGCAACTGTGTTTGATAATCAATTCAGAGCTTTTGATAAAACCACGGGTAAATTGTTATGGCAAACCACTTTACCTGCTGCCGGTGTTGCAACACCGGCAACCTATTCAGTCAATGGCAAACAATTTATTTCTATTGGTGCGGGTGGTGGTAAGAATCCGAAAGGAAAACCCGGCGGAAGCATAGTTACCTTTAGTTTGCCCTAGATGTAGTTTGCCCTGGATGGATCTGCAAATCATTCGGATGTTTCAAGTATGTAAGTGCGCGTGATTGAGCCTAGCTCTTCACTTATCCAGTGGGCGCGTACTTGTACTTGATCCAATAATGTTTGGCACAATGTTTTTGTTTCTTCATCTCCAATAGCGTCTGCAGCGGTCACAAGAATGTTGTATGAACCTATCGCGAGCTGCGTAAAGGTATGGATGGCTAGAATGCCTTTAACCGGTTCGTCACTGACTGCCAGTACCGACATATTTTGAACACCCGCGAAGACCTTGGCGGCAGCATCTTTAATAATCGAAGAGCTGCTGCCCAGTTGTTGCATCCGGATGGATAACGCAACTTGATTTTCCACAATGCGATTTAAATCAGATTTCAACTTTGATTGTAGAGCGGCATAGTTTTTAAACCGTTCTGCTTGTTTGGAAAATAATTGTTCTGCATGGGCTTCCATGGCGTGAGCATCGCTCAACCATTCGCGAACCAGTTCTTTTTGCTTATCAGTCATTATCATCCCCACTTTATTTTCTGGACATAAAAATGGCCCTTATTAGGGCCATTAGCATATTATTTCAACTTGCTGAGCAGCTCTTCTTTTCGCTGCGCCAGTTCTTCTCCAAGCGCTACCAAATCTAATTTGGTATCTTTCACTTTCGGGAATATTTCAGTTTGCTCTTCTTTGACATGATGTTTTACGTATTCGGATAGCACTTTCACTTTGGCGTCGTACATTTCACCATCCGGCTCAACATCTTCAATTTGTGCAATAAGGTCTTTTAACGTCGCATGCTCAACAACAGCTTCCGGAACCAATTCTTTATCTTTAAGCGCTTTCTTTACTTTAGGATAAAAAATTTCTTCTTCGATTTGGGCGTGAACTGTCAATTCCATGCAAATTTGTGCGACCAGCGCCTTTTTCTTGGTGGCAGTTTTGGCCGATTCATATTGCTCAAAAAGCGATGCAACCAAGCGATGGTCTGCCCTTAATAGTGCAATCGCTTCCTGGGTTTTTGGCTTGGTGGCTTCTGCTGATTTACGTTGTGGTTGGCTCATAACATTACTCCTTAACACGGTTAGGTTCAGAAGATAGGTCTACTGTTAGACTGGTTATTGAACATAAGCGCAACACTCAATGAGATCGGTGCGCCTGCGAACATTATCGTGGGATGGAAAATAGTTCTTGCCATCTATTTCAACACTGGGTTAGTTTTTATCTTTGTCGCCAAGAGCTAACTTCTTTACCTATGCTGGCTTATGGCTAGACTTAATTGATCTGCCTTTCTGTAGGATTCCCCGCCCGACAAGATGGAGGGCTCACTGATGAAAATTTTTTTATTAATTGTCCTGTTGCTGTTTGGCTCAGTTGCTGTAGCAGATGGATCACCCATGATCTATCGCTATTGGGATCTGGGAATTAGCGCCAAGCGCGACCAATACCAATTTGAGTTGTTGCGTTTGGCACTTGATAAAACCCGCGCAACACATGGTGAATACCAATTAATTCGCGCCGATCAAAAAATTGCCGCCATAAGGGCAAGCCGTGAGGTTAGCCATGGCGAGTTGATCAACATCGAAGCGACGCCGGATTGGGCAACCGAGGTTGCGCCATCCGCGCTCAGGAACGATAAACGCATCGCCGTTAAAATCCCCTTGATGCACAATTTGCTCGGTTATCGTCGGTTGGTGATACGTAAAAGCGATGTGCAGAAATTTGAAGCGATTACCCAGCCGTCACAACTAAAAAAGTTAGTGGCTGGGCAGGGGCGCGATTGGGAGGATTCTTTTATCTATCGAGCCAACGGCTATAGCGTAAATTCCCAAGCGGATTACTACAATTTATTTTCGATGCTCGTTGCTGGCCGCTTTGATTACATTCCGCTGGGAGTAATGGAGGTAGATGATTTTCTTAAACAGTTTGGCAAGCACTCGTTTGATGTCACTATCGCCCCGAATATTTTAATTTATTATCCTTTTCCGGTTTTATTTCAGGTGAGCATTAAGCATCCTGAATTGGCGGAGCGTGTTGAGAAAGGTCTTGCCGTCGCAAAACAGGATGGCTCAATGCAGCGTTTGTTTGATAGCTATTTTTCGAACGATGTAAAAAAGTTACGCAGTTCAAAAAACCGGGTGTTCATTCTGGAAAACAAAAGAGTACCTGTTGAACTTAGGATGGATGAGCCAGTGCTGATAAATAAATAGGGCAGCTAGAAAATCCGATAGGTATGCTGTGAAAGAATAACAAGGATAAAAAAGCCGCTGTAGTTCTTACAGCGGCTTTTTTTATTTGTGGCGAAAGAAAATTAATCCAATAAGTCGGAATAATCGCGTGAAAGGTAGTTGCCAAGTTGGGTCCAGGGCAAGGTCTTAGGTGCGCTGATTTGGCTTGCTTTGATGGTGCGGCCAGATAAACCTTGCGCGTCTTTGGAGCTAATAGATTGTGCGTATTGCCCTTTAGTGTTCCATACCAGTGTTATCTGCTGGTTGCCGCGTTGTATTTCGTAAGTTTCCAAACCATTTTCACTGACGTTTGTTGGCTTGAGTTTTTTTAAACTTTCCGGGTCAGCAAGGCTCCAGGTTTCTACCCAGTGTCCATCAAAACCCACATTGTTGTAATAGGCTTCTGCTATTTCGATCAGGCGTTTTTCGTGGCGGTCTACCAGTTTTACATCCAGTTTTCCTTGGGTATCGCGCACAATCCACAGAGGCGCACCGGTGACATCGGCATGTTTATGGCCAAGGCCGCCGTGATGATGATCGTCGTGCGCGCGTTGCGCCGCTGCAGGAACTTCGCGTTCAATCCAGAGCGAATCGGGTTGGCGATAAAGTAATTCGGAGTAGGACATTTCCTGGCGTACGCCGTCTTTGCCGAGTTTCCATTGGTGATATTCCACGCGCAGTGCGTCGGCGGGCGCAGCAAACACTTGGCTGGTGATCACAAACAATGGCAGTAATAAAATACTGCGTAGGAATAAACCAAAACGTGTTTTTTTCATCTCTTTGAACCTGCGTTAAAACAATATCTGCAAAAACTTATACTTAAATCCCTCCCAGCCTCCCTTTGGAAAAGGGAGGGGCTTGCTCCTCCTCAAGAAAAAGAAGCTCCCCTCTTTGAAACGGTGCGCGTAGCTAAGAGGGGCCGGGGGATTTAAAAATTACAAACCCATCGCTTGTTTGATCAAACCGTGAATATCGGTGTTGTTCAGTGTGCCTTTGAAGCGTTGGCTGCCAGCACCGCCAGCAGTCAGGCGAACATCGCCACCGCCGTGAGTTTCTGAACCTGGGATGCCCAGTTTTACACCAACTTCTTGCAAGTAATCGTCTGCCATTACATCGGCTTCAAGCAATTCAGCGCGAGTTGCTTCGCGTGGGCCACCACCATTACCGAACACCAAAGTGGTAAATGGTTTGCCTTGTTTATCTTTCGATGGAGTACCGCTGACGTAGTCGCGCATCAGGCCGAGAATCGGGTTACCAATTTTGGAGTAACCGTTAAAAGCCATCACGTGGTCGTGGTCGGCAGTGACAACAATCAGGGTATTGCTCAGGTCAACTGATTCAACTGCCGCTTTAATTGCAGCATCAAATGCGAGTGTATCTTCCAGTGCGCGCTTGGCATTAGTGCCGTGCAATGCGTGGTCGATTCGGCCACCTTCTACCATCAAGAAATAGCCGGTTTGGTTGCGCGACAACACTTGAATCGCCGCCTTGGTCATATCGGCAAGGCTTGGTTCATTAATGCTTTTTTTCACGCGATCCAAATCGTAGTTCAAATCGCTCGCGTTAAATAAACCGAGCAATTTATTGGTGGTTGCCAAATTCACTGCACTCAACTCAGTACCGGTGCTGACGTAGGTGTAACCAGCGGTTTTCATTTCTTCAACCAGGTTACGGTTATCGGTGCGACGGCCACCACTAACCGTCGTTGGTAAAAAGTGACGAAGACCACCACCGAGCACTACATCCATTCCATCGGCACCCAGTTTGGTGTTGTAGCCAGCACCGTTAGGAATCATTTGCGCCGCGATGGTATTTTCCGCATTGCGATTACAAATGTGAGCGTAAGTCGTTGCGGGAGTGGCGTGAGTGATACGCGTGGTACTCACGATACCGGTGCCGTAATTTTTCGCTTTCAAAGTTTCCAGCAAAGTTTCTACAGCTTGACCGTTGCCGGTAGTGGGGCAGGTGCTATCGCCATTAACTTGGTAAGCATTACCCGACGCATCGTTTGGATTGGTATCCGGCGTCATGGAAATAACTTCGTTCTTGGATTTCGAACCAGTGATGTAACTTGCCATACCGGGTGCACTGTCAGTAGTTTGTGCATCTTCCGAATAGGTTTTGATACGCGCGGCGTAGCCTAATTTTTCCATTGCCAGTTTGTGAGTTTCCGGCACAGCCAATCCTGCTTTTTCACCGGCGTAAATACGCGCTGCAGTTTGGGTTACCGGGCCCATACCATCGCCGAGGAAGAAAATAATATTCTTCGCTTCGGCAGCGGTAACAGTGTTAACAGTCATTGCGGCAGCACAACTTAAAATGGCGCCACTTAAAAAAGATCGTTTCATTGCATTCTCCTACTTAAGGGGCGGGTTATTCCAGATTGATGGCTTTTTTAATCAGACCGAAGACTTCGACGTTATCAATTACACCGTGGAAGTTTTCTGCGCCCATGCCTTTTGCACCCAGGAATACATCGCCACCACCGTGGGTTTCGCTGTCTAACTGGATAACCGCTTCTTGCAAATAATCTTTACCGCTGGTGGTAGTTTCATCCAACGCGATGCGTGTGGCAGGGCGGTTAGGGCCGTTACCAAAAGCGAGAATGGTGTAAGGATTTCCATCGACGTCTTTAGTTGGTTGACCTTTAGTTGGACCGTTGACGTAACTTTTTACGAGGCCCAATACACCGGCATGAGAGTCAGTTGTTTTGCCAGTGCGTTCGGCATAACCGTTAATTACCAAGGTGTGGTCATGGTCGGCAGTGACAACGACTAACGTATTTTTCAGGCCAGGATCAACAGCTTCCATTTTTTCCAACGCTAATTTGATTGCATTGTCGAAAGCGATACCGTCAGTCAATGCGCGTTTTGCATTACTCGCATGCAGTGCGTGATCGATACGACCACCTTCCACCATCAAGAAGAAACCTTTTTCGCGTTGGTTCAAAATATCGATTGCTTTGCCGGTCATTTCCGACAGGCTTGGTTCTGCAGTTGGATTGCGATCCAATTCGTAACTCATGTCGCTGCTGGTGAACAAGCCGAGCAATTTGTTGGTGGTGTTTGCCGCTGCCAACAATTCACTGGTGTTAGTTGCGTAGGTGTAACCAGCGGTCTTCATTTCTTCAACCAGATTACGGCTGTCAGTGCGACGGCCACCGCTCACAGTGCTCGGTAAGAAATGACGCAAACCACCGCCCAGGACTACATCGATACCATTACCCAATGCCGCGTTAAAACCGGCGCCGTTAGGAACCATTTGTGCCGCAATAGTATTTTCGCCATTGCGGTTACACACGTGGGAATAAGTAGTCGCAGGCGTTGCGTGAGTGATGCGCGTAGTGCTCACCACACCAGTCGCATAACCTTTGGCTTTCATTTGTTCAAGCAGGGTTGGAACCGCTTGGCCATTACCTGCTTCACAAGTGCTGTTGCCATTTGCATCAACAAATTGTGAACCGTCAGCGCGATAAGCATTGGTGCCAGTAGTCATGGAGATAACTTCGTTTTTCATTTTGACGCCGGTCATATAAGCCGCCATCGATGGAGCACTATCAGTCACCTGACCATCTTCAGAGTAAGTGCGCACAAATGCAGACTCAGGCAATGTATCGATAGTGATACTGCCAGCTTCACCCACTTCGTAAATACGCATCGCAGTCAGTGTGGTAATACCCATACCATCGCCGAGGAAAAACAATACGTTCTTTTTCGCTACCGGCGCTGCACTGCTGCTACTTGAGCTCGGAGTGCTGCTCGCGGCAGGCGTGCTGCTAGATGCAGCCGGTGCGCTACTTGATGCGGGAGTGCTGCTCGCTGCAGCGCTGCTTGCACTGCTACTGGATCTGCTTGAGCTACTTTTGTTGTCGTCGCTACCACAACCAGTCAACGCTAAAGCCAGCGTTAGTCCTGTCACTGTTAATCGTTTCATGAGGGGATCCTGTTTCTTGGGTTGTTGCTCGCGGCCTCAAGGGGGAGGCCGAACAAGATCGCTAGTATTGGAAGTGATTGTTACGATTGAATTACATTTGAGAATTTTATAAATTAAGTTAAGTCAAGATGAGCATCCGCAAAAAGTGTTATGCAATAACATAATTGAGTGTTTTTTATCATTCTTAAAAAATGCGCATGCTTTAATGAAAACTTGACCGATTGAGATAGGAATTTTATCCAAACAGTGCTCTCAATAGGGGTTTGGCACATATGGATCTATTGCCAAAAGGCTACCTGTAAAACAGGCGATTAGTTTTCGCGGAGAGGAATGCAAGGAGAGAAAAATAGTTTGGGTGTAGTTAAAAGAAGCCCAGGTTCAATACTGGGCATTTCAATTTTTTCCAAGTAAGCGTTTTACTTCTTTCAGAAGATCATCAAATACCACAGGCTTTTGCATTAGTGAATCATATGGTGTATTCACATCTTTTAGATGAAAGGCGGCGCTCGATAATATAAACGGCGTGTTTTTCCAGCGAGTATCAGCTTTCAAGGCACTGCACAATTCAGCGCCGTTCATGAGTGGCATCATGTAATCCGACAGGATGATATCCGGATTCACTGCGTCAATTATTTCCAATGCAGTTTTACCGTCGCAAGCGGTGCTTACACGGAAGCCATAGTATCCAAACAACATCGCATAGGTCGTTGTGATATCAGCTTCGTCGTCAACAATCAGTATGACGGGGGCATCGTCCGTGGCCTTAATGACGGTTTCGTCTTTCATTGCGGCTCATTATTTAAAGCGTTATTTTTGATAATTTCTTGCGTTAATTTTTCTGTTGATACCGAGCGTCCAATAGAGATGCCATTGTCTGAAATCAGCATTATGTGGTTGGCAGAGTCGTAACCATTTTGGCGCAGTTTTAAAACAGCAATTTGACGATAATTTATGCCGCTGATTTCCACGTACTGCAGCAACATTATGTTTTCATACAGTATTGATGAAGGGCTTGAATCAAAATTCTCGGGAAGTTTGTTGCCGAGATAGGCAAGCTCGCGCGTGAAGAAGCTTGTTACGTTGCGAGAGCGCAATTCATTGACAAATGCAGTCAGGAACGAGCGTGCGCGGCCCACGTGCATAATGATATCCAGCAGGCCATCCATACCATCGACAAACAACCGCGACACTTTGCGAGCGCCAATGTTTTCCAGAATCTGATGGGCAAGTGCGTCTACTGAAAGCTCCAAGGGTGGGTTCCAAATTATCTGCAGCTGACCATTGTCGATGAAGCGTTCCAAATCAATATTGATACTGCGTGCTTTGGCAAGTAAGCGCATGGGGGATTCATAAAAGCCAACAATCAAACAAGGCTCGCCACGTTGTAATCCTTCATAAATAAAATGCAAACCCATCAGTGTTTTTCCAACACCGGGATTGCCCAATAATTCTGTGGTAGAACCTTTGTTTACACCACCTTTGGTAATGTTGTTCCAGCCGGGAATGCCGAAACCAACAAGGGCGTTGGATGCTGAGTCTTCGGTTCTATTGGCAGTGCTGATTGCTTCAAGGCGTGGGTAGACCACTATGCCATCTTCACCCACTTCGAATACATGACGACCTAACAAGTGTTTTCCGCCACGAATTTTAAATACTTTTATTTCGCGAATGAGCTGCATGCCTTTTTCGTGTTGGCTTAATTCAATCAAGCCATCAACCAGCGTATTTTCCGAGTCGGCCACATTGCCCTCGGTGGGGGACAACAGGAAGGTTGTGCATTCCATGGAGGCAACTAGTGAATTCAATGACAGCATAAATTCGGATAAGCCAATGGTTGATGGACTTGAGTCGCGCACTGACCGGAAACCATCAATAATAAGGATGTCCGCGTTGTGCTTTGCGAGCATTCCGGTGATTAACTGCAGCAACCCATCAAGGCCACCTTTGACTAACTCATTGTAACCACCAAACATTAAAATGTTTTTGCCGATCAATTCTTCGTCAAAGAATGAAAAATTGCTCAGGTGGTTAAGCATCTTTCCATGAGTTTCTGCGATTAAAGTTAGGATCAAAACCTTCTCGCCTTTCACTGCATGAGCAAAGCCAATCTGACAGGCCATAGTGGTTTTGCCGCTACCTGCCAAACCTTGAATAAGATAAAGGCTGTGACGAGGGAAGCCGCCACCAAGCACCTCATCAAGTCCGGCTACGCCGCTATTCAGAAGTGATAATCGAAGTTTTGTTTGAGGATTGTTTGGCAATTTTTTCACTTTTTTCGTTGCGAAGTTACAAGGAATTAGCCCGAAAATGCTTATCTTTACACGATATGAGGCAGTCTACCGTATTCAATGCATGGATAGCCATTGATGATTGAATAGGGTGATTAAAACCAAAAAAACTATCACTACCGGTAGCAAGCTGTTATGGATTAGTAATTGAATATCGATTAAGGTCACATATTGTTCAGGTTAGTCGGAAAAATTGCCTTGTAATAATAGCGCCACCCAAGCGCTTGTTCGGTGCGCAATACCACTTAGCTGTAGGGAGACAGATATGAAGCTTTCGATATTATTATTGTCCTTTTTCTTTATCTCAGGTTGCGCTGGATACAGCGACTGGCGGATGGAGCAGGATCTAAAGAAAATGCGTGCTAAAGCATTAGCAAGAATTGATGTTGCTGAATGTGAGAAATCGGGTGGAAAAGTTGAGGGGGTTGGGATGCTTGGAATTCCTTCCTGCGTGATCTATTACAAGGATGGAGGTAAACAGTGCAAATCAGGAAGTGAATGTGAGGGGATTTGTCTTCGACCAGATCCTCCAGACGTATATGTATTTGGTTATGGAGTATGTGAGCACAGTCAGCATGACCGTTTTGGTTGTTATATGGTGATTGAGAATGGCGGGGTTGTTGATCAAATTTGTCAGGATTAACGCGCGGTGGAATTTAACCCAACTTGTTCATAGATTTCAGTATTGTTGGTGTAGGTAAATACCGCAGATTTTGCTTTGGACGAAGTAGGTATCACTCAAGTCGCAGTCCGTAAATATGCAATTAGTAAAACTACAATTGCTAAACACTGTTTCCAAAAAAATAGCGTTTTGAAATATACAGCTCTCAAAAGCACAGTTGCTGATGGTTTTTGAGCTGAGATCAAAGCGGTCAAATATTCTGCAAAAGTAATCACTGTTGTTTTCGATAATCATAAAACCGTTCCGGGTTTGCTGCCGCGAAGCGTGCTACAGGCATCGCGGCAGTGTTCGGTTTACCTTACTTTGCAAAATTTAAAAACCGCGTGAAATTCCAATTAATATGGATGCCGTGCCATTGGTGTCGGGTTCTATGAAGGGGCTGTCCTGGATTTCGTCGGGCAGCATGCTGTATTTCACTACGGTCATCAGCGACCAGTTTTCGCCGAGCGGGCGGAAGTAATTAACGCCGACGTGGGGAATAGTGACCGCATCAGGGCGATAGTTGATTACACCGCGAGCAACTTCTTCGTCGAGGGTACCGTAGTAATAATTGGCGTTGTCTTCCGATAGCCAGGTGACGCCCACACTAGGGGTTAGCATTCCACCTGCGATATGCATCGGGTAGCCGTATTGGATGGCCACTTCCTGGCCGCCGCTGGTGTCGGTCACATCGGCGAGTAATTCGATTTCAAGTTCACCAGCGCTGCCGCTCCACTTGATTGCCAGACCGGCATCCAGCGCGATATCGCGATCCTCCAATAACCGGTAATCAATGCCGTTGTCGGCCAGTTCTTTTCTGCCGAGATCATCGACTGAAAATCCATCAAAACGAAATTTGGTGATAGCCGAAAGTTCAAGTGATTCGCTGCGCATAAATGTCCAGCCAGCGGTGATGCCCCTGAAGTAAAAATTTTCGCCGTTATAGGTGATAAGCGGAATGGGCATTACGCGTGTGCCTTCACCCGCGTAGGGGCTGTCGTTGAGCATCGCGCCCAAGCCAACTCCCCATAATGGAGGGCCGCCCTCAGGGCCTTCTCCTCCGTCCGGCCCGCCCTGCGCAGCAGTGTTAAGTGATATTACGGACAGCAATACTGGCCAGAGTAATTTGTTCATTGGACTACTAACCTCATTGATTGGTGGGAGTGTGGAGGTTGCAGGTTAGATGAGTGATGTCGCAGAAATGTCGTGTGCGGGGGAGGGCGAGATCAACTTGCTGCATACGCAGGCGATGAATTTCTTCAACTTAAATGAAGAAAACTTCAACTTTTAGCAAATTTGATAATAATTTTTGCGCGAATACTAAAGAAAGCGCCTGCCTATGAGGATACTTGCACCGCTTGTGGCATCTGGCCGTAAGTGGGTTTGTGTTCGCGCCCTTACAGAAATAACGAATAACATTGTCGCAGGAGAATTCGTAAATGGTGGATATAACGCGCCGGGATATTTTTAAAGTGTGTATAGCAGGTGCGGTTGCCTCGCCGTTGGCCGCATCGGTGGCGCTGGCCGGATCTTCGGCGCAATCATCTGCCAGTCCTTACGCAAAAAACTTTCCGCTCTGGGGACGTGGCATTGAAGGGCAGCGCAAAGCTGACTTGGGCAATGGCACCTATTTAAATCCCATCATTGCCGGTGATCGTCCTGATCCTACTATTTTGAAAGATGGCGACGATTACTACATGACGTTTTCCTCGTTCAATTCTTATCCGGGCATTGTGATCTGGCACTCGCGTGATTTGGTGAATTGGATTCCACTCGGCCCAGCCCTGCACAAAAATATCGGCACTGTGTGGGCGTTGGATATTTGCAAGCACAATGACCGCTATTACATTTATATTCCCGCTGCACCCGATGGCAAGCCTTGGGGGATTTACGTTATCTGGGCGGACGATATTAACGGTCCCTGGAGCGATCCGATTGATTTGAAAATCGATGGCTGTATCGATCCTGGCCATGCGGTGGGCGAGGATGGCAAACGTTATTTATTTGTGAATGGCATTCGCAAAATTCGTCTGCGCGATGATGGCTTGGCGACCGATGGCCAGCTTGAAGCGGCGTACAGCCCCTGGCGTTATCCCGAAGATTGGATCGTTGAAAATTTTGCCCCTGAGGGACCCAAATTACTACGCAAAGGTGAATGGTTTTATTTGGTCACTGCAGTGGGCGGCACTGCCGGCCCGGTTACTGGCCATATGGTTATTGCGGCGCGTTCGCGCTCCATTCATGGCCCCTGGGAGCATTGCCCACACAATCCTTTGGTGCGCACAATTTCCGATGCTGAGCCATGGTGGTCGCGCGGTCACGCTACTTTGGTGGAAGGCCCGGCAGGTGATTGGTGGATGGTGTACCACGCTTACGAAAATGGTTTCCGTACGCTGGGGCGGCAGGCCATATTAGAACCAATCGAATGGACTGATGATGGTTGGTTTCGTGCAACGGGTGGCGATCTTTCTCATCCACTGCCAAAACCAGGACTACCAAAAAATAAATTATCACCCGCAAAAACGGCTGCATTTGCAGCGGGTGTTGCGCTTTCAGATAATTTTTCCAGCAACAAATTTGGCACCCAGTGGGGATTCCATAATCCTGGTGTGAATGACGCTGCGCGCGCAGTTTATCGCACCAAAATGTTAGAGCTGGCTGCAGCAGGTAGTTCGCCGCTCGATAGCTCACCAATTACCTGCGCCGTTACCGATCGCGCTTATCAGGCAGAAGTTACGCTTACATTAAAAGCGGGCGCCGAGGCTGGCGTATTGCTTTTTTACAATCATAAAGCTTTTGTTGGATTGGGATTTACTGCCGATACCGTTAAAACTTTCCAATACGCCGAAGAACAAACCTGGGCGCGGCAGGCGATAAAAACCAACAGCGTGCGCGTGCGTATTACCAACAATCGCCATGTGATTACTTACGAATACTCGCATGACAATGGCCGCACCTGGAAACTTCATCCTACGCGTATGGAGGTGTCTGGCATTAATCACAATGTGTTTGGCGGATTCCTGAGTTTAAAAGTGGGGATCTATTGTGCGGGAGTTGGAAAAGTGCAGATAACTGATTTTGTTTATCGCGCAATTGCTGAAGTTTAAAGCTTTCGTAGTCACCTATTTGCAGTAATGCTTTTAATAAAAAGGATCAAAAAACATGCCCAGACTATCGCGCCGCCAATTTTTAAACACATCATGCCTGGCTGCATGCGCTTGCGCTGCTCCGGTGCATGCCGGTGTTTCATCCTCCACTGCAAAAACAAGAACGGGGCTTGCTGTATTTGAATATGCGCAAGTGCGTTTGGGTAGCAGTAAGCTGCTGGAGCAATTTAATTACCAGCAGCAATTATTTATGGGGATTGATGACGATAAATTACTCAAGCCTTTTCGTTCGCGCGCGGGCCAGCCTGCTCCGGGTGACGATATGGGCGGTTGGTACGATGACTCGCGCGATTTTCATATCGATCCTAATGATTGGAGTACAGCCAACTGGCATGGCTATATTCCCGGCCACAGTTTTGGCCAGTATGTTTCCGGCTTGGCGCGCAGCTATGCGGTTACCAAAGATGCGCGCATCGCTAAAAAAGTCGATGGATTGGTAAAAAAATATATCCCCACAATTGCCAAAACTTTTTTTGAGGGCTACTACCTGCCAGCCTATACCTACGACAAGTTGGCGATTGGGCTTATTGATGCCTATCGTTATGTCGGCGTTGTTGAAGCCAAAGATGCATTGGAAAAACTGACAGAAACTGTTATGCCTTTCTTGCCCGAAAAATCCCTGACGCGCGAAGAGCGCCGCGCGCGACCTTACACCCAAGAGGCAGAAATTTGGGATGAACCCTATACCTTGCCGGAAAATTTATTCCTCGCTTGGCAATTGGGTATGGGTGAGCAATACAAAGCAATCGCGCTGCGCTACATGCAAAATGATTCGCTGTTTGATCCGCTTGCCAAAGGTATCAGCCCGTTCAAAGGCAAACATGCCTACAGCCATGTGAATGCATTGAACTCCGCGATTCAGGCTTATCTGGCTACCAATGAACAAAAATATTTGCAGGCAGCAAAAAATGGTTTTGCTTTTATTGAACAGCAATCCTACGCAACCGGAGGTTGGGGGCCGAACGAAGAATTATTAGCGGCGGACGATACAGAAACGCTATTCAATTCGCTCAGTGAAACTCATCGCTCATTTGAAACACCTTGCGGCACCTACGGTCATTTCAAAATTGCGCGCAGCCTAATGCAAATAACCAAGGCGAGTCACTACGGTGACAGCATGGAGCGGGTGTTGTACAACACTATCCTGGGGGCAAAACCAACACTACCTGATGGCAGCACATTTTATTACGCCGATTATCATCACGATGCCAGTAAGTTTTACCGTGGCGAACAATGGCCCTGTTGCTCCGGCACCTTTATTCAAATGACTGCCGATTATGGAATCAGTACCTATCTGCAAGATGAACAGCGCCTGTTTGTGAATTTGTATGTGCCTTCACAAGTGAATATGCAATTTGCCAAACATGATCTTGTATTGGTGCAAGAGACAAACTATCCATTTGAAAATAGCAGTAGCTTTACCGTCAGCACCAAAAAGCCGGTAGCCTTTGGCCTTAATTTGCGTATTCCCGCCTGGGCGGGCGATACAACCCATGTTGTGGTCAACGGCAAAAAAGTGAGCGGTGCAATAAAACGCGGTGAGTTTTTTGAAATATCCAGAACCTGGAAAGATAAGGATAAAGTCCAGATTGTATTTGATATGAGTTTGCGTCTTGAACCGCTCAATGCCAAGCATGCGGAAATGGTTGCGTTAGTGTTTGGGCCATTGGTGTTATTTCCCACTAACGCACCTAATAATACTTACACGGCGGAGCAGCTACTTTCTGCCGCGAGAAATACAAACGCAGAATGGATAATCAAATTGGATAAACAGGAAGTGCGGTTAAAGCCCTTTATGGCGATAACCGATGAAAAATATCGTTTGTACAATAAGGTAAACCTTACTAAAAAATCTGCATAAGCCAGCTGCATTACATTATCAGAGCTTGATTGTGCTGGCGCTGACATCCAGCGTGGCATGGGTACCACCGGTTGCGGTGGATTGGATTGCTAGCTCCCAGCCGAACCTGTCACAAATACGGCCAATCAGAAACAAACCAAGCCCTTGCCCACGGATGGGCGCAGCTTGGCGCAGGCTATCGCGATAGCGTCGTGCCGCTTCTACCGGATTAAAACCACTGCCAGAATCGGCTACCGAAATAACAGATTTTTGCAGTTTCAGTTCAACAAACCCTGCATCAGTGTTTTCAATCGCGTTGCGAATTAAATTGCTCACAGCGATGCGTACCATAGCCTCGGGTGCGGTGATAAAGGTAGGTTCCAAATCGCCGAGTTTGAGTCGCGCTGATTTACTGCCGAGTAAATGTTCGTGATCTTGAATTAATCGCGGCAAGAGTTCATGCAGCACAGTTACATCAGCAGGTTCTGCTTCTGGTGTTGCTTCGCGTGCGAGGTAGAGCAGGGCGACCATTGTTTCCGATAAATCTGCGACGGCATTTTCAATGCGCGTAAGCGCAGGTTTTGATGCATCCGGCAATGCAATTTGTTTGAGCACATCGACCGCACCGGAAATCACCGCAATAGGTGTGCGGAATTCATGGCTGGCTTGGTCAAGCAAACTGCGTTCGCGCTCGATAAATTTTTCAACCCGCTCCAAATGCGCATTACTCGCCTGCGCAATTATCTGTATTTCTTCACGTTTATAAGTTGTCGGGACGCGCGCACCAATATTCTGCGGATTAATTGCCTGCATGCGTTCAGCCAAATCCCGCACCGGGCGAACCAGATTTGCGTGTAACCATGCCATCATGCCGCCGATCAATATCACCAGTACGCCTATCCAAATAGTGCTGGTGACTGAATCACGATTTTGCTGATCTTCCAGCTCGCCGATATCCAACATGGTAATTAATTTTCCGTTGGGAAGATCGACAACCAATGCATGAAACGTATCCATGCCTTTGAACATATCATTGGAAATAAAAGTACCGTAGCCATCTTCTGTTGAGTAGGCGCCGGGTGGCAGACTCCTTAAAAATGTGGGAACTGTTGTCGTTTTATTTTCTTCTTGTACGCCATTCTCCAAATACCAGGAGCGCACTATACCGGTGGATGGTAGTGAATCCGCTTGGCCAGCGTTGACACGTGCGGCGTGGTCAGTGGAAATTGATTTGAGCATGTCGACCCAAAATTTATGTTCGATTAAATACTGACTGCCGAAACTTTGCAGCCCGATTGCAATGAGCATAGTAAAACCAAAAGCGATCATCGCGGCGCTAATCGACCAATAGACCCCGCGGGGTTTATTAAACTGTTCGCTAACGAATCTGGTGAGCTTATTCAATTTCACACAACCTATAGCCAGAGCCCGGCACAGTGTGCAGGAGCGGTTTTTCTGAACCTTGTTCAAGTGCATGGCGCAGGACATACATATGTGAGCGCAATAAATCTGTGCCCGGCGGTGTATCGCCCCAAGCGGCTTGCTCCAAGCGTGCGCGTGTAACAACCCGTGGGCTTTCGCGCATCAATAATTCCAATAAACTGCGGCCGGTTTTACTCAGGGTAATTTTTCTATTGCCGCGCTGGACCTCAAGGGTTTTTAAATTGAATTGAATATCGCTTACGCTGAGCAGATCATCAGGCACTGCACATCGTTTGAGGCGTGCAACCAGTGAGCGCAGGCGGATTTCAATTTCCGGTAGCGCAACCGGTTTTACCAAATAATCATCAAGGCCGGATTCAAATCCATCAATTTTGTCCGCGAGTTGGTCGCGCGCGGTGAGCATAATTACCGGCACCTTTTTCTTTGCATCATTGCGCAAGCGTTTAAGCAAGGTGAGGCCATCAAGGCGCGGCAAATTCCAGTCGAGCACGATTGCGTCGTAATCGTTGGATGAGGCGAGATGCAAGCCGGATACACCATCGGGTGCGGCATCGAGTATATGTCCGCAGGCTTCCAGATAATCGTAAAGATTCGCTGCGAGTTGCGCATTGTCTTCAATAATCAGGATCGATAAAGATTCGTTGCTCACATTCTGTTCCTAAATAAATTGCGTTGCTGTGTTTTTAACTCTAGTCCAACCGTAGTAAATTTTATGCTTCAATTCCTGATTCTGTGTCAGATACAGGTTCCCTGTAGTGGTTCATTTTTGTTTTGATAAATTCGATTGCGTCATCTACCAAGCTATAAATAATGGGTATCACCAGCAAGCACAAGAGTGTAGAGGTAATTAGTCCACCAATCACTACAATTGCCATAGGCGCGCGAAAACTTGGATCAGCACCCATACCGAGAGCGATAGGCAACATGCCTGCACCCATGGCGATAGTTGTCATCACAATCGGGCGCGCCCGTTTGCGGCACGCATCTATTATGGCGTGGCGGCGACTATAACCATGATCGTGGCGCGCAATGATGATGTAATCCACCAACAAAATGGAATTTTTGGTGGTGATTCCCATCAGCATAATTAAACCAATCATCGACGGCATCGAGAGACTTGAACCGGTTATTAACAGCGCAAAAAAAGCACCGGGGATTGATAATAACAAGGCCATCAATACCGTCATGGGTTGCAAAAAATCTTTTAATAACAACACCAGCACCGCATATACACACAACACACCGGCGAGCATTGCAATTGCAAAACCTATCACCAATTCCCCCATGACTTCCGCATCACCGGTTGCTGCAAATGTCACTCCTTGTGGAAGTTTTTGCAAAGCTGGAAGTGCTGCAGCCGCATTTTCAACATCACTTAATACGAGACCATTGAGTTCAACATTGATATTAATATTACGCATGCGATCATAGCGCGTGAGTTCAGCTGGACCGGTTAACATCTCCAGTTCGGCCACACTCTCAAGTGGCACTGGCCCCTTCACTCCGGGAACGGGCAAGCGCCGCAAGGTATCAATATCATCGCGCCCGTTATTGGCCAGGCGCACGACAATTGGAATCTGGCGCTCACTTAAATTTAATTTTGCGAGTAGTTGATCGTAATCACCCGCGGTTGCAATGCGCACTGTTTCTGCAATTGATGCGGTGGTCACACCTAAATCGGCTGCGCGTGCAAAATCGGGGCGAATCACCAATTCAGGACGAATAAGGCTGGCCGACGAGGTGACTGCACCTATGCCGGGAATACTGCGCAACTCGCGCTCGACCAGGCTTGCATGTTGCGCCAGCAATGGGCCATCTTCAGATGCCAATACAATTTCATAACCTTCACTGTTGCCGCCCATACCGACACTCACTCTTGTGCCCGGTAAAATCGTTAACGCGTTTCTAAGTTGACTCTCGATATCTTGTCGCCTGATACCAGCGCGGTCATTGCGATGAGTGAGATTTGCGGTGAGTACTGCGGAGGTAACACCGGCTGGCCCGCTCGCTTCATCCGGATCACCCGATGCAGTGCTAACACCAATGGCAGTATAGATGGATTCTACCTGCGGATTTTTTTGCATGACTGCACGCGCTTGTTCGGCGATTGCTAATGTATCTTGTAATTTGCTGCCGGGCGGCAAGGATAAAGTGACCTGGGTTTGGTTGCTTTCATCTTGTGGAATAAATTCACCGGGCAGCTGTGCAGCAGTGAGAAAACCACTCACCACAAATAGTAATACTGCTGCGAGTGTTAGCCTGCGATGGGCGAGACAGATGCGCATATAGCGAAGATAAATTTCAATCCAGCGCGGACTATTGACGGGTTGACCCGTGGATTTTAATTCTGCTGTGGCTTTGAGCAAAAAAGCGGCCATCATCGGTGTGAGCATACGAGCAACCAGCAGTGAGAAAAACACGGCGATTGATGCAGTCCAACCAAATTGGAAAAAGTATTTTCCTACTATGCCACCCATCATGGATGTTGGTAGAAAAACAGCGATCAGTGTAAGACTGGTGGCAATAACCGCGAGTCCTATTTCGTTTGATGCATCGCGAGCTGCGGTGTAGGGCGATTTTCCCATTAACAAATGACGTTCAATATTTTCAATTTCAACAATGGCATCGTCCACCAGTACGCCTATCACTAATGGTAGTGATAAGAGTGAAACCGTATTTAAACTAAATCCCAATAGATGAATAACAGCAAAGGTTGGAATCACGGACAGCGGCAGTGCAACAGAGGCAATCAGTGTCGCCCGCCAGTCGCGAAGGAAAAAGAATACAACGAGTATGGCGAGTAGGGCGCCTTCATATAACAGCATCATTGAACCGGAATAATTTTCGCGCACGGGCTCAACAAAATTAACTGCCTCGGTAAATTCAACATCCGGATGGGCCGCCTTCAGTTTCTGAATTTCAAGCGCGGTAGCATCGGCAACCGCAACTTCACCGGCGCCGCGCGCGCGCAAAATATCAAACCCTACGGCATGTTTGCCATTGATGAGCGCAAGTGAACGTTGTTCGGCATTGGTGTCGATGACATTGGCTACTTGATCCAAGCGGATGCGGCGTCCATCGCCAAGCGATACATCCATGCTGGCAATTTCGTGCACAGATTTAACCGTGGCAATAGTGCGAACGGATTGTTCTGCTCCACCCAAATCAACCCGGCCGCCGGAGGATTCTAATTGCAGCTGGCGGATTTTTTGTGAAATATCGGCGGCGGATATATTCATCGCCAGCAATTTATCCGGATCGAGTTCAACACGAATTTCACGATTGACTCCACCAACGCGCGCTACTGCACCCACACCCGATACTGACATTAATTGCCGCGTGATTTGGTTATCCACCAGCCACGACAAACTTTCATCATCCAGGCGCGAAGACGATACCGTGTAGGTCATGATGGGTGTGCTCGCCAATTCCAATTTGGTAATTACCGGGTCCAATAAATCCGCCGGTAAATTTGCACGAATACTGGAGACGGCATCGCGCACATCATCCATCGCCTCTTGCACATTTTTTTCAATGCGAAACTCAGCAGTAATGGTGGCGACACCATCAGTTAAGGAGCTGCTGATGTGTTTAATTCCTTGGGTGTTGGCCACTACATCTTCAATTCTGCGCGCAACATCGGTTTCCAGTTGTGGCGGTGATGCACCGGGTAAAGCAGCGGTGATGGTAATAATAGGGAATTCAATATCAGGAAAGTTTTGTACTTTCATCGCCCAAAAACCGCCAAGACCTGCAAGCGTAAGCAGGATAAATAGCAAACTGGTGGCAACAGGATTGGCAATCGACCAGGAGGAAATGTTGAGGTTCATTTATTGTTGCTCCTCAATGTTACCTAGAGTTAACCCCTCCCCAACCCTTCCCTTCAAAAGGGGAGGGGACTGGTTTGTCTCTGCAACGAGATGCGGTGGGTATTCGCTCCTCCCCCTTGCAAAGGGGGAGGTTGGGAGGGGGTTAACAACCTTCACCTTGTCACCCTCACTCAAAAATCCAAGACCTGAAGCAATTACAGCTTCGGATTTTTTCAAGCCCGAAATAATTTCTATGCGCTCATCTATTTTTCTTCCCACGGATATTTTTTTCAAAACCACAACTGAGTTTTTATCAACTTGCATCGCGTAGTGGAATCCATCGCGCAGAATTACCGCTCGTTGCGGTAGTGTTAATGCGAGGCTATCGCTTACTTCAATATAACCACGCGTAAATGTACCGGCGCGCACTGCAGTGTTTGGTGGGAGATCTACATAAACCAAACCGTTGTGGGTGCCGGTATCAATTGTGGGCGCAATCATGCGCAGGGTCCCGCGCAGGTTATTGAGATTCTGCTCGGTGATGACGGCAGTTTGCGCTGGAGCGAGATGCTTCATATCGGCAGTCGCAACAACCGCGCGCCATTCAAGCCGACCATCTTCAATCAAGCGAAATAATTCTTGCGCGGAAGGCACTACAGTGCCGATGGTCGCCGTGCGCGAGGTGATGATGCCATCACTCGGTGCACGCACTTGCGCTTGCGCCAGTCGCAAGCGCTGTTTTTTTTCCTGCGCACGTGCCGCATCCACGCGGGCATTCGCTGTCGTGGCGGCAACTTTAGTTTGATCAAGCTGTTGCGCAGAAATTGTTTTGGCTATTTCCAGCGCTTTAGCGCGGTTAAAATTTAATGCGGCTTCCATCGCTGCCGCTTCAGCTTGTGCTACAGCCGCACTTGCTTCGGCGAGTTCGGCCGCAAGAATATCCGCATTGAAACGCGCAAGCACTTGCCCACGTTTAACTGAATCACCCACATTTACATCAACTGCTATCAGTTTGAGGTTGTCGCTTTCTGCACTGATAATCGCTTCTTGCCAAGCCACAATATTGCCCGTGGCGAACACGCGCAGCGGTAACATCACTTCTTCAACTTGCGTAAGGTCTACCGATAACACCGGTGGCGGAACAGGTGTTTTCTGCGGATTTTCATCGGCCCCAATATTCGCTCCAATCAGGGCAAGCGCACATAGCACTGCTGCTGCACAGGTAAGGGCAATCGGTTTTTTCATAGATAATTTCATTATCGGACGTCATTTAGTAAGGGAATGCGCACAGAATAGGTGGGGGAATGTCGTAGAAATGTCGGGATTGGTGAAACTGTGGAGCGAAAATCTGCAACAATGATGAGATCTTCTGGTCTATTGCTCGCCGTTGGTGAGTAGTGATGCTGTTATGAGGAATATATCGAGGTGTTTTTGAAATGAATTGGCTAGCCCACGCCTATTTATCCAAACGGAACATAGAGTTTCGCGTTGGGAATATATTGCCTGATCTAGTCTCGATTACGGAACTGAAGAAATTCTCGCCCCCTTGTATTGATTTACGGTTGCGCAGGCCTGCCGGGCTGGCTAATGCAATCGCCTTACTGGAGCAGGATTACGATCTCTATGAACAGGAATTCACCCGCTTTTTTGCTGAGTTACAAGCCTACGTCAGACCTTTCATCATCGAATCATAAACCCCGCTTTTCCATCTGCAAAATTAACTGCCGACGTTGATTGCAATAGTTTTGCATTTTTATCGTTCGTAAAAATTTCTGTGAGCTAAAATAAAAAAGGCGCTATCTACAGATAGCGCCTTTTGATTGGTTACATTTTCCTTGTAGTAATCCATTTAAAATTTAAATGAAGAGCTTTTTTGTTATGTCGCATCTTAGCTCCAGAAAGAAAGCGCCGCTTTTGCGGTGTTTTTTTCTAGCAAGTACTAAATTACATTGACCTCTAGATCAGATGGTTTTGTAGACAATAATGGGGTTATCTGTTGCTAAACAGCTGCTACAAAAAATAATGCAGGACAGTATTGTTATTTTTGGTAATTGACGACAAACGGATCAGCGTGATATGACTGCAACGTGCCCAAAGCGGTCCTTCGCTTCGAGTTGAGCGTTAAGTTTAGTGCGGCTATATTTCTGTCTGCTCGGCAAGCTCCAGTGCATCGTCCACATCGGTACCTAAATAGCGTACGGTGCTTTCCAGCTTCGTATGTCCCAACAAAATTTGCACGGCGCGCAAATTTTTTGTGCGCTTGTAGATCAAAGATGCTTTGGTCCGGCGCAGAGAATCTGTGCCGTACATTGAGGCGTCCAAATCTATATCGCTAATCCAGCGGTGAACAATTCGTGCGTATTGCCGCGTGGTAATGTGTGGGGAGCCGTGTACCCGACTTGGGAAAAGATAGTTGTCGTTACGAAGGCTTGCTTTGGTTAGCCATGACCCAATTGCTTGTCGAGTTAACGAAGTAATTTCGAATTGAACGGGTCTATGAGTTTTCTGTTGCATAATCGTGGCACGATGCAATATCTGGGATCCATGGCAGATATCACGAACTTTCAATTTTACTAGATCACAGGCACGGAGCTTGCTGTCGATGGCTAGATTGAACATCGCCAGCTCGCGAATTTGATGAGTAATTTGCAGTCGTACTCGAATCTCCCAAACTTCACTCACTTTCAATGGTGCTTTTTGACCAATGAGTTTTCCTTTATTCCAAGGTGCTTGCTGTAACGATTTATCGTGTTGATAGGTAGGCATGATGTAAACCTCCTGAGTTGAGGAGGTTTATTATGCGCTTCGGAGGTTGAATGAATTTGAAGTTTTTTAGGATTTGTTTTTCACTTTCAGATGTTACTTAATTGGCTGCGTTGTTTTAGGTGACAATAGTTTTAAATACGATTGATATAAGAATTTTTCCTAATTAATATTGGCGCTTCTTTGATCGCTGTTCGAATGGATTAAACCATGGATACCGGTTTACAGTGCTTGGTAGCACTCGCAGGGTTTCATCAGCTTCCCGCTGATGCAGCGCAAATCTCCCACCAATTCTCTATTCCTGGTCAACCTCTTGGTAACACGGAAATTCTCCGTGCCGCTAAAGCATTAACCTTTAAAGCAAAGTTATTTACTTTTCCTCTCGCTAAATTAATTGGTTCAAGCTTACCCGCAATCGCTAAAACGAAAGAGGGTGATTACATCATTCTTGCACGTATTGCAGAAGAAGATGGCGTTCCCACTAAAGTGCTGGTGCAGGATTTACGTGATCAAACTCCCAAGACCCTAACCGCTGATGAGTTCAATGCACTATGGTCTGGTGAAGTTATTTTCCTCAGTCGCCGCTTGGGTATCCGCGAAAGCTTGCAGCAGAAGTTCGATATCAGCTGGTTTATTCCCTCGCTCATTAAGTATCGGAAGCTGTTTGGCGAAGTGCTGATTGCTTCATTTTTTTTGCAATTGTTTGGCTTGATCACACCGCTGTTGTTTCAAGTAGTGATGGATAAGGTGTTGGTACATCGTGGTTTCAGTACACTGGATGTTATCGCCTTTGCGTTCTTTGCTATCGCGATATTCGAAGCGCTGCTCGCTGGTATTCGCAGCTATGTAATGTCACACACTACCAGCCGTGTTGATGTGGAGTTGGGATCGCGTTTATTTCATCATTTGATGGCACTACCCATGGGTTATTTTGAAGCCCGCCAAGTGGGACAAAACGTTGCGCGTGTGCATGAGCTGGATACTATCCGGAATTTTATTACCGGCAGCGCGCTCACGCTAATTCTGGACCTCGGTTTTACCATCGTCTTCCTGTTAGTCATGTGGTACTACAGTTCCACTCTATTCTTCGTTGTCGCTGCAACTATTCCTTGCTACATCCTCCTGTCTGTATTTATCACTCCAATTCTGCGGCACAGGTTGAATGAAAAATTCAAACATGGTGCTGCTAATACTGCTTTTCTCACAGAATCGGTTACTGGTGTACAAACTGTAAAGGCGATGGCGGTAGAGCCGCAGATGCAGCGTAAGTGGGAAGACCAGTTAGCCAATTATGTGAGTGCCTCCTTTCGTAGCCAAAACCTTGGCAATGTCGCAAACCAAATTGCAGGCCTGATTAATAAATTAATGACACTGGGTATTATCTGGTGGGGCGCGCATCTGGTAATTGATGGGCAACTTACTGTGGGTGAGCTAATTGCCTTTAATATGTTGGCAGGGCGGGTCAGTGGTCCCATTCTAAAATTGGTGCAGCTCTGGCAAGACTTCCAGCAAGCAGGGATTTCTATCGAACGTCTTGGCGACATCCTCAATACCCCGCGTGAACCAGGCTACAACCCCAATCGTTCAACGTTACCTTCCATTGCCGGTGATGTCAGTTTCGAACATGTGCGCTTTCGCTACCGTCACGATGGTCCAGTAATTCTCGATAGTTTTAACCTGCAAGTAAAACCCGGTGAGATCATTGGTATCGTTGGTCGCTCCGGCTCCGGTAAAAGTACGCTAACCAAACTAATCCAGCGTTTGTATCTACCCGAGTCTGGTCGTGTGCTGGTTGATGGTGTTGATCTGGCGATGGTGGACACTGCATGGCTACGCCGCAATATTGGTGTGGTTCTACAAGAGAACTTCTTATTCAATCAAACCGTGCGGGAAAATATTGCGCTTACCAATCCTGCCGCGCCAATGGAACAAATTGTTGCAGTAGCGAAGCTGGCAGGTGCACACGAGTTTATTGTTGATCTCCCTGAGGCTTACGACACCATGGTGGGAGAGCAGGGCAGTAATCTCTCTGGGGGGCAGCGCCAGCGTCTTGCAATTGCCCGTGCGTTGTTAACCAATCCTCGCATCCTGATTTTCGATGAAGCCACCAGTGCGCTCGATTACGAGTCCGAGCGCATTATCCAGGACAACATGGCGGAGATCTGTAAGGGGCGCACTGTATTTATTATTGCCCACCGCTTGAGCACTGTACGCATTTGTAATCGCATCATCGTGATGAACAAAGGTCACATTGTGGAACAGGGGCCACACGATGAGCTGTTGCAGCAACAAGGCTATTACGCCCAGTTGCATGGCTATCAGCAGCATAGCCCCAGACCCACTCAGGTACACCCGCACGGCAGCCCAAAGCTGGAGGTGGTCCATGACTAATTTCTTCCAGCAGCTGCTTGATGCTTGGCGTGAGCGCGCCAAGCTTGGTGATGGTTCAAAACATCAAAACCTCTCCGAGTTTATGCCTGCTGCACTTGAATTGCAGGAGTCGCCACCTAACCCACTGGTGCGTTGGCTTGCGTGGGTATTGATTACTTTATTTGTGTTGGCACTTATCTGGGCCATTCTCGGCAAGGTCGATGTGGTCTCTAGTGCAGAAGGGAAAATAATCCCGAGCAGTCGGGTTAAACAAATACAGCCGCTCTCCAAAGGCTTTGTCAAAGCCATCCATATCCGTGAAGGTCAATACGTTAATAAAGGCGATCCGCTCATTGAATTGGATCGCACAATTACTGCTGCTGATCAATCCCGTATGCAGCAGGAGCTGCACAACGCCAGCCTTAATCTTGCCGGTGCAGAAGCACTGCAATCATTCTTAACCAATGGCACCAATGTAAAAACAAAAGCGGATGTGCAACAAAAATCGCTACCGACCATGGCGACTGACATTCAATTGAAGGTCCATGCCGCCATTAAACCTACGGAAACTGAAATATTGCTGCACCAGCAAAAAACCTGGGAGCAGTGGCAACAATATCTTGCGCAATTAAGCAGTCTGCACAGCGGACTTAAAAAAGTACAAAGCGAAAAAGTTGCGAATCAGGAAACCATAAAAAAGCTTGAGCAAACCCTGCCCATGATTACCAAAAGGGCGGATGCCTTGGAAAGTCTCTATGCAAAAAACATGGCCTCAGAGGCGGAGTACCTGGAGGTCGAACAACAGCGTATTGAGCGTGTACAGGACTTGGCTGCACAGCAGCAAATGCAGCAGCAGCTAAGCGCAGCTATCAATGAAGCCCAACAACAAATCAATGCTCTTAAAGCGGATACGCTCGGCAAGCTGCTCACCCAAATCGCTGATAGTCGTAACCAGATTGCCACCATTAGTGAAGAACTGGTTAAAGCTACGGACATGAATGATAAACAGGTTCTCTACGCGCCTGTGTCAGGTTATGTGCAGCAACTCGCCATCAACACCATTGGTGGCATTGTTACCGAAGCACAAGAGCTCATGATCATTGTGCCGGAAGAGGAGACTCTGGAGGTACAAGTGATGCTGGGAAATCAGGATGTGGGTTTTGTGCAAAAAGACATGGCGGCTGAAATTAAGGTACACACCTTCCCGTTTACTAAATACGGTTTGATCGATGCCACCGTTACCCATATTTCCGATGATGCGATCATCGATGAGAAGTTGGGGTTGGTTTACACCATGCATTTGAAAATGCACAAAAGCACCATTCGTGTTGAAGCAAAAGATGTGAAGCTGATTCCGGGTATGGCGGTGACTGCTGAAGTAAAAACAACGCAACGCAGGGTGATTGAATATTTCTTATCACCGCTGCTTAGATATAAGCAAGAGAGTATTCGTGAGCGCTGATTACACTAAATAACGATTAAAGGTTTTTTCCCCTTAGCTAAAGGAAGCTGCTGTGCCATGAAAGTTCTTTTTATACACCAAAACTTTCCAGCTCAATTTGTCCATCTGGCTCCGGCGTTGGCAGCAGATCCTAAAAACGATATTCGTGTGTTAACACCAAGCAAGCGTCCGTGCCCATCTGGTGTGAAGCTGCACTCTTACGATATCAAGCGCTCCAGTAGCAACGAAATCCATCCTTGGCTCGTGGATCTGGAAACAAAAACCATACGGGCTGAAGCTGCTTATTGGGCAGCCATGAAATTAAAGAAAGATGGATTTAGTCCTGATTTGATTATTGCTCACCCAGGGTGGGGCGAAAGTTTATTTCTAAAGGATGTATGGCCACAAGCAAAGCTCGCGCTCTACTGTGAGTATTACTATCAAGCGACGGGTGGGGATGTTGGTTTTGATCCTGAGTTTTCAATTCCAGAATTGGATATGGCCTGTCGTTTGAGACTTAAAAATGCCAACTTTGATTTACATCTTTTGCAGGCCGACGCAGGTATTTCGCCAACACACTTTCAGCGATCAACTTTCCCAAGGCATTTCCAAGATAAAATTTCAGTGATTCATGATGGTATAGATACAGCTCTCATAAAGCCAAATCCAAACGTGTCAATGCGGCTGAATGGTGTCGAGCTGACTAAGAAAGATGAAGTTATTACCTTCGTCAACCGAAATCTTGAGCCTTTGCGTGGATACCATGTTTTTATGCGTGCCTTGCCGAAAATCCTTAAAGAGAATCCGAAGGCAAGAGTGATCATTGTTGGTGGTGATGATGTTAGCTATGGTAGTAAGGCCCCAGAGGGAACCACTTGGAAAAACCTTTTTTTAGACGAAGTACGTGAGCAGCTAGATATGAGTCGTGTGCATTTTGTGGGGAAGCTACCGTATCCAGACTTTATACAATTGCTACAACTGTTCACGTGTATCTAACCTATCCGTTTGTGTTGAGCTGGAGTTTGCTGGAGGCAATGAGTGCTGGTTGTGGGATTGTGGCAGGTGATACCGCTCCGGTGCGGGAAGTAATTAAGCATAATGAGACGGGTTTGTTGGTGAATTTTTTTGATGTGAGTGCGATTGCTGAACAAGTCACTTCTTTATTGAAGAGTTCAGCGGAGCGACAGCTGCTGGGTGAAATCGCAAGAGAGTTTGTTATACAGCAGTACGCTCTCGAAACAATATGTTTGTCACGGCAGAGGTTGTGGGTTGATATTGTTGGATATCGATGAAATCACTCGTAAACCTTAAGGTGTTTATTGCAGAAAAGGATTTGCAGTATTGGTGTAGGCATCAAGCAGCGCTAATTAAAAGGTATTAATTTTAAAAAATTATTGAAAAAGTAACGCTCCAAGTTAATTCAGGTTGAAAAAAACGATATTTTTGGCGACGTTTTTTTTGTGTGGCAGTTTTGGTGATTGAAATACATGCGATAACATATGAAAAGAAGAGAAGTGAAAGTGTTTTCCTTGCAAATTGAAATGGTTATATTTCCTCTGCCAGTGATCAAATTGTTGTGTGGCCAATAGGGCAGGGACACAGTCTATCTATAGACATGTTTTTTAAAACACAGATAACAGAAGTGTGGGTTTTACTGACTTTAAAAAATAAAACTGGCCACTGAGCCAACGTCATTGGTCTCAAGTTTGATGTTTGTGGTGCGCTAATGGACTCTGATCTGAATATTAGCTCAAGTGCTCGTTAGTTAATTCCAACTAAAATGTGGCTGAAGGAAATATAGCTATGGCCTATAAATGGACCGATCTAGATATGCATGATAAATATTAATGAAAAAGTATTGGAGTGTTCATTATGAATGGTGCGATTTTTTTATCATTGTTGGTGTTCTGGGGATTCGTATGTTATAGGTTTTGTTTTTTGATTTTTGGAAAGATTAAAAGCCTATACTTTAAACGTATTATTTCCGCCATTTTTTTAATTTTTATGTTTTTTTTGCCTGTAATTGATGAGGTTTTTGGGGCTATAAAATTTAATGCATTATGCAATGAAAAACTCTTTTTGAAGTATGATAAAGATTTTTCGTTTGTAAAAAACGTTTTTTCTGATGGGGCGAAGGAAAGCTTAATTAATGGAGTTCCCATTGATATATTTGAGAAGGTTTCTTCATTTAAAGATGTAAAAACCGGTGCTGTAGTCATTGAATGGAACTCCCTGCGTGCTGATGGAGGAAAGTTATCGAAAATGCTCAATCTCTTTCAATCTAATAAACCATATGTTTTTGAAGGCTATTGCATTTCTTCAGAGTGGAAAAAAACTATTTTTTCTGATTTAAATATTAATGTTGAATATAGATAAGGATCTTTTTATGTTAGGGACTATTTTTAATACTTATATTGAGGCGTTGTTGGCTGATGCTACTTATGCGTTAGATGGAACCACTGTAAACGGGTTGTCTGGAGCAGATTTAACGTTAGCATTGGGTGATCGTATGACCTTAGAGTTAGCCAAATATATTGGAGATAACTTTAAGGTTGTAACCCACGTTGAGACAAATGATTTAAGTTTCGATTCAGGTTTTGATGCAACAGTGTGGGAAGGAAAGACATCTGAGGTTGGTGTTGGGAAAATTTATGTATCAATGAGAGGTACAACGCCAGGGCAGGATTTTCTTACAGATTTGGATCTAACTTTATTTAATGGTGTCCCAGCTCGCCAAGTTGTTGATATGGTTAATTGGTGGTTGTGCATCACTACTCCCTTGGGGCAACTTGCTCCGCAAATCCAACGTTTGCCTTTGCCATGGACGCCCGGAACACCTGTGGATTTATTTGTTCCTGATACATCTGTCTTGGGTGAAGGGTTAGTGTCCTCTGGAATGGTTGTCAATGTGAATGGGCATAGTTTAGGAGGAGCATTGTCGGCAGCTTTTGCACGTCTTTTTGGAGGTTCTTCAATTGAAATTGAAGATGTAACCACCTTTAATAGTGCGGGCTTTAATGCATTGAGTGAAATTGTTTTTTTTCAAATTAAAAATCTCATTCCATATTCCAATGGTGCTATTAGTGGTGATTATAAAAACGTATATGCTGAGAATGGCTTAAGTGCTACTACTCGTGAATGGGTCAATATTCAATACGGGCAAAGAATTCCGCTTTCACAAGAAAATAGCCCCTCTATTGCACCCAATCATTTTATGTACAAAATCACAGACTTGCTTGCTTTAGGTAAGACCATAGAGAAGCTTGATGCTACATTTAATTTAACAGATCTTAATCGCATTATTAATCAAGGTGACAATAAGACGGAGGCTTCTTATGAGGCCGTATTGGATGGGTTACGTCGAATTTTTGGTACTTATGATTCCAAAACTCCAATTGGGGATGTCGGTAATAATCCTGAATCACGTAGCGATTATCACTTTAATATTCTTGAATTGGAAAATAATAGCAATTTCATAAATGCTATAGGGAAAGTCATTATAAAAGTAGATTATCCTGATACCGATCCAAAACAGGATTTCAGTCATTTTCTTGCATTATATTATTTAACTCCATTTTTTATCGCCGGTAGTGAAAATTTATTGAAGGTTGCCAATGCAAGTCTTTTTCAATTATGGGCTGACGATGCTAGTTTAACTCCGGAAGATAGAGTTCAGGGGAAAGCTAATTTTTCTGAAAATTGGTACAGCGATCGCTCAGCTATGCTTGTCGCATTAAATTCACGTAACGCTGATGATTCCTCAACTGATACTGCTAGTAACCACACATCCAATACTATCTATTATTACGATTCAACTGCTGGCGGTGCACCTTTGATTTCTGAGTCCAGTGCATCAGGTGATGAAACTCAATTGGTGCGTTTTGGTAGTGAAGTTGCTAATGATCTAACGGGTGGATTATACAATGATCGAATTTATGGTTTAAGCGGTAACGATAAACTTAACGGTTTACAAGGTAACGATTATTTAGAGGGGGGGAGTGGTAATGATGAATTAACAGGCGGAGATGGTGTTGATTTATTATTAGGCGGTAAGGGAAATGATACTCTTGATGGTGGTTCTGGAAATGATGTACTGAAAGGAGGCGCTGATAATGATACCTATAAATTCACCGGCAATTTTGGTCGCGACGTTATTATTGATAACGAGGGTTTAAATGTAATTGATATTGATGGAGCTGTCGGAGAATTAAAGCAGACTGCAAAAGACAGTCTTGTTTATCGTAATTCTGCAAATACTGTAGAAGCTGTTGTTGTTGATAGCGGTGGAAGTAAAACTCTACTCTTAAGTTCTCTTTCAGCTGTAGGCAACAGTGTTACTCTCGATAATTGGAGTGAGGGACAATTTGGTATTTCGCTAAAAGATGCAGGCGTTGAGGAGCCTGCATCTCTTCACGAAATTATCGGCGAAGCTGGTGCGAATGCACTATCAGCAGATTATGCATCTAGCCATCAGATATCGGTTTACTTGCCTCCTGTTAGCATTCATGGTGGTGATGGTCATGATTACATAGAGGGCAGTTGGGGTGGAGACCGTATATATGGCGATGATGGAAATGATTGGATTGACGCCGGTTCTGTTTATAAGTATGCGAATAGTTTCCCACCTGAACCTGGAGAGCCTACGATTGACCAGCATGGTAAAGACTTAATTGAGGGCGGGAAAGGTGATGATGTCATTACCGGGAGATCAGCTTCATCCAAATGGTACGGCGGCGAAGGAAAAGACATGCTGCTGGCCAATACAGCATTGCGCTTTGATTTAATGGTTGGTGGCTACAGCTATGGCGGTGATCAGTTTTCCCGGTTTTATATGGACGAGTTAATTGATGAGAGCGCAGGAAGAGCTGTAACTATCGATTATAAATGGAGAGATTTACTTAATTATGCAGACTCTGGCTTTGAGATTATAACGAAGACTGAAGGTGAAAAAACGTTATATGGTTATTCTGCATGGGCAGGTATTACTCCGGGCAATTATTCGGGCAGTTCATCTGCTGGTAGTGGGTGGTCTTATGAATTTACTTTTTTTGATGGTGAGCCGTTAAAGCCGTCCGCTGACTCTGGCGGTGGAATTAGTAGTTACCTGTATGGGTATCCTGGTTTAGTGACTAATAACTTGGGTGGCATTACTCAGCATTCTTTGTTAAGTAGATATACTAAAGATGATCGAGCTCGTGATTGGGAGGTCGTACTTTTCATGCATGAAATCCCTCTTGAGTCTGGTGATACTTTAGAGGAGTGGGCTAATAAACCCTATATTCAAATGTATGGTGATGAGGGGGATGATTTATTAGTTGGGTGGTATGGAAAAGATGAGTTATATGGCGGCGAAGACAATGATGCAATTTTCGCTGGTGCTGGAAATGATGTGTTGGATGGTGGGGATGGAAATGACACTCTCTTTGGGGAAGCGGGTGATGACACAATAATTGGTGGTGCAGGAAATGATGCAATAGTTGGTGATAGTGGGACAACTGCAATTTTAAGTTCAGATGATTTTTTATATGGTGGCGAAGGCAATGATACGTTGAGTGGAAATCAAGGAAATGATTTTTTGTATGGAGGAGCAGATAACGATCTATTAATCGGTGAGAGTGGCGATGATTATTTGGTTGGTGGCGCAGGTGTAGATACCCTTTATGGTGGTAGTGGCGCAGACACTATTGTGGCTGGGCTTGAGGATATTTTGGCGGCGGGAGGAGACGGTAATGATGTATATATTATTGAAGCGGTAATTTTTAATGGCCCACCTGCAATGCCTGCCAGTAAAACTGCAAGAACATCCCACGAGGCAGGTACAGATTTTCATTTATTTAAAGTCGCAGAAAGCATGTCACTTCAGAGTGCAGAGCCATCATTAGTAATACAAGATAGCGGTGGTGACAACAGTTTAGTCCTTCGAGGGGTTGACAGTTTTGACAGTCTTCAAGTAACCGCCGATGAAGCTAATTTGGTAATTAGTTATTTTGGAAAGCAACTGATTATTGAAAATGGTCTGCAAGGTTCTATAAGTCGAATAGCAATTGGTGATGAGGGAAATCTAGATTCGACCGGCATTGAACTAAATAGTTTTTTATTAGATAACCTCTCATCCCCGGTTGTTAGATTTGCCAATGAATCCGGAGATGCCATCACTGGTGGTCTAGGTGATGATACCCTTCTGGCACATTTAAATGGTACTACTATCACTGGTGGTAAAGGCAATGACACCATGTATGGTGATATAGCTGATGATATTTACATTGTTCGCTCAGGTGACGGTGATGATGTTATCTATGAAAAAGGTGGAAATAATAAAATTATTTTTGCAAGTGGAATTGATCCTGCAAAAATTTCTCTGCGTCGTAGTGCTGCAAACTTACAAATACTATTAAGTACCGGTGGATCCATTACCGTGATGGGAATGTTTGATCCGGAATCCGATGATGTAATTAGTGGCGCTGCAATTCAGAATATTGAATTCGCTAATGGGGAAAATTGGGGACTCGATAAAATATATCAGTTAATAAATCCCTCATTAAATTTGATTGGAACAGATAGTGCAGACGTATTAAGGGGGTCTTCAAGTAATGATTCTTTGAGGGGAGGGATAGCCGATGACATACTTTATGGTAACCAGGGGGACGACAGTTATTATTATTCAGTAGGTGATGGTGCTGATACCATCAATGATCGCAGTGGTAGTGATCACATCTATTTTAGTGCTGGTATTGTCGAATCACAGGTTGCTGTTCGTCGTGGCTTTAATAATAGCGTTGTTCTTAGAATTAATAATAAAGATAGTATTGTTATCGAAGGTGCTCTTAACTCCTCAGGAAATATTGAGAGTGGTTTTGTGGAAAGCCTTCACTTTGGATCTACGGTTTGGAACTCCCAAAAAATTAAAGATGAGCTTGAGCTCAATTCTACGCATACTTTTAATGGTTCTAACCTTGACGATCAATTTGACGGAGATAATGCAAAAAGCATCTTTGTTGGTAATGCCGGTAATGATTATCTTCGTGGTGGGGGCGATAACGATATTTATCGATACAGCTTGGGTGATGGGAATGATGTTATCAGTGATGTTGGTGGCAATGACCGTATCGAATTGATTGGTATAAATGAGGCCGATATATCTGTTATCAGGTCAGATTCAAATTTGGAATTGAAGATTAAAGATGGTGGAAGTATCCGGTTAGATAATGTTTTTGAATCAAAGATACAAAATAATGTTGACCCACTGATTACTTACCATTTAAGTCAGCTGACGCACTTCTGGATTCCACAAGCGGAAACGTTGATAAAAGATCATTTTGGTTTAAATGGTAGTGGGGATCTTGTTATTCGATTTGTAGATGAAGCTGCCGGAGGCAGCGCTGCCTGGGTTGAAACAACATACGATGGCGATGCAGCTTCACTTGAACTTTTTATTGATTTGGCTGATTTTAGTAAGTTCTCTGTCGGCACTTTCCCTAGCTATTATGATCGCATCATTGCCCATGAAATGGTACATGCAGTGATGAGCACAAATATGGACATATCGACTATTCCTGGTTGGTTTAACGAAGGAGTAGCGGAGTTTATTCACGGTGGTGATGAAAATGTAAAAATTAGCGCTAACTATATACAGAACATTTCTGATTTTAATGGATTGTTCAAAACTACTCCGGGGTCTCCGGGAAGTAATTTGGGATACTCCGTAAGTTACATTGCGGTCAAGTTATTGGATAAAGAAATTCGTGATCATGGCGGAGTAGGAATTAGAGAAATATTTGATCAATTGAAAGCTGGAAAGACACTGAATGAAGCTTTGAGCTTTGTTAGTAACTCTCACTCAGGAATAGCGAGCTCTTGGTCAGGGCTTGCCTCTTTTGAAGCACATTTTTTAAATGTTGGCTTTGCTAGCTATTCTAGCTTCTTAAACCTGGATAATGATGATACAGGTTCGATTGCGGGTTCTGATCACGGTGGCGAATCTTTAAATGCAGAAGCCGTCGTACCGGATGTAAATGTTGGAGGTGTATCACACTTCAATATTGTTGTTCCAGATGAGTACCGCAATACTCCTGCTGTAGATGGCAGGATTGAGCTTATTCAGTTTGGTGATAGTACCACTTGGGATTTTGACAGGCTATTGCAAGAGTCCACTCTAGTTAATGCGAATGCAGGTCTAAACATTATCGGTACAAGTAGCAATGATGCTTTGATCGGTGATTATCGTAATGATACTTTAGTTGGAGGTGGGGGAAGAGACACTTTGTACGGTGAGGGTGGAGATGATACATACTATTTCCACCGTGGTGATGGAGTCGACCACATTAAGGATTCGGGTGGTTTTGACACCTTGATACTTTCAGGAATTCAATCTTCGGATATATATGTTCATCGCAGCGGCAGAGATTATTACTTCATATTAAAAAATGGGGAGTATGTAAAAACCTCGAACCCAGCGATTATGTCGGACTCTGATGAGCAATATCGGATTGAAAAAGTTGTCTTTGCCGATACGGTTTGGGACTTGGATAAGATTGAAGAAAAAATTAATGAGCATGCTCTCTTAGCAAATGTTTATTTTGGGCGAAGCTCATGGGACTCCATTTATTTATCGCAGGCAGATGATTCATACATTTTTGGTTTAGATGGAGATGATCAGATTGAGGGCGGAACTGGTAATGATGTAATTGATGGGGGCTTTGGGTTAAATTTCCTTGACGGTCGAGGTGGTAATGATACTTATGTTATCGGTGAAAATATTAGCTTAAATTTTATCGAAAACTTTCGAGGTGATGCAGATCGAATTTTATTTTCAGAGGGTATATCTCCTGATCAGGTTAGTGTGCGTCTGGTTCCTGGTCGTGATGAATCGTACTTGAATAATGGTGTCCTGTGGGTGTACTCGCTCCCTCAAGCTGAGAGATGGAATCTGGAGCTAGTAGTTGGGGATGCGAAGGTATATGTCGATAGCTTATTTGATTGGGATCCTCAAGCGGATGGAGCGACCTTGGTAAATACATCTGTCATTACTGGAACTGTACAGTTTTATAATGGGACGGTATGGACAATTAGCGAGCTGATTGCGGAAGCACTAAAAGGAACTAACACTGATGATCTTATCAATGGCACTAGTTATGACGACCTAATTAGTGGATTGAATGGTGCAGATATAATTGTATCTGGCTCGGGCAGCGACACTATTTACGGTGGTGCTGGAAATGACCAAATCGATGCTGGACGTGATGATGACAAGATCGGCGGTGGAGCGGGCGATGATTTTATTTCTGATAGATCTGGCAATGAAACATATTATTTCAATGTAGGTGATGGAGTTGACACTATTAGCGATCTTCGTGGAAGAGACGTAATTCGGTTCGGCTCTGGAATTACAAAAGAGAGTGTACTGATTACGACTGAGGGTGATGATCAAATTATTTCGTTCCTAAATTCGTATGACAAAATAACTATAAGGAATGGTGCCTTACCGATTGGACATAATTACGATGATCACCGAATCGAAATTTTGCATTTTGAAAACGGAGATATATTAGATATTGATCCGAGATCACAACCCGTCTTCGTGGAAGGAACGGCAGAAGAGGATGTTATTCTCGGAGGTTATGGCAGTGATACCTTGATGGGACATCAAGGAAACGACGTCTTACGTGGTGATTTAGGCGATGATATCTATCATTACAATTTAGGTGATGGTGAGGATTACATTGATGATATCGGCGGTAGTGATCGCATAGTCCTTGGTGCGGGTATCACTGAGGGAATGGTCAAAATTAGTAGCACCTCAGGCTTCTATGTGATCAATATTGCGGGTATCGATGCAATAAAATTTGGCTCCTATTCGTATTCTGAGGGTGGAGTCAGTGCAGAGAGCATGATTGAATTTATCACATTTGCAAGTGGAACCAGTTGGAATCAGGCCACTATCATTTCTAAATCCCTTGTATCCACAGCTGGTTCTGATGAGATATATGGATCATTGTATGATGACTTTATAAGTGCAGGCGATGGCGCTGATGCAATTTATGCGCGTGCGGGAAATGATACGTTGATTGGTGGAAAAGGCTCTGATGATCTTAATGGTGGATATGGAGATGATATTTATCGATTCAGTTTGGGTGATGGTACTGACGTTATCTATGATATGGGTGGTAATGACTCTATAGAGTTTACTGCGGGAATTATTCCATCTGATATTACTATCCAGCGAACTGACACAGATTTGATATTAAAAGTTAAGAATGCAAATCCCATTACGATTAGTCAGTTTTTTAATCCGGGCGTTACCCGCTCGGTGAGTTCTAGTTCTGCAATAGAAAAAATACTTTTTTCTAATAACGAGACTTGGACTCTACCTCAGATTCTCAGTAAGCTTTCTTTGGTTGGAACCTCTGGTAATAATGTAATTTACGGTTTGGATAATGATAATTATATCGATGCAGGTGCTGGTAATGACACAATTTATTCTGGTGGAGGTAACGATACTTTAATTGGCGGCACAGGACATGACGTATTGAATGGTGAAGAGGGAAATGATCTTTTGCAAGGAGGGGATGGTAATGATTATTTGTTGGATGTGCTGGGAGACAACATATTTATAGGCGGTAAAGGGGATGACCAGATCGAATTTAGTGCCTCATCTGATGGCTTCGGTGATGGAATATCAGTAATTCGTTACAATTTGGGAGATGGAGTTGATCAAATAAATGGCCTACCTAAAAGCACCGTTAATTTGGAGCTGGGGGCTGGCATCACTAAAGAGATGTTGTTTTTAAAATCTCAGGGAGATTATACAGGTGGTGCTTTTGACATATACATAAAAGGTACTACAGGAAAACTCTTGGGTTTGATTGATAATGAGTTTTATCGGATTTTGCTGAGTAATGGAGTTGTACTTAGTGGAGAGGATATAAGTAAGTTCGTTATTGAGTCCCAAGCGTGGTTAACTTCAGATAGGAAAACCGTATATGGCAAAACCAATCCAGGATTGAGGCTGTTAGTTTCCTATACAAATGAACTTGGTGTGATTACTAATTATCCTGAATTACAGGCAGACTCACTTGGAAATTACCGCTTGGATTTCGGATTTGAAATTAACTCCGTATTTGATATTAAAGTGACAGGTATTGACACTGGGGGAATAAGCCTGCCTATGACAATTATGGAGCCGTCCGATGAGGTTGAGATTCTGCTTCTTCCAGATAATACTCCACCAATTCTTTACGATGTTTCAATTAATGAGGTTGGGCGATATATTCAGGGGCAAACCGATCCCGGTTGCGTCGTCGAAATTATAGATGAGTCTAACATTGTTATTGGACATGCAACGGCAGCATCAGATGGCTCCTTTAATGTTGAACTTTCTGCACCATACATTAATAAACAGACATTAAGTGTATATGCAGTTGATCAAGCAGGTAACTCATCAGCTATATGTGTAATTGTTGCGCCGGATAAAACAATCCCACTCGCGCCAACCGTTAATGTTGACGGTGCAGCGGATATGATTATGGGTATTGCTGAAGCTGGTAGTGCTGTCACTGTAAAAAGCGTATCTGGCGATCTTTTGGGGAGTATTCAGGCGAATGTCATTACTGGTGAGTATTCTATTGTTGTGGCCCGAGGATTATTAAATGGAGAGTCAATTTTTGTTACTGCAACTGATATGGCGGGTAACATTTCCGAAGCCGTTACTGCTCAAGTAATTATTGAGACGCAACCCTCATTTGCAAACGGTCTGCGTGGTAGTTATTACGGATACCATCAGCCATCTAATGGAAATGTTGATCTGACCACTTTAAGTCAGGTGTTGGGCCTCATTGCCAATAGAGCACCTGATGCTACGTTCACGGCAACTAACTTCCAATACGCGTCGACATTACCGCTTGGATTGAATACCAATTTGCAAACGTTCTTGAAGGCGGATGCAACCTCATTGAGCAGCGATCCTGCAAATACGAGTGATGCTATATTGCGCTTTGATGGGAAAATTCAGTTAAGCGCTGGTAGTTATAATTTCCGAGTGCGTGCAGATGATGGTTACAGCATCCGCATCAATGGTGCAGTGGTAGCAGAGTATGCTGCTAAGCAAAGCGCTACTACCCGTACGCATGCGGCATTTACTATCAGTGAATCTGGGCTGCATGATATCGAAATAATCTATTGGGATGCGGGTTATGGTAATGAGTTGGGTATTCAATTAGCTGCGGCGGGTACGGGAAGTTACAGTTATCTCAACCAAGATATTTTATTCCAGTCTACTTTAGCAACTCAGTCAGTAATCGCCTCTAATAGCCACGTGCTCACGGCGCCAGATATTCGTTATTACAATCATAATGATGCGCTAATTCAAGCAATGGCGACATTTGCTCCTCATTCAGCAGTAGATTCTCGATATAGAGCTATGTTCCCTGATCAAAACCAATTCACGATTGCAGTCGGAAGTTAAATACACTAGTGATAACCGGTCACTCATATTTTTGTTGATGTGTGTGGCTGGTTTTTCTGATGTCTTGGAGGAATTAAAAACCGCTTATTTAGCTAATAATAGCTGACGATTTTTTGTGTATTCTTCTGGTTTGATGGTCCGCTAATGGCCGGTTTCTGACAAAAAACGAAATATATAAAGTTGAAACAGCTTTGCCAAATAATAGCGAAGCTGTTTTCTGATTGGTCGATAAGCTCATGCATCGGATTCACAAATCTTTTTGATGGGAACCCATCCATCTGTGCTCTCAATCGCTTCCATTATCCGGTAGGTATGAATAGGGTCTCCTTGACATCTCTATCTAGCGGTTTCTGGACTTTGTTACCTGCCCCTGAAGCAGCTGAGGAAACCCAATCTGGATTGATCAGCAAGCGTTTTACAATAGCTACTAAATCTAGCCCCTGGTTTAGGGCGCTTTTTGTGGCAGCTATGTCGCTACAAAACTTAAATTTATTTGTATACTCCCACTTAGGGCAATTAGGAGTATACATGCTGACTTGCAGCTACCTCTGTTCACTGGCAATTACCTGTTGACACAACGGAGCCTGTCACTAGAATTTAATCACACAGTATCTTTAAAAATCGTAATGTTCTTCAGTTAGCGAGAAAACATGAAGCAGCGCAACATTGAGCAGATCAAAAAAGACCAGCAAAATCATTACCATAGGGTAATGAGAAATGGTTCTGAAGGTGAAAAACGCGCACTGTCATCCCAATCCGGTTTTGCAGCATTTGCTCGCAATCGCCGCAAAAATATTATTATTCACTATCCAGGATAACTCCTACTTTCGCTCATGTTGGAGCCGGCACTCATACTTCACCATTGGCCGCTTTTCGCCGAAAGGAAGTAGCTTTCATTCGCAAGTATTGTAAATATCACTATTGCGCTTGCGGCATTGTTGAAAAATTGGCGACCACATCTCTGCGGCCACCAGCTTATAGCTGAAAAGTCAGCTTGCTACTCGTTTAAATGCTCGAACTCGGTCAGATTATCGCGAATTGCAACTAGAAAAGTGTAAGTCGAATCAAGCACGAAATTTTCTCTAGACCTCCAAACCTCGGATTGTTCCATTGTATTCGCTATCTTCGCTAGCTCATGGTCGGGCGTCGCGTGCGTGATTGAAACCACAGGCAAGTCAGGAGTTTTGATATGAACCACTCCGCCTACCTCCTCAACGTAATCATGCCAAACGGTCTCCGCTTCGGAGGGATATTCGGCATCTACGTATTTTAAGAGTTGATCAATTTGTGATCCGATCTCATCGCAGGCTTCAAAATTTTCCGCAAAATGCTCATCTAATAGCTGAGCTATTAGCGCGGTGAATTTACTGTCTGGATTGGCTATAGAATTTAAACCAGATCGACTGATTGCTGCATTAACCTCGAACCTATATGCCTCACGATTGATTACTTCCTGTGGGATGCCTCGTGAATGGCGCCCCCCTTCAGCGGCGTTAATGATTATGGGATTTGCAGATTCATCTGGAATCAGGGTGAAATAGGACGTCGGGCTCTCGCCATATTCCGTGTCGTAGTAAAGCGGTTGATTAAAACCATTATCGTCCAACAGCTCGAACTTTATTGTCTTCATAAGTCTACTTCAATTAGCCAACCACTCGATTCGTTGATTGCGCTTAACATTTACTTGGGGGTGTCGGAAAATTTTACAAGTGAGGGGTTAAGATTTTTATGAGATCGAGCTTTCTATTATTGACCAATCTATTATTGAGCTAGCCATAAACGGCTCGACAGTGGGATTAGTTTGGCCGCTTTCGTGGCCTGTTTTTCAATTAACATCTTATTGATAAACAAGGATATTTTTATTGGATTAAATAAATATCAGCAAAATTTTAGCCGGTTAATGTTTCCAAGTAATTCGTATGGTGTAGCTCAGTATCAAAGAGGCATTACCTCGGCATCAATTTGGATCAACGTTAGCGCGCTCTTTGATAATGTTTAACTCGAAGAGTAGCTGCCACCATATTTGGCAAAACTCGCAGTAACTTAAAATTTCAACATCACTCAGAGAGTTTGAAAGCAAAAACCCCGCTGAGCGGGGTTTTTTAGTATTTATGTTAAATTTTATTAAATGATCTGTCGTTTTTGACTAACAGATGTGTCGGTGACCGGTTTTGCCCTACGATGTATAGTTTAACGTCGACTAATCTGGCACTTCATCAGCCGAGTCTCGAACAAGTAAAGTGTTAACTCACTGATTTCTCATTAAAATTTAGAAATCTTGGAGCATTCTGTGAGCTTTATTTGGGACGCAATTCCTTGCACCTGCCGGCTCGTAAAGCACCTTAATTTCTGGCTCTCAACTTCAATTGTCGTTATCAGTAAGTGTCTTGGCCGAGTGAAATCCCCCGTACCCCACGTGGTTACGGGGGATGCGGGCTACTTCCACTATTTTTTTAATAGAGTGTCTAAATTTTAAATAAATTATTACAAAATCTCAGTCACACTCTTTATTTCAGTCACACTCTTTGTTTTGGCTGTCACACTCTTTATTCGACAGCCACATCTTGATGACGACAATTGAAGTTGAAAATTGACGGTTTATATAAATCAATAACTTACGCTTTCATCAAACACAATTCAAGTTGAAAACAATGCGCTAAATAGATGAAAGATTCGAGAAAATGGTGCAATTGAAGATGAGAACTAGCTTCAGTTTATCGGCGGCCATCTGCACTATAAGTTTTAGCTGGCTGATGCGGTATTCGATCATACCATTCTACGTGTAGAAACTATCAACCGTTAGTCAGACAGAAAATGTTGATAGGTCGATATAAACATAAAAAAAGAGGGGTACTTCATGGATTGATTGAAAATTAGTCAGTTTGTACGCGATGCGATGTGTTTTTGAGGGGCTTTTTAAAAAGAATCTACTTTATAGAGCGTTTTATAATCTTTATCGCAGTTTTAACTGCGCCGGGAAACCTCTCTTTGCGTCTCGTTAACCAACCGTGAGAACCTAGCTGTCTATCGATTGCAGTCAATGACTTTCCTTCTTCTATTTCGAGTTCGATACGTCTTGCTAATTCTCGATCCCTAGTTATCCAGTCGATATTATTCTGATATTTCTTAGGTAATTTGGGTGGTAGTTTTTTATAAAGCCATTCATTGTCAAATCTGTAAAGCCATATGTAGTCCGAACGACATAGATTCTGGACTTGCCCACGTGTGGTATTTGGATTTTTGTTTATAAAATTAATTATTGATGTGCGGCGCTTACGAAGCTGGGCTTTCCGGCGGAGGTGGGACCGCCATTTTGATAATCCCTTATGACTTTGAATTATTTTTTCCACAGCTGCTATTGAGCAATTATTATTGATGGAAATTTCTGATCGATGTTTCCCCAAGAACGCTTGCCGCCAAATTGCTCGCTCTATATCAGGAGTGATGAATTTAATTCGCTTTTCGGTTTTGATTGAGTTTCTTCCGGCTAGTTGTACTAAATATCCGATGCTCTTTCCACAAGTTCTAGCTATTGACCGCAGTGATTCACCTTGGGCTAATCGTTTAAGAATTTCATCTTCAGCTAAACGATTAGTATTGGACGAAGTGATCGAAATTTGTTTTGTGTATATCTCAGCGTCAAAACTTGGCTCGGGAATTATAATATTCTGTACATTACCGTTTAGAAAGCCAATTAATAGTGAGTGTTTAAAGTAATGAATGCGTTTATTGGTATGAATCAAGCTGGGAACAAATTGAAGGCTCTCAATAGATCGCGATTCATGCATATTCAGGCATTTAAATAAGCCACTCCAGAATTTTTGCATATCTGTTTGGAGTGATTTCCAGCGTAAGTTACCACCTTCAGTAATATATCCTCTCTCTTTTAGTAGCAAGTTATATGCATTAGAAGGGAAAATAGGTTTTTGATATCTGTTCAAAAATTCATGAGAACTCACTATTTGTTTCGACAATGAATTAATTAATTTAGGGGCTGGTTGTGACCGCCTTTTAGTCATCTCCGGCAGAATATATTCGTGATCAATACCGCCTGTTCCACAAGGTATTTCTATCAGGCGTAATCCATGCTCCGGGCATGACAAAACTCCGTAAAGTTGGTGGCCAGTGTGCCAGTAAGGAGTTCCTTCAGTTACGCTATCTATTTCCAAACAATCCGGGCAAAACTTTAAGCATGAATGGAACGGTAGCTTACTTGAGCAAAGGCTCGCGAGAGTTGCTATTCGTCCGCCGTTTTCTGCAATCAAAGCTTGCCGGAGTTTTTCGGCCCATTCAACGCTTTGCTGCATGTAGGCAAATAAGGAATATCCCGTAGCATTAAAAAGTAGAGTTTCTTCAGGTGTATGGGAATGTGAAGAAATCATTGCTAAATGGGCGGGAAGAACTGAATGGAGTCTAACGTGCTCAGTACCAAACAGAAAACGGTTCGTGGACCGCCATGCGGAAGATGTTTGACACAGGTGGCAGCGAGCCACCCAACTGTATACCGATTCACCAACTATGTAGGTGGGAAGGAATGCGCTAGCTGAAGATTTCATGTTTAGTTGCTTTTAGAACTATCAGATGTATTAAAGGGTGTGTTATGCCGACTGTGCTACTTTCGTTGTAGAGTCGAGAGCGAGTCAATAAATATTCACTCCTGTTTTTTGAGGTTTTCCCTTTGCTTTTCTTGAAATATGTATCACTAGCCTGTGATGTTAAAAATGATCTTATGAATCGTTTCCATTCCGTAAGTCTTTTTTTTTCATGTACATCTAACGGTGTAGTGATGTCGATTCCAATAAAATTGCGAATATGTTTTGTGAAGTCAGATAACTGAAAGCTACAATCTTGATTGGTCATTTGAATCATTTTACTTTCGATACCATCCATTGTTTCATCGTAATAGACTTCGTTGGATGGCATGTTGCTATTGCAACTTGGGCATTCATTGGACGTGGGAGGCAACGGCGATTTGGCAAGATTTAATACTCTGAATCCACAGATTAGACAATTCGATGTGAGACGAATTTTATGTTTGGCACAATGAAAGACTCCAGGAATTTGATGATCTCGGTGGTAGTAGCTGACTCCAAAGGTTTCTCGATCTTCAGCTGTACACAAGTGGCACCAGTTCCACGAATCATTTTCAATACTTAATTGACCAGTTACACATTTAGAGTGAAGATTTGATAGGGAGTTTCGAATCAGTAACTTTTCTTCTTTATTTAAGAATTTATTGATTAATTTCCCAAATCCATGATCCATCCACAGCTGTTGATATTTGTTGATATCAAATATCGAGATGGCTTTATGCTGCGCAGTACTCAGTAAATGCTGCGGTTTCGCGTCATAAATTCCCCGGCTAACACCCAGGTATTCACAGCTCTTCACTTGATCCAGCAGGCCGAGGTGATAAAATCTAGCAGGGAAAGCGGTTATGTGTTCACCTGGTAACAGTTGAAGTAAAGTTCTCATGTGCGCACTCCTAACGTACAGTGTTAGATTGGAAGTCACCAACGAGTGCACTTGGCGACATTCCTTGCGCGAGTGCATCAAGATCCTTGGAGATTGCATCTTCAATTTCTGTTGCGACAGCAGGTTTTTTTATCACAGGGTTTCCGGTTAATAAATTGTCAATTTCACTAACTTTTGCTGACTGTGAAAATTGCGATTTGATAGCTGATTCCACGCTTTGAAGTAAATGCATTGGTTCGAAATCTTCATAGCCTATATAATTTCCATTCTTTAGTGCCTCAAGAGGTTTGTGGAGTATTTCAAATTGCTCACGATAAATTTTATTCAAAGCTGCAACACTAAAATCCTGATTCTTCGGGGCTAGAAAGGATAGAAAATTTAACGTAGCTCTGGTTAAACTTACGGCCACGGCGGGTAAACCGGCAGATAAATGATGAAGATGATTTTTAATAATTTCATATTCTGTGCGCTGTGTTTTTAATAGCCTCGCTTGAAACAGCGTTCGACACAAGCGATCCCAGAATGGACTCTCAATGGCACAGCTGCTTAATAAGGTGCAGCCATCTTTTGCTGATCTTCGAGCGATTGTCATTTCTCTCGTAAATAGATTTAGCAGTGAGAATGTTCCGACGAAGAAGGTTGGCACAGAAATATGGTTAAATATTTCTTCGAGAAATTTCATTGAAACACGTTCGGACGCACCAATTATCTCATTTTTAGAGCTTGGCGCTAAATTTTGCGCTTCGTCAAAAATAATTAATCCTACGCCGTGTATCACTACCGCTTTCCGAACGGCCGCGATCAGTTCTCGAATGTCACTACCTTTCAGACTAGTTGTATATTCCTCGTCCACCAAAGCATCAATGCTCTCAAGAATCGAAAGCAATGTTGATTTTTGTCCTTTTCTGTTGTCAACTTTCAGATAAAGTTTTTGAATTTGCTTCATTTGAAAAGGATGTTTCGTTCCATTGCTGTCTGTGTAAGACGTGTGATAGATAACCTGTTCTTCAGCTTGGATCATCGCTTCCATTAGGGACGATTTTCCTACGCCGCTTAAGCCGGCGAAAACATAGCTGTGATCTACTTCTGCAAATCCAAGCTTCTTAACATTGAATGATTTTATTTGCTTGTTTGCTGGGGCTCTTGCCGTTGTTTTATTTTTGGATTCTTGTAGATCCTTGTTAATAGCAGAGAGTAGGGCCATGATAGGTACGCCCAGTTTATTGGCTGGTTGTATCAGGGGGTTGCGTCTCACCAAGCCGCTTTCGATCATGCGTCGTTGGATATCATAAATTTTATACAGCTCATCGCGTGGCTCGTGAAAGCGTATTAAATTATCAATAGCCGTACGCCGATAAAAACCATGGTATTCGGGAGGTATTCCGTCAAGTTCGAGCTCTGTACTGTATTTTCTCGTACATTTCGCGACTAAGTCGTCTTTGAGAAGCGGTAGTCCTAGCGCTTCTATGAGAGGATTATTTCGGTAAACAGGATTTGGATGTTTCAAATATTTAGTGGACATGGATAACTCGCATAATTAGTAAATAAAAGTTGGGTCAGTAAGATCTTGATCTGAAAGGTCGTCGGTATGGTTCGCAGCAGGCTCGGAGATGTCAGTATCAGTTTGCATGTCAGAAACTGTCTGGCTTGCTTGTTCATTTCGATGAACTGCCACAACGGTATCTTTACGTTTTTTGGTGCCCGGCTCCGAATTCTTTGCTTCTGATTTTTTCAGGCGCTTATTACGTTTTTTGATTTCTTCATCTATTTCGGATAAATCCATATCCAGCATCATTTGTGCGTTAAAGCGCGCTGTATCCTGATGTGCAAGTTCGTGCTTTCTGATCTCAAGTCTGTGCAAAACATTAGCCCATATCTGGTTTTTGTATGCTTCGCTTCGCTCCAGTAGATTTAACATCATCAATTCATTTGTTTCTTCATCGAAGTGCCAAATATGATTGGTTGTTAGGTCAGAATATCTAATCTTAATTTTGCTTCTACCCAAATTTTTAGCTTTGTCTAGCCATAACATTTTTTCGATCTGCGAATTACTGAAGTGCAAGCCGCGAAAGCGAATTCCTTTTTCTGTTATTGTGCCCTCGGCTTCAGGCATCAAAGCAAATCGTATTTTGTCTTTAGATATTTTTGGTTTGTGTATTATATTGCTCATAAAGTGATTCCATATGTCTCTAGGTGTGTAACCCACACCGATGGATTCCATATTGAAATCGTGAGCTTCCAGTTTTCTACTGAAGTTGTTTTTATGAATAATAATTTTAATTATTTTCTTAACAAGATCCTCAAATTCGAGAAATGGTGTTCTCGATGCATGCTGAAGTTCTTTTGACGGATATTTTTCAACTCTTCCCGGATCAAAGTTAATTGTTTCAGTCAGCACAATGTCAAAAGTTTTCTCAACTGTTCCTTTGCAATCACCGCGATGATATGCTGCGAGCTTCATTGTCTTAACGCCGATTTTTCCTTTGAGCACTGAACTCAGATGATTATCAGAGTTTTCCCCACCGCGATCCCACACTATCTCGCTGCATATAAAGTCGCACGGCCAGTCGTTTTCATTAATTTCCACCCCCCATCTGCGGCAGAATTCTACTTTGTTCTCGAATGCGTTGAATAAAGCTTGGGAAGCGCCGACCCAGTTGGGGCCATCAAATGCAATGTGGAAACCGACTACCATTGCTGAGTATGTATCGATAACAAAATAAATTACCGGTCTTCCACAACTCAATAGCTCATGGTTTGTATACGGATACCTTACATAAACGTCTGCAATAGTCGCGTCGATTTCGAATCGTTGCCCCGCATTTCTGAGTCCGGTTCGGGCAACTCCAGGTTTTCCTTTATGGTCTCTATCGTAAGTTATTTGTCCAACGCGTTTTAATATCCAATCTAAATCATGCACTAAGGAATTCAGGAAATATTGGAATGAGCGTGGAGAAATTAGATGATCGCGTGGATAGGTGATATTTTCGCTGTGCACATCTTCCTGATTCGCGGAAGAATTTGGGGCGAAGCTGAAACTCATTGATTCACGTATGAATTCTTCGTAGAGATCCATGAGGTTAACTTTTGTTCCCGAAGGAATTTTTTTGGAAAATGCTTCTATTTTTTTAAGATCTTGCTGTGTGACTTGTCGAAAAGGTAATCCATACTTTGTTGGCTTGCCTGGTTTAGCAGCTATACATACAGAACCGTCTGAATTGATGATTGGTTTGGCGGGCAACGTGTGATTCGTGCCGCAATTTTTGAAGCGGGGTAGTAGTGCATTGAGCATTCCACCACCTCTGAACCACTGATGTGTCTTGTTGTGTATGTAAGAGTGGCTTTTACCGGAACTTTTAATCAAATTCGACAGTATCCCTTCGGATACGCCAAAAAGATAATTGTCGATTGCGATTTCGTTATCAATCAAGGGGCTTAAGTATTCCTTCGCCTTGTCCCGGTATTCTTTCCATTTATTGCTCAGCTCGTTATCAGACAAGTACAAATACGATGGGAAGTCGTGATCTATTACTTCCCACTCGTTTTTTTTAATCTTTTCGTAAGCCTTTTCAATTGAGATTGCAATGGGTTTTCTTGCGCATTTCAGCGTTAGATCCGAAAGCGCCATTTTGCAACCGTCCAAACTGTAAGCAACTATCAGAAATCGTGTGCTTGCTTTTGACTTTGTTGATCGTAGCTCTTGATTAATAAGCATAAGGATTCACCTTCGTATACAGCGGTACCGGTGCCCATAGTTCTATTTTTTGGCTTAAATCGATAGGTAGTAGACCTTCGTAGCATGCATGCTGAAAAACACATTCCGCATGAAAGGCATCGATTCCTACTGTAATTGCAGCCGTTTCAATGCATTCTTTCAGTGTTTTCTCAACGCTGTGAGTTAGTAATTTGTTAAATGTGATTACAGTAGAAATATATATCGCTGATTTTTGTTCAATATATTCGCGGTAATCAAAACATTGCCTTAAGTATGAAAGGTTGTAGATCTTGGTTGCACAAAAGAACGTCTCGTTTATCAACCGTAGTCCGTTTGATTTGTCGGCCCAGTAGGCCGTTTCAATTTTTAGTTTGTTTTGTGTTCTGTTGACTGAGCGCCCACTAGTCTGACTCAAATCTAATGAGCTACTGTATTTAAAGCTGTAAGGTTGTATAGCCGTCGATCCTCGTTCATCCAACATCACAACGACCAAGTCTGTCGTCATTGTTTTGGCAGGAATCTTCATATCGTGTTTGACACGCTCCTTGTAACTACCGGGGTGCCGTATGTTTAATTCCTTGGCAATTTTCATTGTTTCGCGAATGCATAGTGGGAATTGCTCATAGATGCAAATGACAGATGATTCGTGTTCAACGGTGAGGAAAGCATTGTGCTCCCCAAGGCTAAGTAGGTGAACTGGATGATCAGCTTTGTGACTTGTCAATATGTGACCTTGGCCGTGAGTCTGCGATTGACGAACCGTGACCCACGGATGATATTTTCCTGCAAGCTTCTTTTTAATCTGATAATTTTCAATTTTGTTAATTTCAGATTGAGTGATGATCGGTTGTTTTACTTTAGTAGTTTTCATTTTTATCCCTCATAAGTTTCCCAAACGGAAGTTTTATAATTCTCAAAGTCATTTTTTTCAGGAACACTTTTTTCAGAAAAAAGTGCTCCTATCGCAAAATATAATTTGCGTTTTTTTTGTACTTTGGGGGATAATATGAATCGCAGAAAGGCTTCTCAAAAACTCTGCTCGGGGGAGCGCCAACTCCCCTTGTTCATTTCCCCGTGATTTTTTTACATTTAATTTCTCCTATAACTTTAAATTTTTTCTACCAAATTTGTTTAGATTTGGAATTTATCCTTTTTGAATATACAACGAAAATAACAGCGCGCGCAACCAATTGTAACGTTGTAACCTATTGATAAATATATACATTTTGATATATTTTATATCGATGCATATATAAACTGATAAATTAATTCTGATATTTTCCTTATTAATCAATGTCTTAAATTTTCTTAAAAAATCAATGTTGATTTATAAAAACTGTGCCAGTTTTTATAAATATTTTTTATTTGCATGTGTTTTCAAGGTCGAACTCGGTATAGAAAATTTCGACAAATATTGGCAATTACCAATATTTAGACAAGACGGTTGATTAGGGGGTGATATTTTCTTGGCGATAAAGATTAGGTGTTTTATGCTTTTTTATCGTTGGTTACGGTCGTTCGATAAATATGGGAGTGGGCCAAATGCAGGCAATTTTTTTGATAGGAATTCTTCCAATATTTAAATACTTGAGTTGGCAGCTATGTGCTGCGACAACTTATGGTTTTAATAGAGGAGGCGGTTGATAGCAAGAGATTTAAAACGTCGTCGATGAAGATTAAAGTCATTAGGTAAAGGTAAAGGTAAAGGTAAAGGTAAAGCGGTAAGCTAAGATTTCGATTTATCGAATAAGTGACTTTAAATAATTATTTAATGTATGAAAGTCAGTTATCGAGGTGTGCATAAGTAAGTAGTTTTTTATCGATTTTTCTTTTAGGAAATCTCCGGAATTGGCCTTATTGAACCAGTCGAGAGCGAGTTTATCAGTGGGGGCCAACGTGGCTAACGACTGAGATATGCTAAACAGTAGGCTTACTCGCTCGACCAAATCCCACGTCATCACTACTGCTTGTCTGTTTGCGACTCTATACTTCAGATCTTGATAATCTCCCGTATCAATTCCTAATATCTGTGCGACTTCGTCATCAGTTAAGTTCCACCTGTCTGATGCACTCATCATCGAAAGCCACTCAATGCTCGATGCCAAATGCTTTTGAGTTATTTCAGAAGTGTCATTTGTATGCATTTTCTTCTTTGCTCTGTCATAAAGGTAGTGGTACTGTTTTTACATACAGTATGCTCTTTTTATTCATCGTGCACAATGCTAAAGAGCCTTAACAAAGATGGGATGTGTATGGGAACTAATACTCTCGAAGAGAAAATGCTTGAAAAGGCACAGCGCGAAGTCGTTGGCAGTGCCGAGTGGCTAACTGCTCAAGTGATTCTGCAACGCTATCAAGTTGATCCAGAAATATGGCTTATAAAAAAGCATATATTCGCAATCGACTATGATGGAAAAATTCTCTTTCCCTCCTATGCCTTAAATCCCCAAAGCGGTTATTGTCCTCAATCTACTTTGGGTGAAATTATTAACCTATTTGAAACCCATGGAAGAAATGCTTGGGGGATTGCATTTTGGTTTAGCAGCCTTTGCGGATTTCTGGGCGGGCGAAGGCCACAAGATTTGTTAATAACTGACTCTGTGTTGGTGCTTGCTGCTGCTCAAGATGAAGTGACTGGAATAAGTCATGGTTGATTTTGATTTCCAATAAATATTTTTTTGTGTCGATGGGAATTTAAAAAATAATGGTTTTTTTCAGATCGGCAATAAGCGTTAAATGCTTTTGAGTCCCATCCTGGGCTCGTTATAGGTGCGTACTACTGTGTATAACGTGCCAAAAAGGGATCTTTATGCTGACTTTTGCCATCTATGACCCCAAAAGGTAACGCTATGATCACTTCTTCAACTTCTGCTCAGGAAATTGCTAGCACCGTTGGTGAAAGATTGAAGCGAGCAAGGCTGGGCAAAAATTTAAAGCAGGAAGATCTTGCGAGGCTGACTGGGCTTTCCCGAAAAGTTATTGTTTCAGGCGAAAAGGGGCGTTTAACCGTCGAGTCCCTAGCAAGCATTATGATCGCCCTAGGTCAAGCTGAGGCATTTGAAGCTTTGCTACCGGAAGTACCGTTTTCGCCGGTGCAATTGTTAAAGTTAAAAGGCAAAGAGAGAAAGCGTGCAAGAGGAGGTCTTGAAGGAATAAAAGCTAAACCGACGTGGTAACAAATAGCAACGATCCTGACCTTACGCATAATTGAAAAGCTATTTTAGTTTCAGTCGTTTATTCAATATAAGGTTCATTATTTTTCTCAAGTGCAGATTAATCTAAGGGTAAAAAAATATGATCGATCAAACTTTCACTATCGAAGAAATTGCAAGGTTTTATAGAGAGGTTGGCGAGCCATGTGATTTAGGCTGCGGTGAAAGTGACGTTGAAAAGTGGATAAATTTTTGTACAGGAAAATACCCATATAAGGGCGTGTGTACTGTAAAAAAATGGGCAGTTATTGAGTGTAGATGCAGTGAAAATGAAGTTTTAATAATAAAGGAAAAACTGGGGCTTCAGCCATTTGTGTTGAATGCAAACCATGTGATGTGGGACAGCCAGGGGCGATGGCGAGAAGGGAATTTTTGCTGCTCATTTTTTTTGATTGAGCTTGAAGAGAGTTGCTTATTTATTACGAAAAATACTTGTTATATTCTGGTTGGAAATGGCCATAGAAAATCAATTTCGCCGACCATGTTATTGGCAATAATGGAGGGACTTTCATTTTGAAGTAACACCTTATGTACTGGGATTTATTTCCCAGAATTGAGCATGTATATAACATATAGAGACCAGTGACAATCTCTGCTTTGGCTAATATATGAGCGCCATCAATTCTGGATATCGAATAGAAGGTTATAGAATATTCTTTCCGATTCGGCGAGCATTGACGGGTTGATATTATTGCTGGAGTACAAATATCTACACGCACGTGAATCGAGTTTAGCGGCTGTGGTTTTCTTCCCTGCTAATTGCTCCAATACAGGATAATTTGCCAAGACGTGTAAGGTTGCTTCATTTATATGCATAGGTTATGTCATTAAAAAACAAGTTCGCTTTTTGGCAGTCCAAACGTATTTTCAAATGTCCTTAATTGAATAACGGCAACTTGGTAAAATTCGTAAACGCTCAACAATTTGTCAGGCTTTTGAGTCAATTCAAAGTACGATTTTTTGCATCTGCGCCCTTTAAATATTTCGATGAGCGTTATTTGGAAATGAGGCGTGTCTACAATAATTGAAGATTGCATTCAAAATCCTTTTGAATTTGAATTTATTGGACGGTTTAGTTCTAAGCGACTATCAAATTTTCATCAAACGTTAGGCCAACGAGTTCGAAGGATTCCACAATGTCTTTAAATCGTTGACTACAAAACAATGTCAAACCACATTCAATTTGTGCTTTGAATACAAGGAGGTTCGAAGCTGATGATCTAAATTCCAAGTGCTTTAAACCCGCTTCCATACCTTCTTCATTGTTGAACTCGCATGCTTCTTCGTTTACATCTCCCCAAACAAAACAATTAAAAATGTAGTGCAACTCACCATCGATTTCTACCGGTAAAAACTCCCCGAGGTTTACCAAGCTATCCTTCAGAAAGCGATAAGCTTTTGGAGATAAAACCAATGTTGAATCGACCCAACAACTGAGATCAGGCTGTAGTGCTTTCTTTTTTCCCGAATTCACGTAACGCGTTTCAGGAGTATTCCACAACGAGGCAAGAGATGTATTTAGTTCACTGAAATCGAATACGCTGTCCAGATCTGCTGAATCAGGTAAGTGACGAGTTATATCAGTGAGTCCTAAGTCAAGCACCTGATAATTCGGTAAGTCTTTTCTAATAGCGAATATTTGGTTCATCGAGCACCGATTTCCGGGATGTTCTTTGGTTCATTCTGCTGGAGTATACGCCCAATGATCTGAAGCTGGGTTTTTATGGTATCGATATTTTTCAATACTCTTACCCGGTTCAATACCCATACTTCGTATTGCTTCGTGTGGTATTTTTTATGGCCCCTCGATAAGGGCATAGACCAGTGCGGTGTGAACTCATCTTTATTCAAAAGGTAAACGCCGTTGGCTGGATCGTTTATGCCGATGCCGTATCGATGCAGATGCAGCCTGGTCCTTCCATTGATGACCTGGTCTTTTCCTTTACCTGGCACAATATGGTGTGCAGTATGTTTCGAGCTGGGCTTAGGGACACCCTCGGCTCTCATGTAGGATTCAAGGTCGTTCGTGGGATGATGCTCTTCAAGTTCTAATCGCCTAATTACCGTATTCCGTTCAGTAGTTGTTCCCTGGGTCGCTTTCATGGCGGATTCTCGGTATACCGCAAGCTGACCTTGGACGTCGGATATTTTCTCCAGCTTTAGCCTTTCCAACTCCAAAAACCGCAGGCATTCCTTGAGTTCTGCGTCCCGTTCTTTTTCGGTTCTAGTCTTATCCGATGAGAGGTGCGTTTCAGCCAGCTTTTGGTAACGATCAAGGGTGCGATGGGCGGCTTCTTCGTAGCTATGAATTGCCATTTCTAGAGGGGTCATTTCGTGGATCAGTTTGGTCATTCTTTGACCGTGCAGGTATTCAATCTTCATCGTTATTCATTCCCTGGATAAAGCAGCGACGATAACAAATTCTCCAAGATTAGCTAAGCCCTGGAGTTTGATGGGAGTATCAATTCTGTATAAAACAAAGATTATCTGCGCGTGTTGAGCACTTGGGAATCACGGCTTAAGAGGGTTTGCGCTGCTTTTACCGGGCTGATTAAACAGAAAACGCTTCTTGGACTGTCTCTGAAATATAACGTAATTGACGCCAATCTGTATGCATGATATCAGTCTGTGCTGTGCCCAAAGCGGAAGCTGCATGCGCTGGAAGGTTTTCTAGTTGATATGTCCATATGATTAGCTCCGGCTAATTTGCCAGGTCTTACTGTCGTGCAGCATCGGTCAAACTGCCGAATGTCTCTCCCTCTATCGTTATCCGGCGATAATCAAATTAAGACAACTAATGCATCTGGAAAATGAGGTCTTACTCATTGTCATTTTGTGGTGTTCGCCACCGAACCCAGCTGGAACATCAATTCCGCTACACTTCACTCATAGCCTTTTGGTATTTACTCCTTAGTGATAGAGAAGACCCATGATTCAGCATTTGACGCATATTTTTGACGATATAGAGACGTTGGTCTCCGAGGTATCAAGCGGTGTGATAGCCCGCGCAGTGGAAAATTCCCACGTGCAGCTTGTGCAGATTTATTGTGCCGAGGCGAATAAGGTGCAGATATCGGCCATCACCTTAGCGATTAAGACGATATTGCCATCGGCAGTAGTGGTGGGAGCAACTACCGTGGGTGAAGTAGCTCATGGTCGATTGATGACTAACCGAACCATTATTGGGTTCACTTGTTTTGAATCCTCCAGTGTTCATGTATTTGCCATTGAATGCAGCAACGGCGATGAGCACAATGTTGGAGCTGAGTTGGGTCAGCGTATTAGTGATAGCACAAGCAATGCTGTTGGCATGCTACTGCTTTCTACACCTTTAAGTATTGATACCTCATCATTGCTGCTGGGTATTGAATCTACGTTAGGAAATTTTCCTGTTTTTGGTGGCGGGGCGGGTGATTACGCTGCGATGAAAAATTCATTGGTATTTTCCGATGTTGGTCAATTTAGTAAAGGTGCCATTGCTGTTGTTTTTTCTGGTGATGATCTTCACATCGAGGCTAACACTTATCTAGGATGGCGCCCTTTAAGCCGATCCATGCAAGTAACAGAGGTTGACGGGCTGAGTGTTAAGTGCGTTGATGGTGAGCCTGCTTTCGAGGTTTATCGTCGTTATCTTAATTTGCCAGCTGATGATCAATTCTTCGTCAACGCATTGGAGTTTCCATTTTTACTTGAGCGCGAGGGCCAACTGTTGGCGCGGGTTCCTGTTGCGGTAGATGAGCATGGCGCATTGCAGTTTGTTGCTGATATTCGAGAAGGAGAACATTTCCGTATTGGTTACGGTGATATTGATTTAGTAACTGAAGATGCCAAACAACTTCATGATGTGATGGTGCAATTTGATCCGCAGGTTATTTTTCTGTACACCTGCGGTTGTCGTCGATTTTTAATGCAAGAGGATGTGGATTTGGAAACGCAACCTTTCGAGTCGGTTGCACCCACATTTGGTTTTTACACCTACGGTGAGTTTTTTGGCTCTTCATCTTTGAGCTTACTGAATTCTACTATGGTGGCCATTGGCTTGCGTGAAGGAGAAAAAGTTCAGCGTGGACAGCTTGAGACAGTGCACTTGCCGATTACGTCGCCAGACGAGCGAGATCCATATGCCAATAAACATGCCCGTGTGGTATCCAAATTATTGCGTTTCATTGATGTTGTAACATCTGAGCTTGAGGCCTCAATGCACGAAATCACTAAACTATCGATTACTGATAGCTTAACGCAACTGGTAAATCGTATTCGACTGGACAGGGTGCTTGATGAACAAATTGAACTGGCCAATCGCTATCAAACCCTATTCGCTATTATCTTGCTGGATGTCGATCACTTTAAGCAGGTGAATGATACTCATGGTCATTTAGTGGGTGACGATGTGTTGGTGCGATTGGCACAAATACTCATGACAAACACACGTAGTGTAGATGTGGTTGGTCGTTGGGGTGGTGAGGAGTTCCTAATCATAGCGCCTAATACGGGTATTGATGAGGCAGCAATTTTTGCTGAAAAATTACGCCTTGCGTTGGCCGGGACAGAATTCCCCGTGGTTGGCTACACAACTGGTAGCTTCGGTGTTACCAGTTTTGTGCCAGGTGATAACCTTGGGACACTTGTTGCACGCGCGGATGCAGCGCTTTATATAGCTAAAAAGGCGGGTCGCAATCAAGTGAAGATTGATCAAGTGATGTGATTACGTGATTTTGTCGCACTCGAATTAGTCTTATTTTAAGACAGCAAGTGTTTAATATTAAATAATTTTTCCAGCCTTGTTTTTCAGAGAAGGTTGCTGCTGCTTCAGCTTTTGACTTTATTAAAAACCAGATGCCAGCGAAATTAACTGGTTTATTTCATTAATGGCTGCTGGTTTGGTCAAGTGTGCATCAAAGCCTGCTGCTTTGGTTTTATCCCGATGATTTTCGCTGCCCCATCCTGTTAATGCTGCCAGCATCGTTTCACGCAAATGGGGAATACTCCTGATTTTTTCAGCTACTTCATAACCGTTTAAACTTGGCATACCGAGATCTAGGATTACTAATTCAAAATTTTTTGCGGCAGCAAGGTTAAGTGCTTGTTCGCCGTCATACGCGATTTCTACTTGATGGCCTAGCAACGATAGAAGTTTCGATAGCGTATCGACGGCATCCTGGTTGTCATCTGCTATGAGTATTCGTAGTGATTTATTTGCATGAGTTTCATGGTCTATTTGCGCGATAGTTGGAGTTGGAAGAATCACCTCACCTTCAGCAATCGGCAATTTTAGTGTGAAAGTGCTTCCTTTACCGTCGCCATCACTCTCTGCTATTACAGAGCCCCCATGCATTTGAGCCAAGCTTTGTACAAGTGATAAACCAATCCCAAGGCCGCCTTGTGAGTGGTTTTTATTTTTGGGGATCTGCGTGAACATATCGAACACTTGTTCAAGTGCATCATGCGGAATACCAATTCCGTTGTCGATCACGGATATGACAGCAAAACTATCTTCAATCCATGCTTTCAAAACTATGTGACCGCCAGTTGGCGTGTATTTAATAGCGTTAGTGAGTAGATTACTTAATATTTGAGCGATGCGGGCAGGGTCGGCGTCAAGCCAGATAGTGTCATCGCAAATTTGGATTTCCAGTTTGTGTCCTGCTGATTCTATTTGCGCAAGCACCGCCTCAATAGCCATAGTCGCAATCGATGTGAAATCGATACGTTGATTTTTTAGTTCTATTTTTCCGCTATTGATGCGTGCAATTTCAAGCAGGTCATCAATTAGTCGGACTAATTGATTAAGCTGTCGCCCCATCATTTCAAGCGCTTTACTGTGCGATTCCGGACTTGGCTGCGATATTCGCATGAGTTCCAATCCGGTCCGGATTGGCGCTAAAGGATTGCGTAATTCATGGGCCAGTGTGGCCAGGAACTCAGTTTTGCGGCGATTAGTTTCGGCAAGGTCATTGGCTAGCTGCTGAAGCATTTCTTCATGTTCTTTACGCTCGGTAACATCACGTGTTGTTCCGGCGATAACTTCTACTTCGCCATCGGGTCCTAACACGGGAACAAAAATGTAATCATAAATACGGCGACCAAATGCGCCATTAAAAGGTACATCACCTCTTACCGGTTTTTTTGTTGCGATAACTTGTTCAATTTCACGATCATGCATCTCTGCATGCCAAGGCTCATAACCTAATTCGAGACAATTTTTTCCAATTGCTTCTTCCCAGGTTTTTCCCCACATTTTAAGCAGCACGGCATTGGCATAAATGAAACGATGGTTGCGATCAAAAACATAAGCAAGATCTGGTGTGTGCGAAAGGAATGTTTCGTAAAATCGTTTTCGCTGCTCTGATTCAAAACTCAGTGCTGCCAAATTTTGCTCGGTCGTTATTTGGTGGGTTATATCACGGAAAAGAACTGCTATCCCTTCTTCATAGGGATAGACATAAATGTCGAGCCATATTCTTTTAGCTGCGAGTTCATAGCAGCGCATAAGGCTCGCAGGTTGACGCTCGCGCATCACATATTTATAGGTGTCGCCCACCTCCAGATTTTCTGAGCCAGGCCATATGTCCCAATGGGCGCGTCCAATAACATCAGCTTCCGACATTGCATTCATCGTCAGACCCGCCGCATTTATTTGAAGGACGCAGAAATTACGATCCATCAACATGAACCCATCCTTCAACGTCCTGAGAATATGATGACTGCGTTCTTGCTCGCGATTTAATTCGGCTTGATGCTGTAGTGCAAGGCGAGCTTCGGCTTGTTTGCGGTGTTCAATTTCCTCTTCGAGTTGCTGATTAAGTTGCTGAAGTTTTTCGCGAGCTTGATGTTGCTCGGTAACATTATTGCAAACAACCAGAACGCCATGTACACCGGAATCATCTTCAATCGGGCTGAACCCGTATGTCCAACGCTCATCATGTAACTCCCCGTGACGAGTGACTTGAAGTAACTGTTCTTCATGCCAGGTAGCGCCTTGGCCGGACATCACATAATCGATCTGTGGACCAATGATCGCCCAGATTTCTTCCCAACACTCGCGGCCGCGCTGACCCAAAGCACTTGGATGTCTTCCACCCGCATCCATTGTTTGAAGATATGCGTCGTTATAAAACTGGATAAGTTCAGGACCCCACCAGATGAACATCGGATGATTGCTTGTAAGGAGTAGGCGCAAGCTTGTTTTGAGCGTTGACGGCCAGGATTGAGGAGAGCCCAGGCGAGAACCTTCCCAATCATAATTGCGCATAAGTCCACCCATGACTCCGCCTCCTGATAGGAATGCGATGGAGCTGGGCGGAGGATTACTAATGTTCTCCATGCAAAGGCCCTTTAGTGTCCTTAGATAACATTTGATAAATATGGATAATGATGTGAAATCATATCCTGAAGTGGTTGAGACGTCAGCGCATATTAATTTTTATCTTTTAAAAATAAAATAGCCTGCTTTGTAAAAAATAAAATGCATGAGCTTTCTATATCAGTGGGGATGGCTGAAAGATCATTGTTTTTTTAATTAGAAGGTTAAACGTTAGCTGACGTACAGATAACCAATTATTCAGCGCGTAATTTATAAGTTCCAAATCTGCATCGTAAAAATAATCGGTGTGGTTAGTCATACAGGAGAATCAATTATGAACTACGAAACTCGTGACACCTATGGTATTTATAAAACAAATCCATTGCACATTAATGGCAACGGCCCTGGTCCTCGTCTTATGGGAGCGGACACTCTAAACGGTAATGACGTTTATAACCGCGCTGAAGAAAATCTGGGCGACATTAAAGAAATCATGCTCGACGTTGCTAATGGGAAAATTAGTTATGCCGTACTTTCATTCGGGTCCTTTTTAGGTTTGGGTGGAAAATTATTTGCGGTACCTTGGAGTGCATTAACTCTGGATACAGAAAATAAGCGCTTTATTCTGGATGTCAGCAAAGAGCGCCTTGAAAATGCGCCTGGATTTGACAAGGATGATTGGCCAGATATGGCGGATGAGACTTGGGCTAAAAATGTCCACAGCTATTACGGTAGTCAGTACCAAGACCTGACTATTAAAAACTAAAGTTCGTCATGCTAAAAATCCCTCTTAGACAGAGGGATTTTTATTTAAAGGAGATATGCCATGCGCCTGCCTGATACAACCCATCGTGTATCCCAGCATACGTCGGATAAGGTAAATCGTAAAATTGAGGAGGATACCCAGCGTTCCATATCATTCTACAAAAATAACCCTGCCAGAATACCTAATCGTCTTAGGCAGCTTGATCGTGAATGGGATATTGAACGGGCGTTAGAAACAAATGCATCTACCCTTATCGTGATTACCTGTTTACTTGGATTTTCAGTGAGTACTGCATTTTTTGTGATTCCTCTTCTGGTTGGAGCTTTTCTGTTGCAGCATGCGCTACAAGGCTGGTGTCCTCCACTTCCAATTTTGCGTCGGATGGGATTTCGTACATCGTCAGAAATAGCCGCAGAGCGTAAAATTTTAGAGGAGATTGTGGAACAATCTACTCTGAGTTCAAAATGAATAATCGCGTAACATAAGCTAACGCTTCTTCAATCCAATTTGCTCTGCTTTGAGCTCGGTTCAAAATTGTCTTGCAGACTGTTAACGTCTCATTATCATTTAGCTCTAAAGCGGCGGCAATGAGGATTTGATATGATCCGATAGCCATTTGTGTGAAGCTGTGCAACGTAAGAATTACTTTAACTGGTTCGTCATTCACTGCTATTCCCGAAAAGTTTTTAACTTTAGCAGATAGCTTGCCTTCGATATCTTTCAATAGAGATTTATTGCAGCCTAGCTGTTGCATTCTAATAGACAGCAACACTTTATGCTCAGTCGCGTAATTAATCTCAAAATGTAGCCTCTTTTGTATTTCCGGGTGCGCATTAAGTTTATCTGCATGGCCGGAGAATAGCTTCTCTGCTTGCACTTCAATCGCATGGGCGTCGACTAGCCAATCCCGGATATGTTGTCTCGCCATGTCAGTCATCACAGAAACCTCGCTGTAAAAGTATTTACCTGCAATGTGGATACCAATCTATAAGCAGGCTCATCGACCCACGTGTGATTGTGATTTCTTGAATTAATTTTGGCCTGCTATTTTTTTTTCACAGAGTAAATTTTAAATTTTCTGTAACTTTTACATTAGTTTTTGAATGCCGCATCGAAAAATTGATGCGCATTGTCGGTTAACGAACAGCGCACGTTGTTGTAATGCCGTCTTATTGCCACTTATTAATGCAACTTTTCGGAGGCTGTATGCGCGCATTGACCTATCATGGTAGTAAAGATGTTCGAGTAGATAATGTTCCTGATCCAGTTATCCAGGAACAGGACGATATTATTCTTAAAGTCACCGCCACCGCTATTTGCGGATCAGACTTACATTTATATCGCGGAAAAATTCCTCAAACAAAACACGGTGATATTTTTGGTCATGAGTTCATGGGAGTTGTCGAAGAGCGAGGCTCAGCAGTCACTCATCTTCACAAAGGAGATCGGGTGGTCATTCCATTCGTTATTGCCTGTGGCAGTTGCTTTTTTTGCGCAATGAATTTGCATGCAGCATGCGAGACAACTAATTCGGCCAGAGGTGCGCTGTTAAATAAAAAGCAGACACCTAGCGGCGCAGCGTTGTTTGGCTACAGTCATTTGTACGGTGGTGTTCCCGGTGGGCAAGCGGAGTATGTCCGTGTACCCAAAGCGAATGTTGGCCCATTCAAAATTCCGGATGGCTTGGATGATGAGCAAGTGTTGTTCCTGTCCGATATTTTGCCAACTGGCTACCAAGCGGTTGTTAATGCAGGAGTGTCAATTGGTAGCACGCTAGTTATTTTTGGTGCTGGACCTGTAGGGTTGATGGCTGCTGCTTGTGCGCGCTTGTTAGGAGCAGCAGAAATTTTCATGGTAGATCATCACTCATATAGATTGGAATTTGCCCGTCAGCATTATGGTGTTATCCCGATCAATTTTGATGAGGTCGATGATCCCGCTGAAGCAATTATCGAGCAAACTGTTGGGCATCGAGGAGTCGATGCTGCAATCGATGCGGTAGGCTTCGAGGCAAAGGGAAGTGCTCTTGAGTCCACACTGACGGCGTTAAAATTGGAAGGTAGTAGCGGCGCAGCGTTGCGTCAATGTATTGCGTCAGTAAGACGGGGTGGGATCGTGAGTGTGCCTGGCGTATACGCAGGTTTTATCCATGGATTTTTATTTGGCGATGCGTTCGAGAAAGGCCTGACCTTCAAGTCTGGTCAGACGCATGTACAAGCTGTGCTACCTAAATTGTTAGAGCGCATTATTCTTGGCGAATTAAAACCGGACATTATTATTTCCCATCGCTTGCCACTGGCGGATGCTGCTGAAGGGTACCGCATTTTTAATGAGAAAGAAGATACGTGCCGAAAAGTAGTGCTTCGCCCATGAGTTAGTTGCAGAGAAAATAATGGTCTCCCAAATAATAATTGTAATTACCGGTGTATTGGCTGTCTGGCTAAGTCAAGATGCATGCGAATCAAGAAGGCGATTTGCATGCTTATTTGGTATGGCCGGCCAGCCATTCTGGTTTTATTCAACTTATCAGGCGGAGCAGTGGGGAATATTCGCGCTTAGCTTTTTATATACCGCCGCCTGGATCAAGGGGGTCAAGATTTATTGGTGGGACAAATGGCGTAATGGCAGTACGAATTAATATTCGTATCAAAAAGTGACGAACAGAGTTGAGAGGCCATGGCTGATTTTTCTTCCATCATTAAATTCTTGAGTGAGCGTGAGTACAAGCTCGTTACAGCTGAGTCCTGTACTGCCGGTATGGTTACTTCATTGCTTGCTACTACGCCAGGATGCGGGGCCGTACTTGAGATTGGCTATGTCGTATATAGTGAAAAGGCCAAACACTATTGCTTAGGTGTCGACCTACAGACGATGGACGCATTTGGTTTAACCAGCGAGGAGGTCGCCCAGGAAATGGCTTTAGGGGCGTTGGATCGTAGCGGTGCTGATTTTGCGATTGCTGTAACTGGAAAGGCAGAATCAAATGACGAATTGGGTGGTGTTATCTGTTTCGCTTATGCACTTCGAATGTATCACATTACAAAAGTCTTCACTCAAACTAAAAAATTTAATGGCGATAGAGAAACGGTTATGAGATCCGCTGCGGAATATGCCATTGTGAATATTCCTAATGCACACAATCAGTTGCTTGCTCAATTCCTCTTATGTAGATGAAGTGGTAATTATTGGATCATATTGCTCAAGGGGTATCTTTCAATTCGGCTTCCCTTGGTCTAGGAGAATTTATATCTGGTTCTTTTCCACAATGTTTACTCTTCTTATATGGTGCGCAAGAATCATTGATTTCAATATCGTCTGTTAAATCACCTCCAGTCATGCGCTCGGCAGGACCAGATTTGGCAGGGTTTGATTGTTGGTAATTCTCGTCTTTTTTGGAAGTCACTTTTGAACACCTCTCGACTATTCATTAATAGATTGGTTTGCCTTTTTTTGTTCATTTATCGTGTTGTTGCAGTCTTCAGGATCATAGGTTTTTTGTATTCCGCCGGTCACAAAACCTATCAAAAAAGTTAAAATTAAAACTGCCCCTGACACAACAATCGGTTTTATGGATCTTTTTTGATTCATGTTATATCTCACTGTGAAAATAGATATATTGAATTTCGTAAGTAACAATGACAGTAAGCAATCATCCGCTCAAGATGAAGTGTTGCCTAATTAACCCAAACTATCTGTGTGTAATCGTACATTTTTATGATTGGCTGCGGCTTTAGCCTCAGGAGTGTCGTTAAAGCCGACAGTCATGTTGAATTTGATGTCGTTGATCTTTGCAACTGGAAAAATTTGTTGAATACATTCGAGGACACTTAGAGGATCTGATAGTGCAGCAGGATTTTAATTTAGTTCGCTTTCTTCTGGCGCAGGAAAATGATTACGTGGGTGCCTTACAAGAGCTTCGATTAGGCAAAAAGAGGACTCACTGGATTTGGTATATATTTCCTCAGCTCAAGGGATTGGGGCGAAGCGCTATGGCTGAGACTTATGGAATAACTGGATTAGATGAAGCGCGCGCATATTTAGCTCATCCAATTTTAGGTGCGCGCCTTAAGGAGTCAATCGAAGCAATGGAGAGTCAATATTCTGATGATGCTACATCGGTACTAGGAGAACTGGATGCGTTAAAGTTGAAGTCATGTCTGACACTGTTTTCTTGCGTTGCACCTTCGGAAAAAATCTTTAAACATGCAATTGATCGCTTCTTCAGCGGAAAGCTTGATGCAGTCACGCTAGCGCTAATAAGCAATATTCCACAGGCATATCGTGAGTGATCGTGTTTAACCATCAATAAGGAGTGTATATTTCGTATGATTACAGCTGCCAATCATTTTTTCGGAGACTACAGCGCTCGCCCGAGCCCGCCTCAAAACATATCCTTTAGGTGAGCCCAATTATTTGAGGCTTATCCACACCGGTGCATGGTCGCTGGACTTTTCCCAGCCCCTTACGTGCACATCGACTCCGCTATCCAAGAGACGTGTGTTTGCTTTCTTATTTAATAACAAATGATCGATGCGTAGACCCGCATTGCGTTTAAATACATTGCGGAAGTAATCCCAAAAGGTATAAATGTCGTCATCTGGATGCTGTTCGCGTATCGCGTCTGTCCAACCTTGACTCTTCAAAACTTCAAATGCTTCTTTCACTTCTGGCCGAAATAGAGCTTCGCCAATCCATCTTTCTGGCTTGTAAACGTCTTTGTTTGTTGGAATTACATTGTAATCTCCGACCAGAATCACAGGTGCGTTGAGATTCACCAGGGTTTGAGCATGAGCGATAAGCCTTTTTATCCAGACAAGTTTATAATCGAATTTGGGGCCTGGCGCAGGATTTCCATTGGGCGTGTAGAGGCAGCCAATAACCATCCCATTTATTGCTGCTTCCAGATACCGATTATGCATGTCCTCCTCGCCACCTGGAAGAAATCTTCTAACTTCCAAGGGAAGTCCTACTTTTGAGAGTATCGCTACGCCGTTCCAACTTTTCTGGCCGTGCCAGATGGATGCGTATCCTAAATCCAACAACAGGCTTTCAGGAAATTTTTCCTGCGGCGTTTTCAATTCCTGTAGGCAGACGATGTCAGGACTTTCTTCTTTAAGCCAACGGACAAGCACGTTAAGACGCGCGTTAATTCCATTGACATTATAGGTAGCAATTTTCACTGGCTCGTCCTCATTTCATTACAAAATTTAAATAAATTGCTGTTGCCTTTTCTTCTCGTGCCGGATTGGTGTCTCGTTTGGACTATTTATCACATGTATGAAATGTTCAAAAGTCTCCTGCGTGACGACAAAAAATCTCGAAATAATAATTAAAGAAAGTGATCTACTTTTCTTTGGTTTTCGTAACGAATACTCATCTGAACTTATATTTAAAAACCGGTATGCAGTTGATCTTTATTAGCTGCGCATAGCGTTACGTGACAAATGAGTATGACAATGAAGGAAGCTATGGGGGTCTTACCCTTAAAAGACCAAGTGATAATATGCGTAACCGACGCGTTAGCTGCGACAAATCGCTATCTTGAGGCTTGTCCGCACTTTTCTGCCGGTGGAAAGCTTGAGCACATCAGTTTCCACACTAGGAACATTCCGCAGGTAAAAATATTTCATCTATCTGCTGAATACGATTCGAATGGATTAATAGTAGGGCTGGGTGGAAGCATCGTTGTAAAGGTGAATTCTGGTTTAATGAATTACAATCACGTCTTTAGTGAGTTGCAGAAGATCATCCCACACATTAATGAAATATGATATGAGTTGAGCCGCCAAGAGGTCTTCGTCAGTCAATTTTTTGCTTTTCCTTCGGCGGTTCCAGGGAAACACTATTTTCGATGGTGCTACGTTCAGTTCTGTTAACGCGATCTTTTTTTGAAGCATGAGTATGGATAATCGCAATCACAGTCAGAATGACTATCAGCAAGATGAATCCAATTAACCAACCCGGTTGTGAAATATATTCGTTCATAAATATTCGCCTATTCTAAATTGATGATTATTTTGTAGAGAAAGATTTAAATTTCCGAATGATCTACAGCAATCACAAATTTTTATGTGACTTCGATAAGAGGGGGTCACTACGCAGTAAGGTGATCCTCATGCATTGAACTTTGTTGTCTGGATGACCGCAATCAAAATGATTGCGGGATTTACCGCGCTTGTGTTGTATATATTAATTTAGGGTAAATGAGCTCCACCGGTTACCCCAATTGTCTCAGCAGTAATATAACTTGATTCCTGGGAGGCAAGAAAAACAAACGCGGGAGCCACTTCAGCGGGTTGCCCCGGTCTTCCCATAGGTACATGCTCACCAAAGTGTTCCAATTTTTCTTCAGATTGTCCGCCACTTAGTTGTATAGGTGTCCAGACTGGCCCTGGTGCGACAGCATTGACCCTGATTCCTTTTTTAATGAGCATTTTTGCTAATCCTTTAGTAAAAGCAGTGATGGCACCTTTGCTTGATGCATAGGCCAATAAACCAGGAGAAGGTTGGTAAGATTGTATCGAGGTTGTATTAATAATACTGGCGCCTGCGGGCATATGTGGGACAGCAGCTTTGGTTATCCAGAACATTGCAAAAACATTCGTTGCGTATACTTCTTGAAAGTCATCCGATGGTATATCTTCGAGTTCTTCAATGTATTGCTGTTTAGCGGCGTTGTTGACCAATATATCAATAGAGCCCAAATGTTCCACAGCTCCCTTTACCAACTCCTCGCAAAAACTTTTGTCAGTAATATCACCGGGGATGCAAATTCCTTTTCGACCCGTTTTTTCGATTAGCCTTAATGTTTCAGTTGCATCGATTTCTTCACTGGGAAGATGAGTGATGACTAAATCAGCTCCCTCACGTGCAAAAGCAATTGCCACTGCTCGACCTATACCTGAGTCTGCGCCCGTAACCAACGCTTTTCTCCCGGCAAGACGCTCAGAGCCACGATAAGTGTCTTCTCCATGATCCGCTTGCGGTTTTAGCAAAGTATCCAAGGCAGGGTCAGGCTGAGATGGATCTGGTTTTGCGTGAGGTAGCTGATATTGAAAACGAGGATCTTGCATTGTGTATTGGTCAGTTGCATTCATCATGTTTCTCCTTTCATTGATTCATTTGAACCATTAGTTCTAAATATGCGTGAGAAAAATTTTAATTCGACGAATCTGTTTCTTGAGCGCGAAGTTCAACTTTAATCCAACCATTGTCCCGTCTATCAAATGCCTTAAATGCTTCGATAACATCGCTTAGAGACTCGACATTCGTAAGAATTTTGCTGGGATCAATTCTTCCACTGACGGTGAGATCAATTAGTGTGGGGATATATTTGCGATGATGGCAATTGCCCATATTGATGGTCAGTCCTTTTTCAACCGCAATTCCGATTGGAAACGAGGTGGACTTTTCGGAATAAACTCCGATGATTGCAAGGGTACCCGCTTTAGCTAAAGCGTTTACTGCCCAATACAAAACTTGGCTGGGGCCATCACCTGGGTGCCAATTGTTTCCATCGGGTGCAGAAATCGGGGCAATTTCTTTTACTTCTTTTTCAAATCGCTCAAGGGTTTCTGGCGTCTGTTGATCTCCTCCGTGTTGATGCGAGTGTTCTGCATCTACACCGACAGCATCTATTGCCCGGTCAACACCAATTCCTCGGGTGAGTCGTTGTAGTGTGCTTACCGGATCTTCTTGTTCAAAGTTAATAATTTCTGCACCTTGTGCCTGCGCCATTTTCAAGCGATCAGGGTGTTTGTCTATCGCGAAAACACGAGCGGCGCCCATGATTTTTGCACTTGCAATGGCAAATTGCCCCACGGGCCCACAGCCAAATACTGCGACGGTGTCTCCAGTTTTAATTTCAGCCAGCTCAGCTCCAAAATAACCTGTCGGAAAAATGTCGGACAGTAAAATTGCTTGGTCATCGGAAATTTCTGACGGTAATTTTATTAGTCCTATGTTTGCAAATGGAATGCGTGCTTTTTCTGCTTGCAGTCCGTGGAAAGGCCCGGTGTTCTCAGGTCCTCCGAAAAATGCAGTGCCAGCTGATTTACCATGTGGATTCGCGTTATCGCATTGAGAATAATATCCGGCGCGACAGTACGAGCAATTTCCACAAGCGATAGTTGAAGGCACGACCACGCGATCACCTACTTGGAGATTACGCACATCAGCCCCTAGAGCTTCCACAATTCCCACAGCCTCATGTCCCAGAATCGTGCCTTTCTTCATACCACCTACAGTTCCTCGTACGAAATGAAGATCGGTCCCACAAATTGCGGAAGCCGTAATTCGAACGATGGCATCAGTTGATTCTTCGATTCTCGGTTCAGCCACATTTTCTAACCGGATGTCGCCGATGCCGTGAAATACTACTGCTTTCATAGCTGCCTCTCTATTTGTAGAAATCTATAATTAAATTTTTAATAGAAAACTAAACCATAAAAAATTAAATATGCTTCCTTTTAGAGGAAGCATCGGTGCGTTGAGTAACGTTATGAAATATAGATTTTTATGTTAGAGGTTTGAAGTGACTTAAATTTTCGTATTTTTAAATATAGGCATCTAAATCTATCTTTATGACGTCGAATGCTTTTTTTAAGTTAAAAAATATTTTTTATTATGCGAATGATGTTATGGTCTTTAATTAGTGCTCAACAGATTTTTTATCTTGTAATTCTATTTTAAATGGAGGGGTTGAAATGAATATCACCGATCAAAATGTTAGAGATCTGGCATACAAAATATGGGAGTTGGAAGGTTGTCCAATTGGACACGAATCTCGACATTGGGAGATGGCATTAAAACTTGCAAACAATTATAGATTTGATTCTGCTTCTGAATTTTCAGAGGGAAAAATGGCTGAAAGATTCCCTGATGATTTGATTGGTAAAGAATATAACATTAACCCAGGTGCTCATTGAGCAAAATGAAAAGAAGATGATAACTACATTTTACATGTGGTTTACTTCAAAAGTAGTGACACTTGATGGAATGTGGATTTTTATTTCATCAACGGTTAAGTCAAAAGGTGGGGGTAAATTTTACAAGAGAAAATTTATGCGGGTTGGTTTAGAACAAGATGATTACTGCTGTCTGGCATCTCTTAACGGTTTAATGGGGTGTGTCCAACATCTGCTCTTGATGCTCACTTTTAGAGCGAATATATCGGTGAAGAAGATAAGCTAGCTTCGATATCTAAATGCTTCAACAAATGCAGAAAAGGCGGGGGATGCTTGCCTCCTGTTGGGATAATAAAGATGATACCCCTGATAATACGGGCTCCATTCGGTTAGCACAGATTGGAGAGTGCCATCTCTAAGAAAAGGCGCAGCTAACTCCTCGGGTACGTAAGCGAGACCAATACCATCTATTGCCGAATTAAGTACATGCATGATGCTGTTAAACACAAGCCGTCCTTCGGCTTTGACAGTAAATGCTCGTCCATCTTTTGCGAATTCCCACGCGTAAATAGAGCCAGTTGGTCTGTGTCGGATATTGATGCACGTATGTTCTGCCAATTGGTGCGGCGTTTCCGGAATAGAGTGTTGCTTAAAATACGCGGGCGAACCTACCACAATTAATCGCCAGTCCGGGCCAAGGGGGACTGCAATCATGTCTTTGCTAATAGCTTCGCCTAAACGTATTCCTGCATCAAATCGTGCTTCCACCACGTTGGTAAAGCCGTAATCCACATATAGCTCCAGCGTAATCTCCGGATACTCTTTCACGAAGGCCGAAAGTTTGGAGCGCAGGCATAATTCAATTTGATCGTCTGTACAGGTAATGCGAATACTGCCTTTAGGTTTATCCCGTAGCTCGCCCAGTGACTCTATCTCTTCCGTGATTTGATCGAACAGTGGCCCGATTGACCGCATCAGCTTGTCGCCAGCGTCAGTTGGTGAGACATTTCGGGTCGTCCTGGCCAACAGGCGAACCCCCAATCTTTCCTCCAGTGCCCGGATGGTATGACTCAAAGCTGATGGTGTTACACGCAGTTTTGCGGCTGCCTTCGTGAAGCTCTGCTCCTGTGCTACGACCAGAAAAGCCTGAAGGTCATCCATTTTGTTATTCACTACGAACACCTCTATTAATGAATTTTATTCACAACTACATAAAGATTATGCCTGCTAATCAAAGGAATGAAAATCCGCCACTATGTGAACCTGATCTTTAGGCAAACGGAAAATCTTCGCTTTATGAGTACGCTTCAAACCACTTCCCAACTCGAAACTGCACTCGCTCCGAGTGATTACCAGCCTGCGCATTGGGGTGGCGTGCTCGCTACGACGCTGTGCGTATTCGCTTTGGTGGCATCCGAATTTATGCCCGTCAGCTTGCTTACGCCATTAGCGACAGATTTGCGAGTAACCGAAGGGATGGCCGGACAAGGTATTGCCATTTCAGGTGCATTTGCTTTGATTAATAGCCTTTTTATTTCCTCACTTGCCGGAAATATGAATCGAAAAACATTGCTGCTCGCATTAACGGTGATGATGGGAATATCCGGCGCAATTATTGCGCTGGCCTCAACTTATTTCACTTACATGTTGGGTCGTGCATTAATCGGTGTAGTGATTGGTGGTTTTTGGTCGATGTCTGCCGCAACTGCAATGCGTTTGGTTCCGACTGAACAAGTGCCGCGCGCTTTGGCGATTTTCAATAGTGGTAACGCTTTGGCAATGGTGATTGCCGCTCCTCTGGGAGCTTATCTCGGATCTGTTATCGGTTGGCGTGGTGCGTTTTTCTGCTTGGTACCGGTGGCGATAATTGCCTTTGTGTGGCAGTGGATCAGCCTTCCCTCAATGCACGCTCAAAAAAACACGCAAGTGTCAGGCAACGTTTTCAAACTGTTCCGTAGTCGCTTGGTCACGCTTGGCATGGTGGGTGTGGGATTGTTTTTTATGGGCCAATTCATGCTGTTCACTTACATCAGGCCGTTTCTGGAAGGTGTTACCAAGGCAGACATCTCCACGGTGACGTTGGTATTGCTGGTGCTTGGTGTCGCTGGTTTTGTCGGTACCGTCTTGATTGGCGCTGTACTAAAGCGCGGCTTTTATCAGACGTTGATTGGCATCCCTCTACTAATGGCTGTAATAGCCATTTCCTTGATTGCGCTTGGTAACTGGGTGGCGGCGGTAGTCGCGCTGCTGTGCGTGTGGGGATTAGTCGGAACCGCCGCCCCCGTGGGCTGGTGGGCTTGGGTTGCGCGCACATTCCCGAATAACGCAGAAGCCGGAGGCGGACTGATGGTTGCAGTAGTCCAGTTATCCATCGCACTTGGCTCCACCATCGGCGGGCTGCTGTTTGATTACAGTGGATATCAAAGTACGTTCATCGCCAGCGCAATGCTTTTGATGATTTCAGCGGCGGTGATATTCCTTACCTCGCGTTCGACAAGCTCTCCGTAATTAACACAAAACATATTTTCTCAATGATTAAGCAACAGGAGCAAAAGCATGAATGATCATCCCGAACAAACAACGCAATTATCAGCAGACAATATTCCAAATGTAGATCGTCGCAATATGCTAAAAATGACGGGGGCTGGCATCGCCGCTGCATGTGTTGCCTCATCAATTGCAACACCAGCATTGGCTGACTCAACAGTAAAGCTCAGCGAAAAATGGGATAAAACTTTTGCAAAAAGTGAAAAGGTTAATCACAAAAAAATTACGTTTAAAAACCGTTACGGAATCACACTGGCTGCCGATTTATATCAACCAAAAAATGGCAGTGGAAAAATGCCGGCGATTGCGGTGAGCGGTCCCTTTGGTGCAATTAAAGAACAATCGTCAGGACTTTATGCGCAGACGATGGCGGAACGAGGATTTGTCACGCTGGCTTTCGATCCTTCATATACCGGTGAGAGTGGCGGCGAGCCACGCCATGTAGCTTCTCCAGATATCAATACCGAAGATTTTAGTGCGGCGGTAGATTACCTTGGTTTGCTCCCATCGGTTGATCGTGAGCGAATTGGTGTTATCGGAATTTGTGGGTGGGGTGGAATGGCATTGAATGCGGCTGCTGTAGATAAGCGTATCAAAGCGGTTGTGGCGAGCACTATGTACGACATGTCCCGTGTGATGTCTAAAGGTTACAATGACAGTGTGACTAAAGAGCAGCGCACAAAGGCGTTGGAACAGTTAGGGCAGCAACGATGGAAAGATGCAGAAAATAACAAACCTGAACTTGGTCCTGTGTCTCTGGAATTAAAGGGTGGTGAACCACAATTTATTTTGGAGTATGCGGGATATTACAAATCAAAAAAACGCGGTTTTCATCCACGAGCCATTAATTCAAATAGTGCCTGGACGATTACAAATCCACTATCGTTTATGAATATGCCATTGCTTAGTTACATTGATGAAATTTCACCGCGCCCGCTTTTACTTATCCACGGTGAAAATGCGCATTCGCGTTATTTCAGCGAGACTGCCTATAAAGCAGCGACTGAACCGAAAGAGTTAATGATTATTAAAGGTGCAAACCATGTTGATCTGTACGATCAACTTGATGTGATTCCATTTGATAAGTTAACTATATTTTTTAAGGAAAATCTTTCTGCAAATAATACGTAATATGAAGTTTGCTGCTAAGGCAATCTGGTGCGTCGGATTGCTTTTATTATCTGCATGCAGTTAGTTGATATGTCCGCAATTGGCCGACCCCGGTATCATCCTGATACCGGAATTATCGAAATTCACACTTCCGTTTGCTCGGCGATTTCCAGCGCATCATCGACTTCGATGCCAAGATAGCGAACGGTACTTTCTAGCTTTGTGTGCCCTAGCAGGAGTTGGATCGCGCGGAGATTCTTTGTGCGCCTGTATATCAACGTAGCTTTCGTGCGGCGTAAGGAATGCGTGCCATATTCATCGGGATTCAGACCTATTAGGGTAAGCCACGACTTTAAGATTCTGGCGTATTGCCTTGTTGTTATATGATCGTCGGGTTTGGCTCGGCTTGGAAAGATATAGTTTTGGCTGGTTAGCTTTTTTCTCGCTATCCAAGACGATACGCTTTTCTGCGTCTGTGGCGTGATTTCAAACTGCACGGGGCGCTTTGTTTTTTGTTGGATTACCATGGCTCTGCTAAGAATGCTGTTTCCATGTGCAACATCAATTACTTTGAGTTTTACAAGATCGCAGCTACGAAGCTTGCTATCAATAGCTAGGTTAAACAAAGCTAAGTCCCTATCTTTTTTTGCTATTTCCAGCCTGATTCGAATTGACCACACTTCCTGAAGTTTGAGCGGCGGTTTTTGCCCTATGAGTCGACCTCTATTCCATGGGTAATTGCTAAGAGTTGATTGCCCTAACATGATATAACCCTCGTGTTGTTACGGGGTTATAAGTTTGGACTTTGCAAGTATAAATTTCTATGCTCATAGGTTTCATTTCACAACTAATGAAATCAAATGGCATGGAGTGCATAATCAAATTTATACACTTGTGAATTGAATCTTTATAACTTCTTTATACGCAAAATATTACCTTGATTGGGTCGTAACAACCCTGAAGGTAATGTATGCAAACTTCTCCATTAAGTAGCTCTTTTTCCGTTCGCGCTAACCGGTCTTATCGATTGGAAAACACCTCGGTAACACATAAGGTTTCAAAGAAAACTTCTGCATCACTGTTCCTCGCTACCCACTCGCCTGAAAATAAATCCCCCGCAACCGATACATTGTTTGAAGTCCTGATCACTGTTGAAGGTGATGATGTTGCTAACTTACGTCATGTTGCCAGCGAAGCTTGCGGTCAAAAAATAGATTCGTTTGAGATACAACCCACCAAAAAACCGACGCAGCGGCTGATTCGGTTGCGTTGTTTTGGTAAGGCAACCATCGCGCAATTAATGGGTGCGGTAGTTAGCAAATTGGAATGCGCCGAATTTGGCCGTGTTTACCCTGTTTAATCAAAAATAATGATGGGGAAAGTAATGTCGCAATTCGATGGTATTTGGGTGCCGATGGTAACGCCGTTTCGTCAAGGGAAGATTGATTTTCATGCGGCGCAAGAGCTGGCAAATTATTTGGTTTTCTGTGGTGTACAGGGCTTAGTGCTGGGAGGCACTACCGGTGAAGGCAATGCATTGGATAAAAATGAGCAGCAGCAATTGCTGGTTGCCGTGCACGAAGCCGTCGGCAAATATTGCCCCTTGATGTTTGGGGTGGGTGGCAGCAATACCCGTGAACTGGTTGATAAAGTGAAACGGTTTAACAACACACCAGTCGCCGGGTTTTTAATCTCACCACCATGCTATGTGCGCCCATCACAAGAGGGAATACGCCTGCATTTTAATGCGATTGCCAATACTACAGAATTGCCGATTGTGCTTTACAACATACCCGCGCGTACCGGCACGAATATTAATACGTCTACGGTTGCTGAACTTGCACGTAATCCACAATTCGTCGCCATTAAGGAGTGTGGCAGCCAGATAGGCGATTTGCTGGCGCAAGAAAAAATCGCGGTGCTGTGTGGTAATGATGAACAATTGTTTACCGATTTAAGCTCCGGTGCACGTGGCGCTATTTCAGCGGCAGCGCATATCCGACCGGATTTATTTGTGCAGCTATATCAGTTAATTCAGGCTGGTGAGCTGATGGCAGCGCAACAGTTATTCGCACAACTATTGCCACTCATAAAATTATTATTCTCCGAACCTAATCCGGCACCGGTAAAAGCTGCGCTTGCAATGCAAGGGTTGATCGAAAATGAATTGCGTTTGCCGATGACCAGCATGTCTGCACTGGGCGCGGCAGCGCTTAAAAAAGAATTGGATGTTATTCATAATCTCGATTGGTCGGTGGGCGATTCAACTACTCATAACCATTTGGCTTTTTTGAATCGATAAAATAAATAGCTGCATACACCACTGATAATTGCCAGCGCTGTTGCATAACCATAGCGCCATTCCAATTCGGGCATGTTGTTGAAGTTCATACCCCATATTCCTGCAAATGCGGTAGCAACTGCAAAAATTGCCGCCCAGGCCGCAAGGCGTTTACTGACATCGGTTTGATGGATGGTAACCATGGATAAATTTACCTGGATCGCGGTGTTAACCGTATCCTGTATGGAATCCATGCTAGCGTTAATGCGCGAGAGGTGCGCAGAAAGCTCACGAAAATAGTCCTGAGTGGTACTGCACAACGCTGGTACACGACCGCCATAAAGTTTGGCAACCGATTCCATTAAGGGTGACACTGCGTGTTTCAGTAGCGTGAGTTTGCGTTTCAATTGATAAAGCTGTTCGACGTTGTCACGCTCAACACCTGCTGTAAAAATACGCTCTTCGATTTTCTCCAGATTATATTCAAGTACAAACAATGCCTGAAAATAGCGGTCGATAATGGAATCGATTAATACATAAAGTACATAAGCAGGGCCTTGGGCAAGCAAGTGTGGTTCGCTTTCGCAGCGCGCGCGTACATTGGAAAATCCCTGGCGGCTGCGGTGACGTACAGAGACTAGATAATTAGCACCTGCAAAAATATTGACTTCACCTGTTGATAGCTCACCATTTACCACATCAATCAAATGCAGCACCGCAAATAAATCAGCACCGTATTCTTCAATCTTGGGGGATTGATGGCCGTTGAGAACATCCTCAACGGCCAGTTCATGCAGGTTCAATAATTGCTGTAGTTGTTTTAACTCAGCGGTGTGGGTATCGCGCAGGGCGATCCACACAAAATGATCTGGCAAGCGAAGGTAATCACCCAATTGATCTACCGTAATATCGCCGAGCTTTTCGCCGCGACAATACACCATGCAATTCACCAGCATGATTTACCTCCGCCTATTTATTATTATTTAAAATACTTTGCTGAGTGTAGCGACGACGGTTTCCTTGCCCATAAATTTACCGTTGGCTGGTGAGGCGTAGGCAACTTCGTCGGCATTGGTATCAATATAAGCGAGTGATAAGGTACAGAAACCAAAGTCATTGGTGAGGCCGATTTTCCAATCGTCATAACTTGCGAGCGAATTGTTTTCTATTTCCTGATGACCCGCATGCAAATTCAGCGTGAGGGTTTTATTCAGCGCGATGTTGGCACCGGCATCGATGTAATTACTGTTTTCGCTATCCACAAAACCAAATAAATTTGTTAGTGCATGTGAGTATTTCAGGTAGGCAACACCATAGCCGAGCTGCCCGTAAATTTCGGTGGTGTTGGCATCATCAAATCCGCTCACTTCATCCATCTTGTTATCGGGATATAAATAGGTGATTACACCTACATCATAAGTAAGCGCTTCGGTTAAGTTGCCGCGCGTGCCTGCGTAAATATCCAATTCAACATCCGCATTGCCACCCGCATCATCAATCCATTTAATAGTGGACGCCCAGGCACCAACGTAAAAACCGCTGCCGTGGGTGTAATCCACACCCGCTTGCACGGCGGGATCAAAACGCGTTTGGGTAATGCCGCGATAGCGATAATCGGAGGTGACTGCTGCGTTAAACGCGAGGCTGCTGTCTGCCGCAAACGTTGCAACACTGGTGCTTGCACTGATACCAGCTAACAGAGAGAGGATTAATTTTTTCATCGAGCTTTACTCCAGGGTAACTCGGCGCGGTTGCGCCGATTTGGTAAACGCCGGGCAAAAGAATCCTTACCGAGAAAAATGTAATTCGCTCGGGGATTGCGATTGATCGACGGGTTAATTCAGATCAGACGGGGATAAGCAGGCGATAACCCACCGCAGTCTCCGTTAATAAAAAGCGCGGCTGCGCAGGATTGTCTTCCAGTTTTTGACGCAAGTGGCCCATGTACACGCGCAAATAATGGCTGCTTTCAGAATGGGATGGCCCCCAGACTTCGCGCAACAATTGCGGATTAGTGACGACGCGCCCGGCGTTGGCGATTAACACACCGAGCAAGCGATATTCCAGCGGTGTGAGATGAACCGGTTGATCCGCTTTAGTTATCACGCGCGCCTGCAAATCCACTTTTACATCGCCAAATTGAATACTGCTGCTGGTCGTTGCAGCAGGTTGGCGAATGCGGCGCAAGGTTGAACGCACACGCGCCAGTAATTCGCTGACACCAAAAGGTTTGCTCAGGTAATCGTCGGCACCGGCATCGAGCGCACGAACTTTATCGGCCTCATTAGTGCGCGCTGACAAAACGATAATTGGCACCGGCGACCAGCCGCGCACGTCGGTAATAAAATCCACACCGTCGCCATCGGGCAAGCCTAAATCGAGGATAACCAAATCCGGTTTACGTGTGCCCGCATCGATTAAACCGCGCTTGAGGTTATCGGCTTCAAATACTTGCCAGCCTTCGTCTTCCAATGCGCTGCGCACGAAGCGACGGATTTGCGGTTCGTCTTCAATCAGCAATGCGGTAGCGGTGGGTTCTGTCATAACAATACCTTATTCAACCAATTCTTCCGGCATGTCGGGCGGCGTGCCCAACGGAATGGAAAACACTATAGCAGCACCGCCTTCCGGCGCTTTGCCTGCGCGAATTTTGCCACCATGTGCTTGCACAATGGCTTTGCAAATCGCGAGCCCTAAGCCAACGCCGGGTGTGGTGGATTCCTTTTCGCCGCGCGTGAATTTTTCAAACAAACTATCTTCTTTGCCTGGGGGTAAGCCGGGGCCGTTATCGCGCACGGCAATATCCAGCATACGACCGCTCACCTCGGCCACTATCGCAATCAGCGAGCCCGGTGGTGTGTACTTGGTGGCATTTTCGATCAGATTACACAGCACGCGCTCGATCAATACCGAATCGATTTGCACCAGCGGTAAGTCCATCGGAATGCGCGTTTCTATTGTGTGATTAGATAAATAGGAGGCGCTTGCATGCAACGCACTGCCAACTACTTCTTCCAACGGTTGCCATTGCAAATTCAATTTCACTTCACCACTTTGGATGCGCGCCATATCCAATAAGTTAGCGACCAAATTGCTCATGCGCAGGGCTTCATTGTGCAATGCTTTGGCTACCGATAATTGTGTGTCGGGCAGCGGTGGTTTTGCGCGCGTGAGCGATTCAGATAATCCCACTAGCGATGTCAGTGGAGTGCGTAAATCATGAGAAAGTGCGGCGAGCAATGAATTGCGCAAACGCTCGGATTCAATTCCCACCAATGCTTTTTGTGCTACCTCAATGTAATGAACACGTTCGAGTGCAATTGCGGCGAGTGCAGCAAAGGTATCCAATTGTTGGCGTTGCTCTGGAATTAAGATCCAGCGGCGTCCTTCAGGCTGAAGAACAAGCACGCCGCGCGTGCGCATGGGGGCAATTAATGGCAAATAAAAGAAATCACTGTTGGGTAGCGTATCTGTACCAATTCCCGCCGGTGTAGCGCGATCAAACGACCATTGCGCAATCGCGATATCCAATGCATCCGGGGTGTTGCTTGTAGGTGGCTGCAAGCGCCCCTCATTATCCGGCAACAGTAATAATACTTTTGCGCGAAAAGTACGTTCCAGATGGGTGCGGGTAGTTTCAAAAATTTGTTCGGTGGCCAATACACCGGATAAGGCGCGTGCAAATTCATAGAGCGCACGCGAGCGGGATTCACGATGCACTGACACACGCGACTGAAAACGTAATCCTGCGGTTAATTGGCCGATGATTAAACCCACTGTCAGCATCACCGCAAAGGTAATTAAATATTGCACATCCGTAACTGCAAATGAAAAGCGCGGCGGCACAAAAAAGAAATCAACAGCAACTACGCTGATCACCGTAGACACTACTGCCGGGCCACGGCCAAAGCGCACTGCGACTAACACGACGGTAAGTAGAAACAGCATCACAATATTGGCCAGATCCAGCCAATGAATCAATGGTGTGGTGACGATTGCTGTTAGCAAACTGGCGCCGGTTGCCCAAAGATAACGCCAGCGCGATCCATAAATGATTTTTTCTTCCGAGATCTCGCGCAAGGGGCCGAATTGTTCACCGTCGCCTTGGCCGATTTCAATCAAATCCATATCGGGGGCAAAGCGGCTAATGCGTTTATTGTGCGGCGTTAACCAGGGCCAGGTTTTATGCCCGCGACCAACAACAATTTTGGATAAATTTTTACTGCGTGCGTACTGCACAATTTCCCGCGCAATATCGCTACCGGTAAGAATGGCGGTGGTGGCGCCCAGTTCTTCTGCCAGTTTTAATGTTTTTAAAATGCGTTCGCGCTGCGCTGAAGGCAAACGTTGCAGTTGTGGTGTTTCCACGTAAATCACAAACCAATCCGTATTCAACTGATTGGCTAAGCGAGCACAGGAGCGCACTATATGTTCAGCGCCTGCGCGTGGGCCGATACAGGCCAATAAAGCAGCGTCGGTTTTCCACACTTTGCTAATCGATTGTTCGATGCGGTAAACCTGTACATCGTTTTCCACGCGATCCGCAGTGCGGCGCAATGCTAATTCGCGCAGTGCAATTAAATTACCTTTACGAAAAAAATGTTTCGCGGCGCGTTCAGCTTGAGCTTCTTTATAAACCTTGCCCGACTTGAGACGCGCGAGCAATTCATCTGCCGGTAAATCCACCAATACCACTTCATCAGCTTTATCGAACACGCTGTCAGGCAGGGTTTCCGCCACACGAACATTGGTAATGCCGCCCACCACATCATTCAAACTTTCCAGATGCTGAACATTGAGGGTAGTGAATACATCGATGCCTGCATCCAATAATTCTTCTACATCCTGCCAGCGCTTTGGGTGGCGTGAGCCGGGTGCATTGGAGTGCGCCAGCTCGTCGATCAGGATCAGCGGCGGGCGACGTGTTAGCGCTGCATCTATATCAAACTCGGGCAGTTTTTTTTCGCGGTAGTCGATTTGTTTTAACGGCAATAACTCCAAACCTTCCACGGCTGCCTGTGTATCCGCACGTCCATGGGTTTCCACCACACCCACCAGCACTGGTTTACCTTCGCCGACCAGTTTGCGCGCGGCGTTGAGCATGGCGTAGGTTTTACCCACACCGGCGGAAGCTCCGAAATAAATACGCAACTTGCCGCGTGCGGCGCGTTCTTCACGCGCCTGCATTTGAGCGAGCAACGCATCGGGATCGGGGCGCTCGCGCGGTGATTCAAAATCGTTTGGATACATAGATAACAGCGTCTAATCTCATGCGTGATAATTCAGGTTGGATAATGCCAGCTTAGTTTTTCAATTGATCCAGCGCCATGTTCAGCGCAAGCACATTTACACGCGGCTCACCCAAAAAGCCAAGCCAGGGTTGTTGCTGGCTGCTGTCGATCAACTGGCGTACCACAGCTTCATCTAACTGACGCTCGCGTGCGATGCGGCTCACTTGGTAATAGGCGGCAGCAATGCTGATATCCGGATCGAGGCCGCTGGCCGATGCAGTGACCAAATCCACTGGAATTGGCAGTGTGTTGGTTGGATCAGCCGCGCGCAAGTTTTCCATCCGCGCCTTTACATTATCGATCAACGCCGGGTTTAATGGCCCTTGGTTGGAACCGCTGGATGCACCAGCGTTGTTTGCCATTGGCCCCGTTGCCGACGGGCGTCCCCAAAAATACTGCGGTGACGTGAACGATTGGCCGATCAATGCTGAGCCCACCGGTTTACCATCGCGCAACACCAAACTGCCATATGCTTGCGCGGGAAAAGCCACTTTACCAATGCCGGTTACCAGTAGGGGATACAACAAGCCACACAACACCGTCAGCAGGAAAAATACAGCCAAGGCTGGGCGTAAAAGAGAAAACAAATTCATAGCAAAACTCCTACACCAAATTCAGGGCGGTTAAGATCAGGTCGATCAACTTGATGCCGACAAATGGCGCCAGAACGCCACCCAATCCATAGATCAACAAATTGCGACGCAACAGCAGCGCAGCACCGAGCGGGCGATACTTAACACCCTTCAATGCCAGCGGGATCAGCACCACAATAATCAGCGCGTTAAAAATCACCGCCGACAAAATCGCCGAAGCAGCGCTGGTCAGGTTCATCACATTCAGCGCGCCCAGTGCGGGATAAGTGGCAACAAATGCAGCCGGGATAATCGCAAAATATTTGGCGATATCATTGGCGATGGAGAAGGTGGTGAGCGAGCCGCGCGTCATCAGCATTTGTTTGCCGATCTCGACAATCTCCAACAGCTTGGTGGGGTTGGAATCCAAGTCCACCATATTGCCCGCTTCTTTGGCGGCCTGGGTGCCGGAGTTCATCGCCACTGCCACGTCCGCTTGCGCGAGCGCGGGAGCATCGTTAGTGCCATCGCCCGTCATCGCGACCAGACGACCGCCAGCTTGATAGTGACGAATCAACTTGAGCTTGTCTTCCGGTGTGGCTTCAGCGAGAAAGTCATCCACTCCAGCTTCAGCGGCGATAGCAGCGGCGGTGAGTTTGTTATCGCCGGTGATCATCACGGTTTTGATGCCCATGTTGCGCAGCTCGGCAAAGCGCTCTTTGATTCCGCCTTTAACGATATCTTTAAGTTCAATGGTGCCCATGACTTTGCCGTCATCAACTACCACCAGCGGCGTGCCGCCACGGCGGGCAATATCTTGCACAGCAGTAGTGACTTCTTCCGGGAACGGGCGACCCAATTCTTCAACATACTTCTTCATGGTATCGGCGGCGCCTTTGCGCACGGCGCGGTTGCCGATATCGATACCACTCATGCGTGTCTGCGCAGTGAAAGGTACAAAGGTGGCGTTCAGCGATGTCATTTCGCGTTCACGGATATTAAATTTTTGTTTGGCCAACACCGCAATGCTGCGACCTTCCGGCGTTTCATCAGCTAATGATGCGAGCTGTGCAGCATCTGCTAATTGCGCTTCGGTGATATGGGGTGCGGGAATAAAATCCGCTGCCTGGCGATTACCCAAAGTAATGGTGCCGGTTTTATCGAGTAGCAATACATCTACATCGCCGGAGGCTTCTACTGCGCGTCCGGAAGTTGCAATCACATTAGCCTGCATCATCCGGCTCATACCCGCCACACCAATCGCCGACAGCAAACCGCCGATGGTGGTCGGGATCAAACACACGAGTAATGCAATCAATACAGTGATGGAGACCGGCTCGCCGCTACCTGCTGCTTCCACGGCAAATAACGACATGGGCAATAAGGTTACGGTAACCACTAAAAACACAATGGTCAGTGCAACGAGCAAAATGTTGAGTGCGATTTCGTTCGGCGTTTTTTGGCGTTTTGCACCTTCCACCATGGAGATCATGCGGTCGATAAATGTTTCGCCGGGATTGGTGGTCACGCGAATGACCAACCAATCCGACAATACGCGCGTGCCGCCAGTGACCGAAGAAAAGTCGCCGCCGGATTCGCGGATTACCGGCGCAGACTCACCGGTAATCGCACTTTCATCCACCGAGGCCACACCTTCGATGACTTCCGCATCCATCGGAATTAAATCACCCGCTTCAACCAGCAACACCATGCCGCGCTGCAACGCACCAACTTGGCAAGGTTCCCAACTCGTACCGTAATATCGTGCGGCCTGTTGTGTAGATAGTTGTTGCGTAGAAAATTTCTTGGCGAACAAATTGTGCTTCAACACCTTGAGCGATGCCGCTTGCGCTTTGCTGCGGCCCTCAGCGAGTGACTCTGCAAAATTCGCAAATAACACGGTGAACCACAACCACAAGCTAATCCCGAAAATAAATCCGGCATTGGCCCAGTCTTCACTCAATAATGCCTGCACGAACAATGCGCTGGTGATAAGTGAGCCAACATAAACAACAAACATCACCGGGTTGCGCCATTGCACGCGTGGATCAAGCTTTCTATACGCATCCGCAATGGCGGGCGCGACTAAATTAGGATCAAACAAACTTAAATTCTTCGACGACATTTTCATATTCCTCGCCAGACAACTCATGGCCTAACGGATAAGTTAAGGCGCAACAAACAGTTGCAGATGTTCAACAATCGGCCCGAGCGCAAGCGCAGGTACGTAGTTCAGAACGCCGACCAACACCACCACACCTACCAACATCGCGATAAACAAACCGCCGTGCGTTGGCATAGTGCCCGCCGTTACCGGCGCAGGAATTTTTCCGGCGAGTGAACCAGCAATAGCCAGAATGGGAATGATCACCGCGAAGCGCCCGAACCACATCGCAATCGCGAGCATGGTGTTATAGAACGGCGTGTTAGCTGATATACCTGCAAACGCACTACCGTTGTTATTTGCCGCCGAGGTAAAGGCGTAGAGAATTTCGGAAAAACCATGCGCGCCAGGGTTGGCAACACTGCTGGTGCCCACACTGACCGACACCGCAATTGCAGTACCCAACAACACCAATACCGGTGTTGCGAGAATCACAATCGAGGTCATCTTCATTTCATAAGCCTGGATTTTTTTACCGAGATATTCGGGCGTGCGGCCAATCATCAAACCGGAAATAAATACCGCGAGAATCGCGAACACCAACATGCCGTATAAACCGGAACCGACACCACCGAACACCACTTCACCGAATTGCATCAGCACTAATGGCACCATGCCGCCGAGTGGCATAAAGGAATCGTGCATCGCATTCACCGCACCGCAAGATGCGGCAGTAGTAACGGCTGCGAACAATGCGGAAGCGCTAATACCAAAGCGGGTTTCTTTACCTTCCATATTGCTGCCGGATTGAAATTGGCTCGCTTGCTGATCAACACCGAGTTGTTGCAACAACGGATGTGCTTGCTGTTCAGCCGCTAATACCACCAGCGTTGCGATCACAAAAATAAATGTCATCGCACCGAGCACGGCCCAGCCTTGACGGATATCACCCACCATGCGCCCGAATGCAAAACACAGTGCAGTAGGTATCAAAAAAATCGCCAGCATTTGGATTAAATTGCTGAGCGGCGTTGGATTCTCAAACGGGTGAGCGGAGTTAGCATTAAAAAAACCACCGCCGTTAGTGCCGAGTAATTTGATCGACTCTTGCGACGCTACCGGACCCATCGCCAGCGTTTGATTCGTTGCAGTTACATCTTCCATCACCGGTTCGCCTTGTGCGTCCAGGATTTTTTCGCCGCTCTCATTTACTTTTGCTTGCGAGTAGGTAACAGGATCAAGCAACGCCACTTCTTTGTAGCCAGCGAAATTTTGGATCACGCCCTGCGCCATCAAAAACAGTGCGAATAAAATCGAAAGTGGTAACAACACATAAAGCGTAGAGCGCGTAACGTCCACCCAAAAGTTACCGATACCGGTAGACATGCCGCGTGATGAAAAACCGCGAATCAATGCGTAAACTACTGCGATACCTGTCGCCGCCGAAAAAAAGTTTTGGCACGTCAGCGCGAGCATCTGCGTTAAATAACTCATCGTGGTTTCACCGGCGTAACCCTGCCAGTTAGTATTCGCCACAAAACTCACCGCCGTATTAAAAGCAGAATCGGGCGATACATTCGCCATCTCTTGCGGATTTAACGGCAACCACAACTGCCAGCGTTGGATTGCATAAACAACAATCGCTCCCACCAGATTAAACAGCAGCAGTGAAAGCGCATAGGTTTTCCAATTCATATCACCACTGGAGCTGCGGCCAGCTACACGATAAATCGCATTCTCTAATCCAGCGACTACACCCAAGCCGCGAATTTTTCCCGGCGCTCCCACGCGCGCCAGAAAAGTTCCCAGCGGATAGGCAAGCACCAATAAGCTCGCTAAAAACACCACTAACAAAATAATAGCTTGCGTTGTCATTACAGTTTCTCCGCATTCACTAACGCAATTACCAGATAGACCAGCAAAAACACCGCTACCCCCGCACCCAATACATAAAACCAATTCATGATCTTTCCCCCAAGGCTCTGCAACCGGCGGCAAGCGCCCAGGTCAGCAGAAAGAAAATCAACAAAGCACCACCAAAAACAAAGTCCATCACACACCTCAACAGGTTTTTCTTGTCATGGATCAGCTTACTCAGGGGGATATAAAGATGTTGTAGAGAGTAAAACGAGGGGTATAAAGAAAGTATAAAGATGGTGGATTACTGGCTTAAGCTCGTAATAGCCGCTGGCTTTTCGGAAGGTATAATGGAGTTATGCTAATGTCTGCTCTTGGCCGAATGCGGGAGTTTGCCGTTATTGTAATCCTCGGCAAAATTATGCAACAAGTGGTTGCTTAAATTTTCAGCTATTCGGTGATCTCTTGTGTTTTCTGTTGATTTGCGTTTGTATACTCAAAGTAGTGCTACTTTGAGTATACAAAACGGATTTATTAATTATTTTCCATGACTTGCATTGTTACTGTTCGTGGATAAATGCGTCAGCTGCCATTTAGGCCCCCCACGATTCCATTGTATCGCCTACTTAAGACCCGCCTCTATGCCGTCCTTTGGCCGAACTGAGAAAGAAAATTGATTCTTTGTTGTCTGCCGCCACTTGAAGCGTTTATCTCGGTTAAGTTGAAAAATTGAGGCAACCAATCAACGTTATGCCCTTAAAAAGGGTGATCTCTTATGTTTCGCTCAAAAGCTAATTTTTTGTAGGCGTTTATACGAAAAACCCCGCAAAGCGAGGTTTTATTCATTTCGTATATATCTGGTAAACAAGTGGGACATGATATGTGTCGTTTTCGGACATGTTATCTGTCGTTTTAGACGCGATATCTGTCGTTGAGCGGGGGGTTCACCAGCTGCCTACACTGATCATTGCCAGATCGGTATTCCATAACCCATCTCTCGAACTAATTTTTCTGCATAACGTATTGATTTTAAAATAGTATTCTTGAGTGCAGCATCCCTAAATAAAACTCACGGCAGGTGTGCGTTTCCCGCATACCTGCCAACGTTGACTCCTATTTATCTACCACAGGCCTAGTTCTCAACTTGAATTGTTAGTTTTCAACTCGATTTGTAGAGTTCTCAACTTCAATTGTCGTCATCACATCTAAAATTTACTCAATATAGTTTTCAATCGGTGCACAGCTGCAGTGTAAATTTCTATCCCCGTACACGTTGTCAATGCGATTTACTGTTGGCCATACTTTGTGATTTTTTAACCAGCTAGCTGGGCGGCCTGCAACTTCGCGTGAATAGGCGCGGGTCCAGTTTTCTTCCAGTACGTCATCTTGCGTGTGCGGTGCGTTGTGCAGTGCACTGGCTTCCGCTGCGATTTCGCCATTGATAACTTGGTCGATTTCTTTGCGGATGATCAGCATTGCTTCGATGAATTTATCCAACTCGATTTTTGATTCTGACTCGGTTGGTTCGATCATCAAGGTGCCCGCAACCGGGAAGGACATAGTCGGTGCGTGGAAACCGAAATCCATCAAACGCTTGGCAATATCTTCTTCGCTGATGCCGCTTGCTTCTTTTAACGGGCGCAAATCCAACAGACATTCGTGAGCAACAAAACCGTTGGTGCCTTTGTACAAAATCGGATAGGCCGCTTCCAATTTTTTCGCTACATAGTTTGCGTTAAGCATGGCGAATTCAGTGGATTGACGCATACCAACGGCGCCCATCATTTTGATGTACATCCAGCTGATAGGAAGAATACTTGCTGAGCCCCAGGGCGCAGCAGAAATAGTACCGTTATCGACTTCAGTTCCTGGAACGGCTTGCACAGGATGCGCGGCGAGGAATGGTTCCAAATGTTTGCCTACACCGATTGGACCCATGCCTGGGCCGCCACCGCCGTGTGGAATGCAGAAGGTTTTATGCAAATTCAAGTGTGATACATCGCCGCCGAATTTACCTGGCGCTGCAACACCAACGAGTGCGTTCATGTTGGCACCGTCGATATACACTTGCGCACCCACTGCATGGACCATATCGCACAGTTGGGTGATGCCTTCTTCAAACACACCGTGTGTGGATGGATAGGTGCACATGATGCACGCGATTTGGTTGCCGTAAGTGGTAATTTTTTCCGCGAGATCAACGAGGTCAACGTTACCTTTTGCATCGCAGGCAACAACAACAACTTTGTAGCTAACCATTTGTGCAGAGGCGGGGTTAGTGCCGTGCGCTGATGCTGGAATCAAACAAATATCGCGCTGGGTTTCGCCTTTGCTTTCAAAATATTTTTTGATGGCAACGAGGCCGGCGTATTCACCTTGTGAACCGGCGTTAGGTTGCAAGCTGATAGCATCGTAACCGGTGCAGGCTTTGAGCATTTCTTGCAGCTCTTCAAATAATGTTTTGTAACCTTCGGCTTGATCAATTGGCGCAAATGGGTGCAGCTTGCCGAATTCCGGCCAAGTTACTGGAACCATTTCAGCCGTTGCGTTTAATTTCATGGTGCATGAACCGAGCGGAATCATCGCATTGTTGAGTGCGATATCGCGTGATTCCAAGCGCTTTAAATAACGCAGCATTTCGGTTTCGCTGTGATAAGTATTAAACACGGGATGCGTTAATACTGTGTCTTCGCGTAACAGCTCTGAAGGAATTGCGTTGTTAGCGGTGAGATTTTTTCCGGCCAGAACTTGTTCATCAAACGAGCGCAATTCAACGCCGGTTACACCAAATACGGCGAGCAATGCTTCAACATCGGCAGCGGAAGTGGTTTCGTTCAGGCTGATACCGAGTGAATCGCTGCCTACCAAACGCAAATTGATTTCTGCATTCAATGCTGCTTGATAAATCGCTTTTTGGTTATCGCCAACATTAACGGTTACTGTGTCGAAAAATTGGTTGTTGGTGATTCCAAAACCTTTTGCTTTTAATGCGGCGGCTGCGATTGCGGTTAAACGATGGATGCGATTAGCAATGCGTTTCAAGCCATCGGGGCCGTGATAGATCGCATAGAACACGCTCATCACCGCGAGCAGTACTTGCGAGGTACAAATATTGGAGTTGGCTTTTTCGCGGCGGATATGTTGTTCGCGGGTTTGCATCGCCATACGCAGTGCTTGTTTGCCGCGGGTATCGATTGACACACCAATAATGCGGCCGGGCGCAGAGCGTTTGTAGGCATCGCGGAAAGCGAAGAAACCGGCGTGTGGTCCGCCGAAGCCCATAGGCACACCAAAGCGTTGGCTGGTGCCGACAACAACGTCTGCCCCCATTGCACCGGGCGATTTCAATAACAACAGCGCCATCAAATCAGATGCAACAGTTACCAGTGCATTGTTGCTGTGTGCAGTTTCAATCAGCGCAGTCAAATCGCGCACTTGTCCACTGGAACCAGGGTAGGAGAGCAGGGCGCCGAAGTAATCGCCATTGGCCAATTCATCGGCCTTGGCAACTACCACCTCAAAGCCGAAATGTTCAGCGCGGGTTTTGACTACTGCAACGGTTTGTGGATGGGTATCTGCATCTACAAAGAATACGTCGGATTTACTTTTTTTGTTCTGGCGCTTGCACATCGCCATGGCTTCAGCGGCAGCAGTACCTTCGTCCAATACCGAAGCGTTGGCCATTTCCATGCCGGTCAGGTCGATGATCATTTGCTGGTAGTTCAGCAGCGCTTCAAGGCGGCCTTGGGCGATTTCTGGCTGATAAGGTGTATAGGCAGTGTACCAGCCCGGGTTTTCCAATACGTTGCGCAATACTACGAGCGGTACGTGGGTATCGTGGTAGCCCATGCCGATGTAGTTCTTGAAAATACGGTTTTTGCTGGCGATAGCTTTAAGTTGAGCCAAGGCGTCCGCCTCACTTACGGCCTTGCCCAAGGCCAGTTCACTTTTGAGGCGAATATTATCCGGTACAGTTTTGTCGATCAGCTCCTTGACTGAGCTAACGCCCAGAGTTGCCAGCATTGCGGCAGTTTGTTGGGCATCCGGACCAATGTGACGCTGGATAAACTCGTCGTGATTGGCCAAAGAGGATAGGGAAGCTGAGCGAAAATCAACTGACATAGAAACTCTCTGTGTAAGGAAATCAATAATAAAGGCGGGAGAGGGTTGTAGCCGGGGAGCCTGATAATAGGAGCCTGCTTAAAAAGGCGGCAATGGTACCAATTTGGTGCTTTTCGGGCAATCCAACCAAGCCGCAATGGCTGCTTTAAAAGCAGTTTTTACGTGGCTGGCGATTAATTCATCGTTTTAGTGAATCGACAATGGAACAAGAAGGTAACAGCTGAATCTTAGGCCTGCTATGATTCAGCTCCGCTTTGGGCGGCATCCATAATAACTTTGCACGATAGGCTTATGTACCACGATTTTTTCGGGCTTAAAGAACCCGCCTTTTCCATCGCTGTGAACCCGCGCTACCTCTTTATGAGTGACCAGCATCGGGAGGCCTTGGCGCATCTGTTATACGGCATCCAGAATGGCGGTTTTGTGATGCTCACTGGTGAGGTGGGCACCGGCAAGACCACCATCATCCGTTGTTTGCTGGAGCAGCTGCCCGATAACACGGATATGGCGATCATCCTCAATCCCATGGGTAGCGCGCCCGAGTTGCTGTCGACTATTTGCGATGAGTTGGGGGTTGGTTACATTGCCGATGAGCTTACCGTAAAGGGGCTGACCGACGCGCTCAATCAATTCCTGCTCGACAATCATCGTAAAGGACGCAAAACAGTCCTGTTGATTGATGAAGCGCAATTATTAAAAGTGCCGGTGCTGGAGCAAATTCGTCTGCTGACCAATCTCGAAACAACCACTGAAAAATTGTTGCAGATTATGTTGGTTGGCCAGCCGGAGTTGAAGAAGTTATTGGCGCGCCCGGCGCTGCGACAGTTATCGCAAAGAATTACGGCACGCTTTCATCTTGAGGCTTTGAGTCTTGCGGAAACCAAAGCTTACATTGCTCATCGATTAAAGATTGCTGGATTGCCAGAGCATCAGCGGCCATTTAATGATTCGATGATTAAAAAAATCCACACATTTAGCGGCGGCATTCCGCGCTTGATCAACGTCCTCAGCGAGCGATTATTGCTGGGAGCTTATGCACAAAACCATCATCATATTGATAAACATATTTTTGCCGCAGCGGTAAAAGAAGTTGCCGGCACCACAACCCAGGAAGAAGAGAAATTAGCAACTGCGCGCACCTCTTGGCACGTAGTCTTTGTGGCGGCGCTGGTGGGAATTATGGTGTGTGTCTGGTTCTTGGTTCCCGATGATGCTCCTCTGCCTGCAGCACCAGCGGTGGCACAGGTGGCGAGTAGTGCATCGGCTGGGCAAACATCTTCCGCGCAATCATCCATTGATAGTAAAAAGCAGCTTGCATCGGGTTCGCTCAGTGAATTGCGCAGCCAACCCAAACCCGTTCCAGCGGTAGTGGCAATGGCAACACGCGATGTGGCTTCTGCACAACTGGCTTTGTTTACCTACGTAGGTATTACAGCGGGCGATAAAAAGAACCCCTGTCTTGTCGTAAAAGATGCGGATTATGTCTGCGAAAAAGCGCGCATCAATTCGTGGGACGAGTTAAAAGATATTAATCGCCCGGGATTGTTAACGCTGGCCACGCCTGATAAAAAATGGGTGTACGCACTTTTGGTCGGGCTGAGTGAAAACCATGCGTTGGTGTTGGAAAACGGTGCAGAAAAAATTGTGCCTTGGAGTGAAATTGCCGATGTCTGGAATGGCGATTTGCTGTATGTGTGGTCGCGGCCGAAATCATTTGAAGGTGATTTACAGCTTGGCGATAGAGGTGATTTGGTGACCTGGATCGCTGAGCAATTTGCCACGCTTGATCAGCAGCCGGCGCCGTTAACCCGACAGTTTTTTACTGAGCGTTTGCAAAAGCGGGTAGAACTTTTTCAGTCGACGCAAAATATTCTCCCTAATGGTGCAATCAATGCGCAAACGTTGCGCCGTTTAAATGAAGTGCTGGGAGTTGATAAACTTCTGGTGGAATTGGATGAGCAAAAATTACTTGCTCCTACATTTGCTCCCACAGAAAAACAAGGGCTTTAGTTGTATGTCATTAATTTTGGATGCCCTTAACCGCGCCGAAAACGAGCGTAAGAATCAGAACGCAGTACCTGACCTCAATACCTCGCACAGCCCGCGGGAATTTAATTCCGGATCGGGTGAGCGCCGTACATTGTGGTGGATATTGGGCGGAGTACTTGCCCTCCTGATCATTATTGCAGTGTTATTTTTATTGTTTCGTCCGGCTGTATTAACGCAGCCAGTGCAAGAAAAAAGTGCGGCTGTGCAACAACCTGTTGCCGCTCCTTCGGTGGAACAAAAACCGGCTGCGGTCGTATCGAATAAAGCTGTCATAAAAACGGCTACACAGAATCCGGTATCTGATCCGGCACCTGCCGAAGTTCCTGTGGTGGAAGCCGCTCCCAAAGCAACGGCTCCCAGTGCAGCGGTGGAAAGCCTTTATGCAAGTGAGGATGCTACGCCGGTAGCGACAGTTGACGCAGGTGTTAATGAGCTTTATGCAGCGGAGGCGGCGACTACGGCATCTGAAACTATTGTTGATCCATTTAATGGCGCTGGTGATGTCGGTGGTGTTGGTAATAGTGCAGTGGCATCGGTCGCACCTGTCGAGCAGGCGCCGCCGCGCACTTACGACAGCATCACGAATATTCCCGATTTCAATTCTCTGCCTTGGAATATGCGTCAGCGTGTGCCGACTATTAGCTATGCGCGACACAATTATCTGGCGGGTGGAATCAGCAGTGTGGTGATCAACAACCAAACTACAGGCGTGGGTAATATTATTGGGACAGGGCAGTTTGTAGTGCAGGAAATTTATGTCGATGGCGTAGTGTTAAAACATGGCGATATCGTATTTAAACTGCGCGCGCTAACCGGTTGGATCAACATGTAGTTTTGCCCAAGTGGTCCGGACAAAAAAAAGGAGCTCAAGGCTCCTTTTTTATTTTGCGCACCGCGAGGTATTAAGACTGCGGAGCCATCTTGCTTTGCAGATAATTCTGGATACCGACTTTGTCGATCAGTGAAAGTTGGGTCTCCAACCAATCCACATGTTCCTCTTCTGATTCGAGGATGCTTTTCAGCAAATCGCGGCTTACAAAATCGCGCACGCCTTCGCACACGGTAATGCCATCGCGCAGGTCAGGAATGGCTTTCAGTTCCACTCTTAAATCGGACTTCAGCATTTCCTGGGTGTCTTCGCCGATATGCAGTTTGCCCAGATCTTGCAGGTTTGGCAGGCCTTCAAGAAACAAAATACGCTCGACCAATGCGTCAGCGTGTTTCATTTCGTCGATTGATTCGTGGTACTCGTGATCGGCCAGCTCTTTCAAGCCCCAATCTTTGTACATGCGTGCGTGGAGGAAATATTGGTTGATAGCAACCAGTTCATTACCCAGAACTTTGTTTAACACGGCTATAACGGTTGGATCGCCTTTCATGGAGTTCTCCTTATGCGATAAATACAAAAGGAGAGTCTGGCCTTCGCGGCAGGTGATGTCAAGCAAATAGCTTCGCTAAGTGCTTGATGGAGAAGGAAAAAGTACTAAAAATGGTAATGATTTAGATTCTGTTTTGGCCCGTTTTCAGGTATTAGGCCACTGCGTAGAACTGCGGTAAGCCATTGATCATAGGGGTATCGTTCAAGGCTTCGTCAAGGATTTCACGGGTCATTACCGAGCATTTGCCGCACTGGCTCGCAACGCCCAAGGCTTTGCGCAATTGCCCAAGCGAGTTTGCGCCATCATCGATAGCAGCTTTGATTTGGCGATCAGTAATACCTTTGCAAACACAGACGTACATAAACTATTCCGAAGTAAATTGCCTGAAATACGATCAACTGGCAGATGAATAAACTTTAATAGTAATGAGAATTTGTGTCAATGAAATATGGGAAGGAATCGCGTTTAGGATCGATTTATATTCTCTGTTATAACTGCTCGATAGGAGAGGGAATAATGTGCCAACAAAATCGTCATAGTTACAGTTTTGGCCGCACTATATAGAAAATCAATATGACTAGTCGGCGTGCCTGTGTATGATAGTCGCGCACTATCGATAAATATCGGGTAATCAATAAATGACCGTCATATATTCATAATCGATGAATAGTATTCTGGTTTCCTGTTCCTGATTTTGTCCTCATCCACCATTGAACGTTAACCATTAGGAGATTAGATATGGGCGTATTAGTTGGTAAAAAAGCACCGGATTTTACTGCATCAGCAGTATTGGCAAACGGTGAGATCGTAGACGGTTACAACTTTGCTACTGCCACCAAGGGCAAAAAAGCAGTTGTTTTCTTCTACCCACTGGACTTCACCTTTGTATGCCCTTCAGAGTTGTTGGCATTTGATCACCGCGTGGAAGAGTTCAAGAAGCGCAACGTGGAAGTGATTGGTGTTTCTATCGATTCACAATTCACTCACAACGCATGGCGTAACACTCCAGTTAACGACGGCGGTATTGGTCCGGTTCGTTACACTCTGGTTGCTGACATCACTCACTCAATTGCCAAGTCTTTCGACGTTGAATCTGCTGATGGCGTAGCTTTCCGCGGTACTTTCATCATCGACGAAGCTGGTGTAGTTCGTTCACAAATCGTTAACGACCTGCCAATCGGCCGTAACATCGACGATACCATCCGCACTGTTGACGCGTTGATTTTCCACGAGCAACACGGTGAAGTTTGCCCAGCTGGTTGGAAAGAAGGTGATGCAGGTATGGACGCGTCGCCAGCAGGCGTTGCTAAATACCTGGCAGAACACGGCGACAAACTCTAATTCAGTCTGAATTGGATGAAGCGCGAAACCCGGCAGAGATGTCGGGTTTTTTGTTTTTCGGGATTTATTTGTGTGGCGGCTGAATCGTTCTCTAGCAGTCCTGAAGTGCTCTGCTAGGCTTGTTACAAAGCATATCAATAATGAATGAAAGGCTCGTAATGGCACGACTTTGTCTAAAACCATTTTGGTGGATTACATTGAGCATGTCTTGCGCTGTATCCGGCTATTCGCGGGCGGAGGATGCTGATTTGCTAGCGCTTTCGCTGGAGACCCTTCTGCAGACCAAAATTACCGGTTCCACCCTTACCGATGAGTCCCTCCAGACAGTTCCATCCTCAATGACCGTCTTTACCCGTGCCGATATCCGCCGCTTGGGTTTGCAAAATCTTCCCCAGTTAGTGAACCTGGTTCCCGGTTATCAGGGTTACCGTTCTGATGCTTCTACGCTCAATCTAAGTATGTCCAGTCGCGGTCGCCGCTTGGGTAATAACGGTAGTGAAATACTGATTTTGCTGGATGGGCAGCGGCTCAATAACGATTGGTCGGGTGGGGCGAATCAAGGCGATAGCCTTATCAGCATTGAGAATGTAGAGAGGGTGGAGTTTATCCGCGGTCCCGGCTCTTCCATCTATGGCAGCAATGCGGTGATGGGAGTGATTAATATTATTACTGCTGGCCGGCGCGAGCTGGTAGTCGATGCCGGTAGTTATGGGCGTCGTCATACTAGTCTTGCTTGGAACTGGCAGGGTGAGGTCGGTAGTTTGGCGATTTACGCGGGGCGCACTGAAAGCGATGGTGAGCAGATGGAGATCTATGAGCCGTTTCCCAATCCTGCTACGCCAGTTTACGTAGGTGCGCGAGATCCATTTCAATCGGATGATCTTTATCTCAGCGCCAAAATGGGCGAGTTTTATTTAACCGCGCGCATTGCCGAGCGCGATATGAACGGTTTCTATGTATCTGGTTACGTGGACAACGACGTTAATCGCTATACGACTTCATCTGAAAGCGTGAATATCGGCTGGCAGCGCGAGTTTGATAATCAAATCTCCATCAAAGGCCATGTTTTCAACGGGCACAAAGCCTTCGATTTGCGTGCCGCAGCATCTCTTATTCCCTACTCAATTATCGACGGTGGAGTGCATGAGGATGAGATGGGGACACAGTGGATTCTTCAGGGCGAATTCGGCCGTGCCCATTGGTTAATGGGATGGGAATGGCGCAATCCAGAGTTGGTGGATACTGACGCGCACGTTGAATCGCCCACTAATCAGTCCTTGGTAAACGTACCCCAGGCTCCTGAGGATGACCGCATCATTAATGGCTTTTTTGGTCAGTATCAAACGCCGATCACTGATCAATTAGCACTGACTTTAGGTTTGCGTCGTGATAGCTATTCAGACTTTGGCTCGCATTTGAGCCCTAGGGTTGGATTGGTGCAGCAACTGGGCGATGCCGACACATTAAAACTGTTGTATTCCGAGGCGTTTCGCGCCCCAAGCCGGATTGAAACCTCGGTACTGAACAGTACTGGTTTTGAACAAAACCCTAATTTACGTCCGGAAACTGCCCAAACAACAGAGTTGGTTTGGATGCATTTGTTGAGCGAGGGTTACATTTCTTCAACCTTGTTTAGTACCGATGTTAAAGATGCGATTGTTGAAACTATAACCCCGCAATTTAAGCGCAGTTGGGGCAATAGCCAGCAAAGTGTTGCAGGATTGGAGTTTGAGTGGCAGAGCGCGTGGGGAGAGCACTGGGAGTCGCGGCTTGCGCTCACCCATATTATGAGCCCGGTGGGTTTCATTCATACGGAATCAAATAATTTGTTTAGTGGCAGCCTTAGCTATCATCGCAATCAGTGGACATACAGTTTGCTGGCGAATTATCAGGGCGCCAAACGCGACCCTAATGAACAGGAGTCGCCCGCTAATATCGCGACTACGGAATATACGGATTTTGGTGGTCATACCCTATACAGCACGCATTTGTCGTACCTCACACGCAGTGATGTAGAGATTTATCTTCATATCGACAATCTGTTCGATAAACAGTATTTGCTGCCAGCTAATCGTCCTTCTAACTATGTTGGTGTGCCGGGGGCGGGGCGTGTTGTCAGTGCTGGATTGCGCTGGGTATTTAACTAGCGAGCTGCAATTCTTTCTGTTTTAGTAATCCCGGTGGTAGAGTGCGTCAAACTTTTTTGGTCACTCTAAAATGAATACTTCTCGCAAACCTATCGATTTACATCCCAGCTGGCTCGCGCATTTGGCGCCGGAGTTTGATCTCCCTTACATGCAGCAGATGAAGCAGTTTTTGCTCATGGAAAAGCAGGCAGGAAAGGTGATCTTCCCTGAATCCAAATTTATCTTTAATGCATTTAATTCAACCCCACTTGATCAAATCAAGGTCGTTATTCTTGGGCAAGATCCTTACCACGGCCCCAATCAGGCTCATGGGCTTTGTTTTTCGGTTCAGCCGGGTATTCCTGCACCGCCATCATTACAAAATATGTTTAAAGAGTTGCGTCGCGACCTCGGGTTTACCATCCCAAACCACGGTTGTCTCCAAAGCTGGGCAAATCAAGGCGTTTTGTTGCTCAACGCTACTTTGACAGTGGAACAGGCTCGTGCCGGCTCGCATCAAGGGCAGGGGTGGGAGATCTTCACCGATAAAGCAATTCAATTGGTTAATGATCAGTGCGAAGGTGTTGTGTTTTTGCTGTGGGGAAGTTACGCGCAGAAGAAGGCTGCGTTCATTGATCATCGCAAACATCTGGTTCTCAAGGCTCCTCATCCATCCCCACTGTCGGCGCATCGGGGATTTATCGGTTGTGGCCACTTCTCGCAGGCAAATGGTTATTTACAAGGCCATGGTCGGTCACCGATTAATTGGCAGCTGTAAGGCACCAGGATAAGCCTGTTTATTATTTTGTCATTTTGACCATAAGTTCGGTGCAATTTCTATTGCTTAAATTTACACGTGAAAGCTCTTTCAAATAATTGACAGCGCTGTCACATAGTAGTAGTTTTGTGCGCAAATTAAGGGGAGGTATTCGTGCGCCAAATAGTCAAAGTGTTAGTAAGTGTTATTTATACGTAAAAAACGATAATTAAGGTTTTTATATCCAAAAAACCGTTCTAGAGTTAGTGCAACAAAAACTATAGCTAGAAACTCAGCGAAGAATTCATTCTCATCCCGAGAGTGAAAATGTTTGAAGTGTAGTCATCCCCGGCTGCAGTTCAGGCATGTGTGTACCGGAAAAACATAATTCCTGACGATAATAAAGGAGAGCTCCATGTACAAAACTATAAGCTTTAAGAAAAAAATACTGGCGACTGCCGTAGCATCAATTGCTGCAGCAAGTTTCAGCAGCGTGACGTTTGCACAAGATGACACCGTAGAAGAAGTAACCGTTACTGGTATTCGTGCGTCTGTTGCACAGGCGATGGATACCAAGCGTAATGCTGTGGGTGTTGTTGATGCTATTTCTGCGGAAGACATCGGTAAAATGCCTGACTCAAACTTGTCAGAATCTTTACAGCGTATTTCAGGTCTTTCTATTAACCGTTCAGATGGTGAAGGTTCTCAAGTAACTGCACGTGGTATCGGCGCAGAATTGAACATGGTTACCTTGAACGGCCGTGTTATGCCTGCTGTTGCTAGCGGCAATACAGGTGATTCATCAACTCGTGCATTCGATTTTGGTAACTTGGCATCTGAGTCTGTGTTTGGTGTTGATGTTTACAAAACCGGTCGTGCTGATGTTGCAACAGGTGGATTGGGTGCAACTATCAACATCAAAACCCTGCGTCCTTTGGAAGCAGGTAGTCGTGCAAGCGTTGGTGTTAAAGCAATTCAAGATGAGACCGTGCGCTCTGGTGCTGGTGATGAAATCACTCCAGAAGTTTCTGGTTTGTACTCTTGGGTAAATGACGATGATACCTTCGGTGTTTCTGTAACTGGTTCTTACCAGCGTCGTGATAGCTCAAACGCGAATAACTTCGTAAACAACTGGGCTAACATTAACAAGTGGGATGCAGCTTCCACTAGCCGCTTCCAAGCTGGTGCAAAAATCAACAACGCTCCAAACGAAGGTGATTTATACGCATTGCCAACCGATTTGCGTTATGAAGTACAGGACAACAAGCGTGAGCGTACCAATGCTCAAGCAGTTATCCAATTTAAGCCGACTGAGCGCTTAACAACTACTTTGGATTACACCTATTCTGAGCTTGACCGCACTTCTGAGCGTGCACAGCAATCAGTTTGGTTTAATACCAATGCAATCTCTGAATTAACCTTCGATAACGGTGCCGTTCGTACTCCAATCCTGTACCGTGAATCTTACAATGGTACCAAAGACGTATCTTTTGCTGGCGGTCAGCAAACGTCATTGACTCAAAACAACTCTCTCGGTCTTAACTTCGCATTTGAAGTTAATGATCAATTGAAGTTGACTCTTGATCATCACACCTCTAGTGCTAATAACTACACTCAAGGTCTTGAGCTCGGGTTAAATGCAAATGTTGTAACGGAAGAGTTTGTTGACTGGTCGAAAGAAATGCCACTCATGAGTGTCAAGATTAACGACAACCTTTTACGTGATCGTTATGACGACAAAAACAAAAATGGCATTAAAGATCCGGGTGAACAAACTCACGAGCCATACTATAACGGTAATGGTAACGGTATTGTTGATGGTGGTGATGTAAGTGGGGCAATGAGTAACAACCCACGCTCACATACCCGTACTGAAATTGAGCAAACCCAATTGGTCGGTGAATTCCAATTCAACGGCTCAGGTTTCTTTGAAAACGCTGGTTTGAAATTTGGTATTGAACAACGTACTGATGAAAACAGCAGCCGTGCTTCTGGCGATAGCCGTCAAGGTATCGGTAACTGGGATGGTGTTGATCCGACAGCATTCCCTGATCAATTCTTTGAAAGCCGTGATTTCGGAAAAGATTTCCCTGACTACGGTTCAACCACTAAAAATGATCTGTTCTTCGTTGGTGTTGATGCCAATATTCCTAAGCTTCGTGAAGCTGCGGAAAGCATTTATGCTAGCGGGAAGTATCCAAGAGACTTCTATGATTTTGTAAATGGTAAGGTGCAGTGGAATGGTATTTACACCACTAACCGTACCATCGAAGAAGAGAGCAAATCAGCATTTGCCCAGTTCAACTCTAACTTCGAGATCGGTGGTTTAGAGTCTAACCTGGTAGTTGGTTTGCGTTATGAAGAGACTGATGTAACTTCATCCTCTTTGGTAAATGCTCCAGAGCTGCTGTGGTGGCAAAGCGATAACGACTGGTCAGTTGTTTATGCACAAGAGAAAACCCAACAAAGAGAAACTGGTTCATACGATTACCTATTGCCGAACATTGACTTCGACATTAGCCCAATCGATTCTCTGAAATTGCGTTTCTCTTACAGCGAAACTATTGGTCGTCCAAGCTACGCCGATTTGCGTCCTGATGTTGGTCTGAACGATTTGTACCACCGCACTGCGAATGCTGGTGATGCAGGCCTTAAGCCAATGGAATCGCAAAACATCGATCTTTCTGCGGAATGGTATTACACCGATGACAGTTACGTGTCAGTAGGTTACTTCCGTAAGGACGTAGATGGATTTATTGGTACTCAAATTTTCGAAGAGAATGCATACGGTTTACGTGATGTGCGTTTAGGTCAACTTGCGACCGGAAGCGGAATTTCTCAAGGTGATGAAGCTGCGTTGCATGCATATGTACGTGCTAACTCAGATGACGCATTCCTTTCTCCGCACAATGGTGGTTTGTGGGTTCGTGCTGACAATGATGACCCATTGTTAGTTTGGGCTGTGAACAAGCCTGTAAATGACAAGGCAACTGTTATTGATGGTCTCGAGTTTGCAGCTCAGCATTGGTTCGGTGACTCTGGTTTCGGTGTTCAGGCTAACTACACAATGGTTGATGCTGATGTTGAGTTCGATAACCTCTCAACTGAAGGTCAGTTTGCGATGACAGGTTTGTCAGACACTGCTAACTTTGTTGGTTTCTATGACAAAGATGCATGGCAGCTGCGTATCGCGTACAACTGGCGTGATGCGTTCTTGTTGAGCCGTACCGCTGGTGGTGGTAACCAACCACAATACGTTGAAGAGTATTCACAAATCGACGTGTCAGCTGGATATGAGATCAATGAGAACCTGACTGTTACTCTCGAAGGTATCAACATCACTGGCGAAAACTATCGTACTCACGGTCGTTCAAAAGCTCAGTTGTTATCTTTGGAAGACTTGGGGGCTCGTTATCAGGTAGGTCTGCGTTACAACTTCTAATGCGGATGTTTTATATCTGATTGTTCAAACAAAGCCGCTGGTAACAGCGGCTTTGTTTTTTGTAGTTATTAAACTATAGCTCTACATTGAGGTAATCGTGTGCAGCGAAAAATAGTGATACTGGGCGGCGGTACGGCAGGCTGGATAGTGGCAGCGCGCTTGGCTGCTGAGCGTATAAAAATTGACTCCGAGCCCATTGCAATTACTTTGGTTGAATCGTCCGATGTTCCTACTATTGGAGTGGGTGAGGGGACTTGGCCCAGCATGCGCGATACGCTTGAGAAAATTGGTATAGGCGAGCAGGAATTTTTACAGTTTTGCAGTGCATCCTTTAAGCAAGGTTCTCGTTTTATTAACTGGTGTGTGGGTCAAGGCGAGAGTTACGATCATCCTTTTACGCTTCCGCCGGGATCTGGTAAGGCTTCTCGTGGTGCGACCTTTCAGGATATAAATCCCCCGACTTCTTTTGCACATTGGCTTTGTGTGCAGTCTCATGCAATTGATGCAGGAGTTGCTCCCAAGCAATTGCAAACTCCGGATTATGCCGGGGTATTAAATTATGGTTATCATCTTGATGCGGGAAAATTTGCCCAGCTATTGAAGATGCATGCGGTCGATCGGCTTGGAGTAATGCATGTTATCGGGCATTTTAAGACTGCAGATATTAGTGGTGAAGGATTAATAACAGCCTTAAATCTCGCTGATGGCACCAGGCTGGAAGCTGACTTTTTTATTGATGCTAGCGGAACGCATAATCAATTAATTGGTGGGGTATTACCAAGCGAATTTGTTTCTTTGGCGGATGTGTCCCCCAATGACCGTGCCTTGGCTATTCCAGTTGCGTATCCCAATGCGGATGATCCAATTCACAGCGCGACATTATCGACGGCGCAAGAGGCGGGTTGGATTTGGGATATTGGACTACAGCATCGTCGTGGAGTCGGATATGTATATGCAAGTGCATTCTCTACAGAGGAGCGTGCACGCGAGGTGTTAGCAGCGTATGTCGCAAATATTAATAAAGATGTTTCCGTAGCTGAGGCTCGGCAATTAGTTATCAATCCTGGTTATCGTTTAAATCCGTGGGTTGGAAATTGTGTTGCAGTCGGTATGTCCGCTGGATTTATCGAGCCTTTAGAGGCGTCTGCGTTAGTGATGGTGGAGCTGACAGCATCCTATCTTTGTGAGAATTTACCTGCACCAAATTCGGCTTTAGCGGGTATTGCGCTGAGATACAATACGCTTTTTGTTCAGCGCTGGAATCGGATCAGGGATTTTTTGCAGCTGCATTATCTATTAAGTGATCGCCGTGACTCTGCTTATTGGCGCCATGTAACTGAAAATATACCGGTCACCGATCGGTTGAAAAATTTATTGGAAGAATGGCGTTATCGCGATCCGGTGCTGAATGATTTTGGTCACTTTATGGAGTTGTTCCCATCCGCAAGTTACCAATATATTTTGATGGGGATGCAGCCTTCCTACATGAAGCTTTGCGTTTCTCGTACAGATGACAAGCGGAGAGAATTGCTAAAGGAAATAGAAAGCTCAATGGCAAAACGAGATGGTTACCTCACGCATTTGCCGCATAATCGTAATTATTTTAATAAACTAAAAGAAAAAATGAACAACTAGGTGGAGTTTGGTTATGGCTCAGTATCAATTGCTTAATAATATCGCCCATAAAAATTTGCGCATTATAAAACGTCGTGGTGCGGAATTAGGTGATGCTGTTGGAGGCAGCGTAGTTTATCCAACTGAATTCAATGAAATACATAAACACTACCCGATTTTGTTTCAAGCGGCAGAGAATGGAGGGTGGCTCACTATTGCTCTTTTTGGTTTTGAGATGAATGAAAATTTATTTTTATCGGGTGATGAATGGCTTGTGCCTTATATCCCAGCAGTAATTGAGCGAGAGCCGTTCATTATTGGTATGCAAGAGCGGACTTCAGGTAATGTGGAACCTGTTATTCACATTGATATGGACAGTCCGCGGATCTCAAAAAACGATGAAGGTGAGTCAGTTTTTTTACCCTTTGGTGGGAACTCTCCATTTCTGGATCGTATGGCCGATGTACTGTCGGTAGTGCATGAAGGTGTGGCAGAAAATGCCAGGATGTTGGCTGAATTCAAGCGTCTGGATTTGATTGAAAATATCACGCTGGATATAGAGTTCTCAGGTGGTATGCATTATAAAAATAATTATTACGCGACAGTTAGCAAAGAAAAATTGATGAAATTACCCGATGCCGAAGTAGTTAATTTGCATCGATCGGGCATACTTCGTTATGCCTATTTAATAATTGGTTCAATTACAAACATTCAACAAATGGTTGATATTAAAAATAGCCGTCTTTAATAAAAACAGCTGCAGTATTGCTACGCACAAAAATAAAGGTTAGAGAGGTCGGATATGCAGGCGATAAAAAATGTAGTCATTGTTGGCGGCGGTACTGCTGGTTGGTTGGCGGCGGCTGCCATCGGAAAAATATATCAAGGAAAGGTTAGTGTCACTTTGCTTGAGTCAGATGCCATTGGCACCATAGGTGTTGGTGAAGCGACTATTCCGACGATGATGGCATTTCATAAATTGGTTGGTATTCCAGAACAAGAGGTGATGCGTGCTACACACGCGACTTTCAAATTAGGAATTAATTTTAAGAATTGGGGCGAAATTGGTGAAGATTATATTCACGCATTTGGTCAGGTTGGACGTATTTTTTGGGGAGGTGAGTTCCAGCATTTTTGGGCTAGATCCCAAAAGCTGGGAATGAAAGCTCCCTTTGGCGCATATTGTTTGGAGCAGGAAGCTGCTCGTGCGGGCAAGTTTGCTATATGCGAGAACCCGGTTCTAAATTATGCGTTTCATTTTGATGCGGGCTTATACGCAAAATATTTGCGTGGCTTCAGCGAGTCTTTCGGAGTTGTGCGACAAGAAGGGAAGATCGAGCGTGTTGAGCAAGATGCTGATTCTGGTTACATCACTCGTTTGCATTTAGAAAATGGCTATACACTGGATGGTGATTTTTTTATTGATTGCACCGGTTTCCGTGGGTTGTTGATCGAAGAAACATTAAAAACGGGTTATGAAAATTGGCAGCATTGGTTGCCATGCGATACGGCACTTGCTGTGCAGTCATCCAAAGTTGGGCCCGCAACAGCCTATACCAGTGCCACAGCGCACGAGTTTGGTTGGCAATGGCGTATTCCGTTGCAGAACCGTACGGGTAACGGCGTTGTTTATTCAAGTGAATTTGCGGATCGCAATTGGGCGGAAAAAACTCTCGCAAACAATATTGATGGCGAGATGTTAATGAATCCCCGTTTAATTCAATTTAAAACCGGTCGTCGCAAATTGGGATGGAATAAAAACTGCGTCGCGCTTGGATTGTCCTCAGGTTTTTTAGAGCCATTGGAGTCAACCAGTATTCATATGGTTACATCAGCGCTGATCCGCCTTTTGCGATTATTCCCGTTGCGCGGAGTTCAGCCGGTCTTGGTTGAAGAATATAATCGTCAATCGCGCGAAGAAGCCGAAAGTATTCGTGACTTTATTATTTTGCATTATCACTCCACGCGTCGTACCGATACCGAATTCTGGAATTACGTGCGAACTATGCCTGTACCCGACACGCTTCGTCATCGTATGGATATGTTTGTTGAAAGTGGAATGTTGTTCTTGGGTGGTGATGAATTGTTCAGGAGCAATGGTTGGACGCAAGTGATGATCGGGCAGGGTTTTGCTCCACAGCACTACCAACCAATCGTCGACAACATGGCGGATAATGAATTCAGGGCATACATGAAAGGCTTTAGTGATCATGTTGCTAGCAATCTACGTTTGCTGCCAAATCATGAAGATTTCATTGCGAAGTACTGCGCCATGGAAGAGTTCAAGGCTCAGCCAGCATAAATTTTTATTGTTAAAGAACCCCAAAATATGCGTTTTTGAGCGATTGATCCCATATTTTTGGGTTCTTTAAATATTAAGTTTGACAGCGCTGTCATTAAGTTTTAAATTAGTCCCAGTTGATTGCTTTTACTTGGCTTTATCCTCGAACGAAGCTGAGCTTTAAATGGTTAATGGTCTCTCACCGTCGATGTCTGGTTGATGCATCGACGTCTCCCTCTTGCCCCCTGAGTTTCAGAGGGCTTTTTTTTGTCTCCGAATTACTGGCTTGCTTTATTTCCTCGCGAATCCCCATTCGCTGGCTAGGTTATTTGATGTGTAGCTGGCATAATCGACGCCCCGAATTTTCCGGGTTTGCCCTGTAAGTTGGTTGAGGGCGAGCCCCGTTTGGCGGGTGCTGCCGGTTTTGTCCTGCAGGCTCGCTTTTCTTGTCAGCTAGAGGATCACCATGAAGCCAGCAGTAAAACCCAGCAACCCCAATTTCTCATCTGGCCCTTGCAGCAAGCGCCCGGGCTACAGCTTGGATCAACTCGATATTTCTACCTTGGGGCGTTCACATCGCTCGACTATCGGTAAGGCGGCGTTGCAACGTGCGTGTGAAGACACTGCCGAATTGCTCGGTCTGCCGGAAGGCTATCGCGTAGGTGTCGTACCAGGTTCGGATACTGGCGCAGTTGAAATGGCCATGTGGTCGCTGTTGGGCGCACGCAGTGTGGATATTCTGCAGTGGGAGTCATTCGGTAAGGGCTGGTTGAGCGATGCCACTAAAGAATTGAAATTGAATGTCAATGCGCACGAAGCGGATTACGGTTTGCTGCCCGATTTGTCCAAAGTGAATTTTGATAATGATGTTATCTTCACCTGGAACGGCACCACCTCCGGCGTAAAAGTGCCTAATGGCGATTGGATTCCTGCTGACCGTAAAGGTTTGACCATTTGCGATGCGACCTCGTCTGTATTCGCAATGGAAATGCCGTGGGAAAAGTTGGATGTGATCACTTATAGCTGGCAGAAAGTACTCGGTGGTGAAGGTGCGCACGGTATGTTGATTCTCAGCCCGCGCGCGGTTGAGCGCTTGGAAACCTACAAGCCGTCATGGCCGATGCCAAAACTGTTCCGTATGACCAGTGGCGGTAAAGTTGTAGAAGGTATTTTCAAAGGCGATACCATCAACACTCCATCTATGTTGGCAGTTGCTGATTATCTTGATGCGCTGGATTGGGTGCGCGCAATTGGCGGTGTGAAAGAAACCATCGCGCGTTCAAATGCCAATCTTGAAGTATTGAAGAAATTTGTTGCGGCAAATGAGTGGATTGATTTCCTGGCGCAGGCAGATGAAACCCTGTCTAACACCAGTGTGTGTTTCACTTTGAAAGCAACTCCTGATCAAGTTAAAGCGATGATCAAATTGTTGGATAAAGAAGGTGTGGCTTACGACATTGGTGCATACCGCGATGCTCCTCCAGGTCTGCGTATCTGGTGTGGTGCAACTGTTGGTGCGGCAGATCTGGAAGCCTTGTTGCCATGGTTGACCTGGGCATACGAACAAGCCACGGCCGCCTGATTTGTTAGTGATTTTTCGCAAGGCCGTGTTTTTACACGGCCTTTTTGTTAGCGCTCTGAGGATTAATGATCATGTTTAAAATAAAAACATACAACGCGATTTCTGTAAGAGGTTTGAATCGTTTTCCGCGTGAAAAATACGAAGTCGCCAGCGATATTGGCCATCCAGATGCATACATCTTGCGCAGTCACAAATTGCACGGCGAAGACTTGCCGGCAAGTGTGAAGGCCGTAGCTCGCGCAGGTGCCGGCACCAACAATGTTCCGGTTGAGGAGTACACCAAAAAAGGTGTAGTGGTATTTAACTCCCCGGGTGCAAATGCGAATGCGGTAAAAGAGTTGGTGTTGACCGGCATGTTGCTGGGTTCGCGCGGCATACTTCCGGGTATGACCTATGTAAATAGTTTGACCCACATGACCGACGCGGACGAGATGTCCAAGTTGTTGGAAAAAGAAAAATCCAACTTTGCCGGTTTTGAATTGCAAGGTAAAACACTGGGTATTGTCGGCTTGGGTGCAATCGGTTCATTGATTGCGGATGCTGCACTTGCGTTAGGTATGAATGTAGTGGGTTTTGATCCGGCGCTGTCAGTTGAAGCTGCGTGGCGTTTGCCGAGTCAGGTTGGCCGTATGGAAAACCTGCAATCATTGCTGGCGCGTTCAGATTACATCACCTTGCATGTCCCTGCGATTCCAGCCACCAAACATTTGTTGAATGCTGACACGCTGAAAGTGACCAAAAAAGGCGCGACCTTATTGAACTTCGCGCGCGAAGCTATTGTGGATGCGCATGCTGTTGTTGATAGTTTGAATGCCGGTCACCTGGGTAAATATATTTGCGATTTCCCTGAGCCAATTTTGCTTAATCGCAAAGATGTTTATGCAATGCCACACATCGGCGCCAGCACTGAAGAAGCGGAAGAGAATTGCGCAATTATGGCGGCTGACCAGCTGGTGGATTATCTGGAAAACGGCAACATCAAAAATTCTGTTAACTTCCCGGCAGTGTCAATGGATCGTTCACCTGCAATCGGTGCGCGCATCACTTTCTCCAACGAAAATGTGTCTGGTGTGTTGGGGCATGTGTTATCTGTGTTGGCTGATCACAAAGTTAATGTGGTTGATATGGTCAACAAGAGTCGCGGTGATGTTGCCTACAACATTATTGACGTTGAGCAAGCTCCATCTGCTGCTGTTATCGATGCGCTCGCTAAAGTGGAGCACGTAATCGCGGTGCGCGTTATTTAAAGCAACTTATCCACATTCGAATTCGGGGGCAGGGTAGATGTATAAATTAGTCTTCTTTGTTCCTGAATCTCATCTCGATTCTGTTAAGGCAGCTGTCTTTGCTGCCGGTGCTGGGCGCATTGGTGATTATGACCAATGCAGTTGGCAAGTCCTCGGGCAAGGTCAATTTCGCCCACTCGTAAATTCAGCTCCTTTTATCGGCACTTTAAATCAGTTGGAAACTCTTCCTGAGTATCGGGTTGAAATGGTTTGCGCTGATGAATATATTCGTACTGCTATCGCTGCGTTACGCACAGCGCATCCTTACGAAGAGCCCGCATTTGATGTGTGGCAATTGACTGATCCGGAGTTGTTGCCATGAGTGCCGGAATGTTCGAGGCTATATCGCAGTATTTAATTCATGATCCATTGATCGACGTTGTACAACCGCAAGCAGCGGTAATCCTGTTGATTAGTAATGATGATAATCCTTCAATTCTGTTTACCAAGCGCGCTGCGCATTTGCGCCAGCATCCGGGCGAAGTTTGTTTTCCGGGTGGGATGTGGGAGCAGGGCGATATTGATTTGTTTGCCACCGCCCAACGCGAAGTTCACGAAGAAATAGGTTTGCCGAATACGGGAATCCAATTGCTGGGGCGCTTACCCCAATCCCACACGCGTGCGGGAACCCCCGTCACTCCATTTGTCGCCAGCTTTGATCCTGGCTTGCCGCTTTACGCTTCTCCCGATGAGTTGGATAGTATTTTTCTGGTGCCGCTCAGCGTTTTCAAAGAGGGTATCCAGGTGCGTGAAGATACTTTTGAACGGCACGGCAGAATGATTCAAATCCCCGTCTATCATTATCAAGGTTATGAAATTTGGGGCTTCACCGCAGCAGTGACTGCGCAGTTGCTGGACATATTGACCCGCACAAACAATTGGTCCGCATAAATCGCTGAATTGCTACTGATTCAAACTTTTAGTTCTCGAAGTGTTAAAAAGCGTAACTATTTGCGATAAGGATTGCACTTGCACTGGCGTAATTCGTTAGAATCCTGACGCTAGATATTAACAATAATGAGATTATCAACCGGTTAGCGGGCACCTGAGCTCGCTGTTTCAACTCATCAGCAGGTTATTACCTGGGTGGTTAAGGATGAACAATTACCAAACGCCCTTGCGCGATATCGACTTTACCCTTTTCGAATTATTTAACTACGCCGACCACTGTCGCGCGATTGGTCATGCCGCGTTGGATCGCGAATTGACCAAGGCTTTTTTCGGCGAAGCGGCGCGCTTTGCAGAGCAAGTATTAGCACCACTGAGTGCAGTGGGAGATGAGCAGGGCTGCCAATTGCGCGATGGCAAAGTCTTTACCCCGGCAGGATTTAAAGAGGCCTATGCACAATACTGTGCAGCAGGTTGGCCTACCTTATCGCGCTCCAGCGTTTATGGTGGCCAAGGATTACCGCAGTCGCTCGGTGTGATTCTGAGTGAAATCCTCGGCACGCCCAATTGGTCTTGGGGGATGTATGCCGGTTTGTCCCAAGGTGCTATGCACACCATCGAAACTCACGGTACCGAAGCACAAAAACAACAATATCTGCCCGCGCTTATTTCCGGCCATTGGACGGGAACTATGTGCCTCACCGAAGCGCAAGCAGGCAGTGATTTGGGCTTGCTAACTACGCGTGCTGAGTTGCAGACCGACGACAGTTATCACATCACCGGCACCAAGATTTTTATCTCCTCGGGTGATCACGATCTCGCTGACAATATTGTCCATATCGTGCTCGCGCGCTTACCCGGTGCTCCAGCGGGAACCAAAGGTATTTCCCTGTTTGTTGTACCTAAATTCCTCACGGCAGCGGATGGGGCAATCGTTTCTGCCAATGCAGTGAGCTGCGGTTCGCTCGAGCGGAAAATGGGTATTCACGGCAATGCTACCTGCGTACTGAATTTTGATGGTGCGAAGGGCTGGCTGTTGGGAGAAGTGAACAAAGGCTTGAATCACATGTTCACCTTTATGAACCTCGCGCGGATCGGCTCGGCATTACATGGATTAGCGCACGCGGAGCTGGGCTACCAAAAGTCCCGCCGGTATGCACGTGAGCGGTTGCAGATGCGTTCGGCAACGGGCGTGAAAAATCCCGAAGGCGCTGCTGATCCAATTATTGTCCACCCCGATGTTCGCCGCATGCTGCTTACCCAAAAATCATTGGTTGAGGGCATTCGTATGCTCTGCTACTACGCCAATATCAAAATGGATATAAGTCAGCACTCCAACGACTCCAGTGAGCGGCAGCAGGCTACAGACCAGCTCAGTTTACTTACACCGATTGTGAAAGCATTTAGTACAGAGGCAGGTTTCGAGTCTGCCAACCTTGCCCTGCAATGCCTTGGTGGTCACGGTTATATTCGCGAGTGGGGGCTGGAGCAGAATTTGCGCGATTGCCGTATCGCCACTTTGTACGAAGGCACCACCGGTATTCAGGCGCTGGATTTGCTGGGACGCAAAGTGCTGGGATCGGAAGGAAAAGCGCTATCACCACTGGTTGATGAGATAGACGCGTTTTTGGCTACTTGTGTTGGAAATGAACAACTCGCTGCACATGTTGCCCAATTAGCTACACTCAGTCAGGAGTGGCGGCAACTTAGTGTGAATATTGCGGATCGGGCTGAGCGCAACGCGGATGAAACCGGGGCGGCTGCGGTAGATTATCTGATGTATTCGGGCTATCTTGTGTTAGCGTTTTTATGGCTTAAAGCGGAAAAGACGTCGCTTGAGCAGCTTGCGCAACCGGTTTCTGATCCAGGTTTTTATCGCGCCAAGCTGGCTGCTGCCGATTTTTATTTCGCGCGCCTATTGCCGCGAACCATTAGTTTAGTGAGGGCGATTGAGTCAGGTGCGGATAACCTGATGAATTTAGCCAGCGATGAATTTTAATGTCGGTGTAACAATATCGATACAATAATGAAAGTGGAGAATGTCGAATGTCATTGAATTACAACAGAACACTTACAGACGTTTTTGCGGGATCCTGTAAAGAATATGCTGAGAGCAATGCGTTCACCTGTATGGATCGCACATTGACTTATGCTGATTTGGATCGGCTCTCTGGCCGTTTTGCCGCTTATTTACAGCAGCATACTAATTTAAAACCCGGCGATAGAATTGCCGTGCAGCTGCCGAATATTCTGCAGTATCCAGTTGCAGTGTTTGGTGCGTTGCGCGCTGGTATGGTGGTGGTGAATACCAATCCACTTTACACCGCACATGAAATAAAACATCAATTGAATGACTCGGGCGCTAAAGCCTTGGTGGTGTTGGCTAACATCGCTAAAAATGCGGCCGCCATTATTAAAGATACCAGTGTTGAGCAGGTGATCGTAACCGAGCTTGCCGATTTGCATTCCCCACTGAAGCGTGTGTTATTAAATTTTGCGGTAAAGCATCTTAAAAAAATGGTGCCGCCATTTGAATTCCCCAATCAAATAGCGTTTAACAAAACCCTCGAACTCGCTACCAAACCATGGCAACCAGTTGCACAAACGCCCGATGATGTTGCCGTACTGCAATACACCGGTGGAACCACTGGTGTAGCGAAAGGTGCGATGCTGACCCACCGCAATTTGGTCGCTAATATGGCGCAACTGAATGAGCGGATGAAAAATGTTTTCCGCCCGCGTCAGGAGTTTTACGTTGCACCTCTGCCGCTCTATCACATTTACTCTTTTACTATTCACTGCACATCCGCAGTGTCCTTGGGTAATCACAACTTGTTGATTCCTAATCCGCGTGATATTCCCGGTTTCGTAAAAACCTTGAAAGGAAAACCGTTCACATTTTTTGTAGGGCTGAATACCTTATTCAATGCGTTGATGCGCAACAAAGATTTTTGTGAATTGGATTTCAGTCATTTACGCCTTACCTGTTCTGGCGGTATGGCACTGACAGCAGAAACCAATCGCCACTGGATTGAGCTCACCAAAGCTCCACTCAGCGAAGGCTACGGATTAACCGAAACATCTCCGGTTGTATCCAATAACCCGATTGAAAATGTGCAACACGGAACTGTTGGTTTGCCGTTGGTTGATACGAATTGCAAAGTTATCGATGATGCAGGTAATAGTTTGCCGTCTGGTGAAGCGGGTGAATTGTGTGTGCAGGGCCCGCAAGTGATGAAAGGCTACTGGCAGCGCCCGGAGGCCACAGCAGAAGTAATTGACGCGGATGGTTGGTTTAAAACCGGTGATATTGCTGTTATTCAGCCAGATGGTTTTATTAAGATTGTTGATCGCAAAAAAGACATGATCAACGTGAGCGGTTTTAAAGTATTCCCTAACGAAGTGGAAGATGCGCTGAGTGGCCACCCAGATATCGTCGAAGTTGCGGTTGTCGGTGTTCCGGATGGCGATGGTAGCGAAACTGTAAAAGCATTTATCGTAACCGCTAACGAGCAGCTGACAATCGAGCAGGTGCGTAAGTTTGCCAAAGAATCTTTGACTGCTTACAAGGTTCCACATCTGATTGAATTCCGCAAAGAGTTGCCTAAAACCAATGTAGGAAAAATTTTGCGCCGCGAATTGCGCGATCAGGAAGTCGCCAAAGCGAAAGCGTCCCAATAATTAACTGGCCTATTCATTAACCCGTCTACGGGCGGGAGCCAAATTGCAGTACCGTTTTACCGAACCACCTCACTCAGGATCTTGATATGGATGCGTTATTTTCAATCTTAACCAGCCCAGCTTTTTGGGTTGCGTTAGTGCTGCTTTATACCTTGAAAAAAGGTATTCATTTTGTACCGCAAAACCGTGGTTATGTTATCTATCGCTTTGGGAAATACACAAAAACACTGAGCTCGGGTTTAAATTTTATTGTGCCCTATGTCGAGTCAGTAGAAGCTGATCGCAATTTAAAAGAGCAGTCGCTGGTGATTCCCAAGCAATCGGCAATCACCAAAGACAATATTGCGCTAAGCATCGACGGTGTATTGTTTATCAAGGTTATCGACGCTGCCGCGGCGACCAACAACATCACCGACTACAAATTGGCGTGTACGCAATTGGCCATGACCTCTATGCGTAATGCGATTGGCTCTATGGAGTTGGATGACTGTTTTCAAAATCGCTCGGCAATCAACGCTAAAATCCAGGAAGCAATGCAAGGTGCAACTGAGCCTTGGGGTTTGATTGTTTTACGTTGCGAAACACTTACCTCATCCAATATAATATTTCGAGTTACCAATTTTCTGAAGTCCCACGTCATGCATCCTCCAGTCGGTTTTGCGTCTGGGCCCAAATGTTATATATAACATTTCAATATAATATTTCGGGCTAGAACTGCTACCTCCGAAAATGTAAATTCTCACTATATTCTGCACAATCTACCTGCTAATTCTCCGCAATGAAAGCCTGTAAGATCGGCAACCCAATAATCTCACCGCCACGAAATAATCTCCCCATCCCCTCTAAGATTCATTGTATTTGGGCTCAAGCCTCTCCCAAAGGCTCTCTGCCGCTGCTGAAGCCTCAATACCCCCAACCGACTACGTTGGAGTCAGAATCGGGCGCAAGTATAAAGCTCGCTTCTTGAAGCAGAGTTGGACTCGATACTGGGGTATCACTAGATAGGGCTGAGATAAGCGTGCTTAGCTGCAACAAGGGTAGAGTAGAAGGGGCAGAATTGTAGATATCTGCTCTCATTTTGATGTGCTGTGATTAGGCTCACTATTTATTGAATATTTAACTCCCTGCTGTCCGTCGGGAGTTAGCGCAGGAGAAATAGGGTTATACCTTCGATGGGATCGAGATTCAAAGCTCGGCAGTAGTGAACATATTCATGCACATCTAATCTGCGTTCAAGAGTTTCTATCCTATGGATGGTGGTATGAGCTACATCTAATTCAGCTGCTAAATCCCGAATGCTCCATCCACGGGATATGCGAGCATCAATCAGCCATTTTATGAGCCCAAGATAAGATTGAGACGCGATGGTTTTCTCCATTGCGACATGATACGGACGGTGGTATCTTGTACACAAAATGTGTACGATTTTGGGTGTTTTCTGACCCCCAAATTTGGACCCTGTTTCTTTAGTGTTTATTCTCAATCATTACGGATTATGGTCATGGTGCAGGTGTAAGTAGGGCGCCATGAATGGGTGATCCTTTGCTTTTAAGTTATTTGGAAAGTGCCAACTGGTCGCACAGTGGCACTTTTTTTAACGTTCGAATTGCTGCACATAAATGCAGAAGGGCTCAATAGATTTCAGTCATCTTTATCACTCGATTTGTCAAAATTGTTTCGTTTGTCGGGCTTGATGATTTCACTGCGCCAACTCTATTCAATTTTTCAAGTGAAAGCTCCATGGAGTAGTTATTCAAACATCTGATGAGCTCGTCTGCTGTCATTTCAAGCTCGGTAGTTCCGCTGCGACTGGAAAGTATTTTTAAAACTGCGGACACAAGCAATGAGAAGTTATCGCTGCCATTTTTGTTGTGCATGCACTGAAACTCATGCAAAAGAAAATCTAGCCAGTCCTCGCTCAAGTTGCGTGGCAATAACGACTCTGGTGCTCCTGTAATAACTTCATTGTGGAATCGAGTTTTAAGATTCGGCTCGCTCATGAACTAGCTCCTGAATATGTACTGGTAAATTGAATTGTGTTTTAAATTTAAATCGGTTGGTAAGAAAAGAGCAATAGTAAAATTCGCTATGCTGGGATAGAGTGGAATTTGAATAATATTTCAAATTAAAATTTTTGCAGGTAATGATCGAAAAACCAAACCTTAAAGTCATTAATTGCGCTTAGTGATCGAAATAATGAACCTTGCGGAACAGCAATGAATATTGAAGAAAAATGTGAGCTATTGGGGCGGCGATTAAAAGAGGCTAGACTTGAAAAAAATATGACTCAGCGTGAGCTGTCAAAAATATTAGGTATGTCTCGCGGGAGAATTGTTGAGGCGGAAAAAGGGCTTGCAACAGTGGGAACAGTGCTAAAAATATTAACTTTTTTTAAAAGAGAGGGCGATTTGGATGTGCTCATATCTGAAGAGCCAAGTAGCCAAATTGCAGCTCTGAAACGGTCCAAAAAGCTGAGGGAAAGAGCGTCCGGCAAGCAGGCATGCATGGGTGATAGCATTGAAAATGACTAGGGTGAACATTAATGATTGATTCGGAAATCCAGTCGATTGCAAGTTTAATATACGAACCTGGAGAATATTTTGAATTCGGATGCGATGAGGGCGATGCGTCAAAATTCGTCAAAGTTGCAAATGAAATGTTTCCTGATAAACCTTATTGTGTTGCACGGGGTTGGGTCATCTGGGACGCAATCGTTACTGAAGAGCAGCGACAAGCATTGAAAACAATTAATATTCAACCAGTGTTCGTGTACGTCAATTTTGTGATTGAAGACCAGTACGGCTATTTGAATAGTGGACACTTTCGTAGGTCAACCGCTTTGGTGGAGATGATACAACCATGCTTCTTTGTGACCCGCAACACTGTGTACGTTCTGGTGGGGCCTGGAACTAGAAAAGATGTAAATCATACAGATGTTTTTGCGATTTACTTTTGATGATGGGTAGCGAACGTGTCGATGAGCGGCGTGCTCAGAAATTATTGAAGTCGCAATCTTGGGTGATTGCCTCAACTGAATGGATTCTTGACTCTGAACTTTTAAAGCTAGCTAGATTTGAATCAAGTTCTGAGCTCACAGAATGGAAGTCTAAGAAGAAGCTATTCAGCGTAATTTACGAAGGCGTTGAATATTATCCACTCTATGCATTTGAAGTTGAGTCTAAATTTCGTCCTATAGAGAGCTTGGCGGCGATTCTGAAAGAATTAGGCACCGCCAAAAACGACTGGGGTATTGCTTATTGGTTCTCCAGTCCTAACGGATTCCTTGGAGGATTCGCCGCACAATGTCTGTTGAAGACTGAGCCTGGAAAAGTTTTAGAGGCTGCAAAAGATGAATTGCTTGGGATACAGCATGGCTGATAAAAACGTCGATTTCGAGTGTCGCAAGGAACTCTCATCTCAAGCCATTTTTACAGAAACAAATGAAAACGAGAGTTCGTGATTTGAAGGATATCGATTTGCATTCGATCACTCCAGCCCATTGTTCGGCTAGTTTATTGTGGCTTTCGAACATCTCAAGGAAGGAAAAGTGGGGCTTGTCTGAGGCGGAACAATGCGAGCTACTTGGTGGCTGGAGTATAGAAATATATAGACAAATGATTTCTCTCAGCCTCAGCGGAAATTTAGTCGCACTAGACGAAGACAGAATCATCCGTCTGAGTTTGCTTTTGAAATTCCACAAGCTTCTTGATTCACTGAGTCCGCAAACTATGGACGCTTCAGTGCTATTTAACAGGGTGAATAGTGGTTACTTCCTAAAGGGGGCATCGATCAGAGAATATTTGTTAAAAGATGCTAGCCTTGAACGCTTCTTGGCACTGATAGACTATCTTGAGACGGCTATAGCTGATCGGTACAGTTGAAGATAAAAAAATCGATTACTACCTATGTGATTGAAGCTAGTACACGATACATATCTGTCTTTGTTGGTCGTAAGGCAGGGCAATAAAGCTTTTTGGAAATATGATTGAAAGATGACACTTAAGGGCTTCAATTAGAGAGCAATCATGAACCAGCGCAGTATCGAGCAGATCAAAAAAGACCAGAAAAATCATTACCATAGCGTTATGAGAAGCGGTTCTGATGCCGAAAAACGCTCGCTATCAGCTCAATCCGGATTTGCTGCATTTGCTCGTAACCGTCGCAAAAGCATCGTTGTTCATTATCCCGGATAATTTGTTCGCGGCGGTTTGAGATAAAGATACAAAAGGACTTAAGATGCGAACCACCGTTATTGCAAATAATAAAAACTACGAAGTTAGGCATATCGAGTTCATTGCTCCCGCAGGTTGGACTGTCTCATCCTTTTATCAAGTTGTTAAAAGCTCAAGCATTTGCATTGGTTGCTCCGATTCAGGTCATGAAGCACTGCTGTGGCTACAAAATCCCCAGTTATTGGAAGATAAGTTTATAGAAAAGCCATCAGACTTCTTTCTGGGTGAAAAAATACTGATTGGGTTAGATGAGCTAGTGGAGGGCGCCCTAAAATAGACAGTCAGCTCAACCAAAATGTTTCATGTGTTTATTGTTACAGTCTTTTATCCATACTAATTACCTCAGCACAAATACCATCTGAATAATTCACCTCCTTGTCCCCCATCATCAATTGATACATTTTCGTTCGCTAGTAGATACCCTAAGTAACGCTCAAGCATGCTGCAATATGCGGTAATTGACGTCAAGCTTGGGGGCGTGTTATGACTGCTGCGTGCCCAAAGTGGACATAAGACCTGATTAAATTTCGCGTAAAAATTTAATCTGTGTGATCAGTGTGGACTTCGTATTATTTGTTATTTTTATTTGCACATTTTTAAAAAACTAATTCATTTCAAATTGGCATAGTTTTATTTATAGGTGTCGAAGATCACTCATCTGCTGCGTCCAAAAAATATAAGATGTAGTTTGAAACGCAGCACGATGAATTATGTTTAAAACGATGTTGTGAATGTTACATCGACGCTGCGTGGTGCGCCGATGAATACAAGACCCGAAGCATAACCGGACCAGTCCGCATAGAACTCATCGGTCAGATTGCGGCCGCGCAAGGTCAGTGTACCGGCATCCATTTGCCAGGCAATGGCGCTATCGACGGTGGTGAAGCCATTAACCTTCACGTTATTTGCGTTGGACGTATAAAAGCCGTCGTTATGGCGTACGCTAGTGGTGATGGTGATTGGCATAGACGATGATGCATAAGTGATAACAGCATCGACCAGTCGTTCGGGCACGTTAGCCGGGCGATTGCCGGTGCGGTCAGCTCCGCCAGCTTCCACCAACTCGCGAAATTCCGCTTCCAGTAGTGTGCCGCTCAGAGCAAGGCTGATTGTATTGCTCAGTGCCCAATTCAAGGCCAGTTCTGCTCCTTTGGAGCCCTGGCTGCCGCCCTGTTGCGTCACCGCAGGATTGAGTGGGTCACGGGTCACTATGTCATCCTGGATAATATTGAATACCGAAGCTGTCAGTTGTGCCTTGTCCTCTGCAAAAGACGTTTTAATGCCGCCTTCATAGGATTCGCCAGTGGTTAGGTCGAATGAAGCGTTGGCTGCGCTCATAAAAAGCAAGCCACTGACCGGCGTAACCCCTTGGGTGTACTGGGCGAATAACTGGGTTTTAGGGGTAACGCTATACACGCTGCCAAGCCGCCATGATAGCGGTTCATATGTCTGGCCATAGTGCTGCGTTGCGCTGGTTGCCAGGTTTTCTACGTACCGTTCGAGGTCGGTGTTGTCGTAGCGCAGCCCTGCAACCAACAGCCATTTGTCAGTCACGTTCAGAGCATTCTCAGTGAAAAAAGCCAGTTGCTCGACATCGGCGTTCACGTCCTGCCGAGTTGAGAAGTTGGCGGGCGTATCCTGCATGACGCTGCCGCGTATAGGTGCAAAAGGGTCAACTGAGGTGGCTGTCCCGAAACGGCGCTTTGTAAAGAAATCGGTCTCACCGGCTTCAACTCCGACCATGAAGCGATTGCGTAAGCCAAAGAGTGTGTCATCCACCGCCACATGCACCCGCTGGTTCCAGAATTGGTGATCGTGTGTGAGGTAAGACGTGTATCGATCAATCAACTCCGTGGTGTTGTTAAAAGTATATTCATCTGCGTCCTGCCAATTGCGGAAGCTATCATAGTAGCTCGTATCGCTCACAATCTTGATGGTATCGGTCAGTTCATACTCAGCGCGTGCACGCAGCCAAGTGGAATCGGAGCTGACATCGCTGTCGCTTAGGTCGAAGTTAACGCGCCGCATGGCTTTGTCGAGCACTAATCCACTACTACCGGACACCGCTGATGAAGGGTTGCGTGCTACGGCACGCGAGACGAGAGGTGTACCGAAATAGGCAGTTGAAAAAGTATCTTCGAAGTAGTCGAGCGAAAGAGTGAGAGAGAAGCGCTCATTGGGTTTCATCAACAACGATGAAGAGATCGCCAGGGTGTCGCTGTCAGTATCATCGATCCAGCCGGAAGAACGCGACCAGGACGCGTTGGTGCGTACGGCAACTGTTTCGTTTAATGGGACATTGATATCACCCGCCAGACGTTGCGTATCAAAGCTACCGCTACTAGCCAGCAGGCTCCCACTGACGCGTTCGAGCGAGGGGCGGCGAGGGACAAAGTTGATGGCACCTGCAAGTGCACCTTCCCCGGATGTTACCGACGCTGGCCCCTTGATCACTTCAATGCGTTCAAACGACCAGGAGTCCCAGTTGCGCATACCCGCATCCGAGTTGGGCATGCGCACACCGTCATACAGGTAGTTCACTGCGCGATGAAAACCGCGCATCGACACCGAGCCGATGGAGCCTGGCAAATTGCCCGAAGCGACACCGGGCGCGCTGTTCATTGCTTCGATTGACGAGCGGATGCCTTGGGTCTGGAAATCCTGTTGCGTGATGATATCGACGGTCGCTGGTGTTTCCTGAATGCTCAGTCCGAGCCTGCCGGAAACCTCTGTCTTCTGGTCGAGGTTGCGCTTGCCTGTGACGAGAACGGTCTCCACCTGGGCATTGTTGCCGCTGGCCTGCTGCGCGAGAGCTGGTGTTGCGATAAGTGCTGCGGAAACTGCAATACAAGAGAGCTTCATGGTAAATCCCTGGTTAAGCTGATTTTTCGTGTGTGGAGGCGTTGTCGCCAGTAGATGACACCGGTAGTGAACATAAAAAGCGGCACAAGGCCAAGCAGCACTGCGAGAACGCGACCTGTAAGCCCGCCAATAGAGCCATCATGCAATGGGCGAATCCAGCGATTGATGGCGCTGGCCGAGTTGCCCTGTCGCACATCGTGGACTGCGAGCACAGCGCCCGAATATTGATCGACGAACACAAAGCTACCGGGAAAGCGCTGATGAGGGTCGCCCGGTACTTGCACGCGAAAGCGGAAGGGCTTGTCGCCGACACCGGGCGCATCAATAAAGGTCAGGCGCCCATCCGGCAGTGCATGCCGGGCATTTGCCAGCGCTAAGGTCAACGGAATCTGTTGCCCATTTGATGCGCTGGAGCGCGGGGAAGGAACCTTGTCCGGAGCAGCGATGGTTACGGTTAACAGCGTGTCCTTGACCGTCGGCAAGGCTAGCAATGCGCCGGTCGCCACCAGTAGGAATAGCAAGAGCATGCTCCACAGGCCCGACAGTTTGTGCAGATCGCGCATCCGCCTTATCGGAGCAGCGTGACGTTTGAATGCTAGCGCTTTGCGCCAACTACCTCGGGGCCACCACACCAATAAACCAGTGAGTAGTAAGAACAAGATGGCGAACCCCGACCAACCGACGATCTGGCGTCCTGTCTCTCCGGCGAGCAAATGCATGTGTAACTCGTAGAGCCAGCTCATCAGATAACTGCCCCAAGGCTCGGCTCGCAGAATGCGCGTGCCATCGGCAGAGAACCACACCATCTCGCGGTCGGCATGGTGGCCACTAAGATGCGAGGGCGGGTAATAACGTGCAGGGATGGCGCCACCTGCGCCGGTTACTTCGAATGACCAATCACCCTCTGGGTCAACGCTGTGTTTGCGCGCGGTTATCAGCGCTTGGTCCCATACGGATGCATCCCACTGCGGCGCAGGAAGGTGAGTCTCGCTTACGAGTTCTCTATGCAGTGCTTTATCGATTTCAACATAGAACACCAGTGCCGATCCGCTCAGGGCGAGCACCACAAACAGCAACCCGAGGCTGAGCCCCAGCCAGAGATGCAACTGTCTCAGGAGTTTACGGGCAGGGCTAATCATGGATTGAACCGGGTGCAGCAGTAGAAAGGTGCGAATGAAAACAGCATTGAGGGCTTCTATGTGTTGCGGAATTTTTTATTGCGTCGGTATTTTACTGAGTTAGAAAATTTGGAAAATGTGACAAATTGTCGCAGTTTGTCGGCGTTGTTACGGGGGCTACAAAGGAGGATGCGTGGCCGAGCTGTAGCTGGACGCGGATTGCCCAAACTTCACTAACTTTTAACGGGGCTTTTTGCCCAATTAGTTTTCCTTTGTTCCACTGTTCTGCTTTTGGGGCTTTATTATCGCTGGATGTAGTCATAATAAGTCACCTGGTGAGCTGTAACGTTCTGCAAATCAATGCCGTGGGTCTTGCTCGTGCGCACTTATTTTTCTGTGGAGCGTGCGGCGATTAATACCCAAGAGTCTTGCCGCAGCAGATATGTTTCCTTTCGTTTGTTGAAGCATCTTTTTCATGTGATCCCATTGTAGATGGCCGATAGGTGTGTATTTCGGTTCTTCAACAGCTACTTTGTTATCCCCAATTTTATTCAGATGTTTAGTAATCCATAAAAGTGGATCACTTGCCTTTGCGTAATAATCATCAGCACCCGATTTGACCGCCAATATCGCGGTGGAAATGCTGGGGAATTTAGTAATAACAATGATAGGCGTAGATGATATTTGCCTGAGCTCAGCAATTGAATCTAGGTGACACTCGTTATTTTTGAAGATTTCCAAAACAATGAGATCGTATTGTTTTTTTTGTAAGCGGCGCGATGCGCCAGGGACATCGCAACAATAGTCGACGGTAATTTTACGGATCGTCTTAAGTCCTGTTAGCGTTTTCTTAAGGTCGTTTTCCTCATCAATGAGTAGTAGATGCATAGCTTCCTTTTTTAAGTAGAGGTGGTGATATTTTTTTAAAATTGGAAAAATTATTTTTACCGTGATTTTAGATTTTTGGCTATGCGACAAAATGTCGCTGTCGCATATAAAATCTGCTAAAAATTAATTTTATTTCGATTGCAATTTGGTCAGTGCGACAATTTGTCTCATTGTAAATGTCGCATCGTTGTTTATGCTGCACCCCAATTTTATTCATCATTGGGTGTTATCTATGAATACTTTGCTTAGCTTCAGAAGGTCTCATGCATTACAAATCTTTTCGATTGGCTTTAGCAGTTTGCTGTTAGCTGCTTGTGGCAGCAGTTCGAGTTCCGATTCGAGCAAACCTGCTTCAAGCTCGTCGCTTGCCAGTAGCTCATCAGCTGCGTCCAGTTCCGCTGCGAGTAATGAACCTGTTGCTATCACAATTCCTTTTGAAGCATTCTCGGGTTCTACAGAAATTAAATGTGGCGTACCCTTGGAAGGGCTTGGGAAAGTTAGTACGCGCGCAACAATTGCAGATTTTCGTTTTTATGTGCACAACTTGCGTTTAGTTACCAGTACTGGTGTTGAATTGCCTATTACATTAGATGAGACCGATCTCCAGGTAGACAATATTGCGTTACTGGATTTCCGCGATAAATTAGGCACTGGTGCAACATCCTGTCAGGGTGAAGCTAATCCCGCGATCAATAAACAAGTTGTTGGCAAGGTATTAATTGGCAATAACACAATTTCCAGCATCCGATTTGTTCTTGGTGTTCCCGCTACACACAATCACGCGAATCAAGCGGCAGCAAAAGAACCATTGAAATCGCCCGGACTTTCTTCCGGTATGAATTGGGGTTGGAATATCGGCTATAAATTTACTGGCCTCGATGTATTCACCGATGTAGCTATCACCCGTCCGGGCGATACCATGACGTTTAACCGTTGGAATATTCATTTGGGTAGTACAGGTTGTACTGGCGCACCTGAAGCGGGCGAAGCAGTTACTTGTACTGCGACTAACAGAGCAGAGTTCACACTGAGTAACTTTGTCGTTGGTAAGTCAGCTGTAAAATTAGACTTCGCCAAAATTGTTGAGAATAGCAACATGGGGCAAGATGTGGCTGGTCCATCAGGTTGTATGTCTGGTGCAACTGATCTTGAGTGTGCGGAAATTTTCGCAAGCTTTGGGCTAGCTCATGCGGCGCAGACCAGCATCCCATCTGCGCAAACTGTTTTTTCAGTCGTTACCAAATAAATTTCAGGCAGATGTTGAGCGTGAAATTTATATTCGTATGTTTCGTATTGATGGCGCTGAGCGGTTGTTATGGCGATAGCCAAACAAAAGTGAATGACACCTCGGAGAGTACAACAGAGTTCAACTGGAATTTGCCACCGCAAATGGCGCTTCCGGTTGAGCCTGCTGATAACCCGGTTACCGAAGCCAAGTTCCAACTGGGTCGCCATTTGTTTTACGACAATCGTTTGTCTGGCGGGGGCGCTATCAGTTGCGCATCCTGTCATGAACAAAAAAAAGCGTTTGCTGATGGAAAAATCCGTCCCACCGGCGGCGCGGGTGATTTGCATCCGCGTAATTCGCAAAGCCTTGCAAATGCAGCATGGTTTGCGACAGTGACATGGGGCAATCCATCACTTACGACTATCGAACAACAAATCATGTTGCCATTATTTGGCACTGATCCTATCGAACATGGGATTAACGAAACAAATCATCCTGCCATTCTTCAATCGATTCTGCGTGACCCTCGATACACCGCGTTATTTGCAGAGGCATATCCAACGCTTCAGCAGATCGATTGGAAACAACTGGTGGATTCACTCGCGACCTTTGTGCGCGGCATAACGTCATTCCGCAGTGCGTATGACAGTCATCTTGCGGGCGATAAGTCCGCACTTAGTGACAGCGCAAAACGTGGATTGCAACTGTTCAACAGTGAGAGGTTGGAATGTTTTCATTGCCACGATGGCCATTTATTTACCGATTCTGTCCGTGACCGTTCAATGCGTGTAGTTGAAACACCTTTTCACAACACTGGCTTGTACAACATTGATGGACTCGGTGGCTATCCTGAACCGAATACCGGCGCTCATGAAGTTACCGGGCGTATTGTGGAAATGGGTGCATTCCGTGCTGCCAGTTTGCGCAATGTCGCGGTGACTGCGCCCTACATGCACGATGGCAGTATCGCCACACTCGAAGAAGTCATACGCACATATGCAGCAGGTGGACGCAACATCACCGAAGGTGAACATATCGGTGATGGCAGGCGTAATCCCTATAAAGACAGTTTTATTGCCGGTTTCGACATTACTGAAGATGAAATCAACGATGTCATCGCATTTTTAAACAGTTTGACCGATGAAAAATTGTTGAATGACGCTCGCTACGGAAATCCCTTTGAATGAAATATTTTTCCCGTTTAATTCCCGTAACCGCTGGAGTTTTTTTCTTACCTCTGGCAGATCAATTACATGCTCATGGTTTGCAACTGGATGATTCTGCGACGAGCTCGCTCAGTGCAGCCGCCGTTGTCACGTGGCGTTCTGCGGCCGCAGTGGATGACAATACCGCATGGCGTTTACCAGGCTTCCTGATGGGAGGGGAAAGTTGGCCGGTTGATGAAGGCGTGGGCTTGGATGAAATAAACGTAACAACCCGCTACGCCATCGACAAAAACATTTATGCCGTCGCTAAGGCTGGAATTCATGGTTCTGGAAAAGGCAGCGATCACGGTGATTCAGTTGAAATACAGCATGCTTATCTTGGATGGCGCAGTGATTGCACTTCGTTTTGTTTTGCAGCGGAAGCGGGAAAGATGTCCGCTTTATTCTCGCCTGCAATGACCGAACATGCATCGACGCGCTCTTTCAGCGAGGCCTCGCTGATAATGGATTCCTTTTTTGGGCGTGACTTTCACGATCAGGGGGCGCGAATTTTATTCCAGTCTGATTGGGGTGTTAGTGGCGGTGTCGAACATTGGCGAGGGCAATCATTTCCATCTACACCCACCGATAATGGCGGCAACAACGATGTATTCCTTCGCTACGATGTCATGAATGAACATATTGTTGCGAGTATAGGCACATGGGTAATGCGGGCTGATGCAGAAAATCGTGTCGATCATCGCTACAGCGCAGACCACACGCACAGTTCCAATACTGCGCCACTTTTCCCTTCGGTCGGGTTCACTGGCACAACGGATTTCTACGGCATCCACGGAAGTCTACGTTGGAATTTTGCATCTGACTGGGCGCTTAGTGTGAGTGGCGAATGGGTTGAACCTGAAGCGGATGGTTTCTTGCAAAATAATCAGCGCACAGCCGATTTACTAAGTGAAGCAAAAGGCGCATGGATTCAGCCTGCTGTGCATTGGCGCAATCACACCTTAGCGATACGGGCAGAGGAATTACAAGTAGATAATTATTTAGAGGGGCCTGGTGCACCAGCGTTAACTTTGGATTCAGGATTATCTACCCAAGGGCACAACCCCGAGCGAATTTCAGCCGTATGGCTATGGGACTACAAGCGCAATGTGACCTTCCGTTTTGAAGCCATTGATGATCGCAGTTTGCCTAACGATGCATCGCGGATAAATATCGGGATTATTTGGCGACAGGATTTGTGGAGAAAATAGATCTTCGATCTAACTCACCTAATGATGAGAGTGTGTTTTGGAAGAGTTTTGGTGTCCATGATCTTTCCCATGATCTGCTTGGTGAGTACCTCGCACCACACCTTTAAAACTATCGAACAGGGCGATTTTTTCGCTGCCTAATTTCGTTTCTGCGGACGCTAATTCGGTAGCGAGTAAATCTGCTTCCGCTTTAGAGATGCCGGTTTTTACTAAAAAATCTGTTTCTGTTACTGCTTTGCCGGAGCAAAGCACAATATCCCAGGCTCCTTCTACACTACGATATAACACTACGCGGCCACCCTTATCCTGCTGAATCCAACTGGCTACGGCATGATTACCCTGAATTACTATTGGGTCGATCAGGACTTTATGTTGCGGTGTGTCATAAGTGCTGTTGATGACATGGCGAATACTTTGTTTATCATCGACGGCATCGTGAGCATTAACAACCGAAGCCATCGCGATCAAACAGGTGGCAATTATTTGGTAAGAGTTCTTAATGATATTTTTCATAGGGTTCTCTCTCGGGGTATCTATAAGTTGACGAAATTAAGCTGTTGAATTTGTTGCTAGAGGAGCTAATAGTTTAGCTCCCGTTATCAGGCTTTTATTTAAAACTGAAATTTTGCACCGACATAAAATGAGCGTGGCTCACCCGCTTGTAAAATGGCGTCTGTGACACTCGCAGCATCACGAACTGTGTGCACACCCACATATTCCTTGTTTGTTACATTTCTTGCCTCGCCATAAATTTCCCAGCGATCCTGCGTGAGACCAACACGCAAACCCAACAGCGCGTAGGAATCAATGGTGTAAGTATTTTTAAAATCTGCGTAGCGTTCATCTACGATGTCAAACGTCGGGCCAACAAAAAATCCAGTCGCGTTGCGATAAAGGATTTCTCCTTTAATTGCATAACCTGGCGCAGCGGGTAATTCATTGTTGCCATAGTTACTATCGTTATCGAAGGAAAATTCATTTATCGTCACACTCAACAAAGGCTCAATACGACTACCTGTATCATTTAACGCGAAGCTCGCGCCGAGCAATGCCTCAATACCGGCATGAACGGTATCATCGACATTAGTGGATAGCGATGTGCCGGGTGCAGTTGGATCATCTACTGATAGAATTTCATCTTGTAGCTGTCCGTAGTAGAAGGCTACATCCCAACGCCATTGATTATTGCTGCTGAGTGATTTACTGCCGCGAGCTCCGATTTCAATGACTTCTCCGCGCATCGCATCGAGAGGTTTGCTGTCGGGACTGATATCGTCTTCCAATTCATAATTGGTTGGAGCCTCGTAAAGACGGCTAATATTTGCAAAAAATTCTGTGTTATCACTGAATTGATGGATTACGCCAATTCGTGGATTCACGCTGTCGTAGTCTGCTTTAGGATTATAGAGAGCGCTGTTTACCACTGTGGTGTTTTTCACTTCGCGACCTGCATCAACAGCCTGTATTCCATATACCACTTTCCACTTCGGTGCTATTTGCCAACGGTCCACCAAAAACAATTCCAAACTATCCGCGTTATTATCTACAAGTGTAGTGATTCCATTTCGACGGCCCGCATCGTTGCGATAGTTACCACCCTCAACAGTCGTTTCGCCGTAATTCAATCCAGCCAATAAATCGTGATCGCCTGCGTGCAAGTTGTAGCGCAAGGTAACTCCGCTGTTTGCTTGCTCTGTATTAATTAACAAACTGAATACTTCGAAAGGAGGATTGGGGCCAGAGCCATCGAAATCCACCATGACTTTATCAACAATCGGGTGGTACAACTTCTGTTTTTCATGAGATATACCGACGGTCAGACTACTGTTTTCATTAATATCCCAAATGGTTTTGTTTGCTATACGCCATGAATCAACATTGTATTGGTAATGTCCTGACACCGCGCTTGCTTCGGCTTGATAGGGATCTTCGTCAAATTGCTCTTTGTTTAATACGCCGGGTAACTCTTGCTCATTTTCAATGTAAGTGAGGTATAACCTGGTTTTAACTGCATCGTTGAATTGCCATCCGGCATTTGCATTAATACCTTTACGCTCTTGTTCATGGTGATCGCGGTAGCCCTCCCATTGTTTGGATTCCACTGTCAGCAATCCATCAAACCCACCATCGACGACTCCTGCTGTGACCCGTCCTTGTACCTGGCCGTGGCTTCCTCCATTCAAAACAACTTCTGATTCGGTATCTCGCGCTGTTGGGGAAATAAAATCAATCGCGCCACCTAATGTACTGGCACCGTATGTCAGTGCGTTAGCACCATGCGCAACTACTGCATAACGCGTACTCAGCGGGTCAACAATGCGGTTGTGATTGTTGCCGTCCGCTGCGGTGACCGGTAAGCCATCTTGTAGCAACTTGATGCCGTTTCCATCGTAATTTGTGGCATCGAGATTAGAGCCACGACTGGAGAAAAATGTAGAATCACCGGTAGATCCGCTCGCGGTCCACACACCGGGAACGTAGCGCAGCATGTCCCCCAAGTTGGCAACATTTCGTTGGTAGAATTCGGCACTATCGACAAGCGTTACGCTACCTGGTGTTTTTACTTGCTCCGCTTCAAGTTCCTCTTTCACCTTTTGTCCAATAACCAAAACCGTTTCGAGTTGGTGCGACAATTTTGGTGTGTCTTCTGCGGCGAAGACGGATAATGGCACACTTAAGGCCAAGCCAATGTAAGTGGCAAGTTGGTTACGCTTGTATAAAAGCACAGGAGTGTCCTTGGTTGATAGATTCTTATAAGTGCCGGATGGCGTAAGAAGGGTACCAAAAGGACATGGATGGAAGGATGCGACAAAAAGTCGCAGTGTTATGTGAATTGTTTTGGACTGGTGTAATTTGATGCTACGAGCCGTAGCAGGTTAAAGTCCACTTTTGCGGATACCGGTCCAGTCAAAATGCCTTTAAAAGCTATTGGTAACACTGGTGGCATTCCATAGCGATGTTTATATTAATTTCCTTACGTACTACGGTGCTTTCGAAAATTCCTTAGTGTCGGCGTCAAACCAATTCTGCCAGGAACTTGTACCACGCACCTCAATTGGAACAGCAGGAATTAAATTTTCCTTTAAAACATGCGTTTGATTTACGGTTTCCGCCAGCCGAACTTTGACTGAATGAATACACTCACGATCACCAAACTCACATCTATCTAAATGGGTTCCACCACAGGGTCCATTAGCCAAACCTTTAGGGCAAGTTTCCGGGCACACATATAAAGTATCTGCCAATCGACACTGCCCACAGCTTTCACAAGCTACGGCAATATGCTTGGCTAAAAGCTCTGCTTTCAATATGAATTTGCTGACTAAAGGAGCCTTCCATAACAACGATTTAAACACAATTTTGCCAATTGATTTGGAAACTTTTGATTCAAAAAAAGCCCCATGAATAAAGCTCAAATATTTGTATTTAAGAATATTTTTCGCCGGAAAAGGCTTGGCTTGGTTATTAACCTCTGGAGGAATAAATTCTTTTCCTGTTTGAGTTTTCCAAAGCGTATTCCAAAGTGACATGCAAGCAGGTAAATCCAGGTTTCGATATTCCTCAATATACCTTTCTAATAGTTCTTGTTCTTCGGGCTTATGGCAAGCAGACAGGTGCACGCCTGAGAAACCCAAATGTTTGCAGATCAAAATTTGCAAAGCACAGCGCTTATAAACATGAGATTCATTCCCTTCTTTTTTCTCTTGCTTAAGTACTGATACCAAATGGGGATGAATGACAATGCCTGCCACCTTTTTCTTCAGAATAAATTGAGCACGTTCTAAGGTTAATGGCATCACACAGGCTAACATCTTTTGCGAATATTGATTCCGCTTTAAAAAATCTTGCGCTTCTTGTAGCGCAGATAAGTCATATCCCAACTGGGTGATTACATAGTCTGCGCCTGCTTTAATCTTTTTGTGTAATTTTAAATACTGTGCTTCTTTTTCTGATTCGGTGTATTTGAAGGGGTTAAGCGCTACACCAATGTAAAAACCACCGTGTCGCTTAGCCTCCATCACTGCATTTATTGACTCTAAATAGCGTGTTCTAGGGGCGCCATCATCACCAAACTGATGATTTTTGAGCTTATCACCTGTCAGCAATAATAAGTTTCCCTGGCCCTGTGATTTCGCTTGATGTAAAAATTGTACAAAGTCCTCAATGTCTCGTCCCTTGCCTGAATAGTGAATGAGTTTTTCTACATTCTCTGGATACAGTTTGGATATCTCCAAGGGGGCGGCGTCATTATCTGAATGCACCCGATCTGCCAATGTCACGCAAACAGGAAAACCTGCAAGCTGTGCTTTCACAGGGAATCGACTCTGGCTGGGGGTTAAATATTCAAAAAGTACGCAGAATTGATCCTGCGAAAGATAGTTGGAGAGTAAAGACATATAGACAATTTGTTCTGCACAGGGTCGAAATCAGGGTAATCCATAGCGATTACCTTCGGTGGCGAGCCTAATCTTAGCTGTCCTTTCGGGCTTCTTTCCAGCTCAATTCCGTCAAAAAGCCGCCCACTTATCTATGTTTTTCGCAATTTTATGAAATTTATTCATGAAACAGTGAAAAAATGTCATTTTTATTCATGGTTTGGTTCGGGTATAAAGCTCACCTAACGAAACTTAGGCTTTATACATTAGGGTGCCAGACGCAATGAACAACGGTTTTACTTTTACAATCAAAAGTATTCGCTTTGATGAGAATTATCATCCCGCCGACAATACTCGCATCACCACGAACTTCGCCAACTTGGCCAGAGGTGAGCGGCGCCAGGAGAACCTGCGCAACACATTGAAGATGATTGATAATCGTTTTAATGCCCTGGCGCATTGGGATAACCCTGAAGGGGACCGCTATTCTGTCGAACTGGATATCATTTCCGTTGATATTAATATTGAAGGCCATGGTCATACCTTCCCCTCGGTTGAAATATTGAAAACCAATATTATTGACCACAAAACTAACAAGCGCATCGAAGGCATTGTAGGAAATAATTTTTCGTCTTATGTCCGGGATTACGATTTTAGCGTTCGACTGTTAGAGCACAATAAGAACCAATCCAGTTTTAGCATTCCGGATAATTTTGGCGATTTGCATGGAAAACTGTTTAAAAGTTTTGTGAATTCGAATACCTATAAAGAGAATTTTAATAAACCCCCCGTGATATGCCTGAGTGTTTCGGATAACAAGACCTATCGTCAAACTGAAAATCAGCATCCGGTATTGGGCGTTGAATACCAGGCGAATGAGTCGTCGTTGACTGAACAGTATTTCAAAAAAATGGGCTTGGACGTTCGTTATTTCATGCCGCCACATAGTGCTGCGCCTTTGGCTTTTTATTTCTTTGGTGATTTGCTGAGCGATTACACAAATCTTGAACTTATCAGCACTATCAGCACCATGGAAACCTTCCAAAAGATTTACCGGCCCGAGATTTATAACGCGAATGCAGCCGCAGGTGCATGCTATCAGCCAAACTTGAAAAACCAGGATCATTCATTAACACGAATTGTTTATGACCGGGAAGAGCGTAGCCGTTTAGCTATTCAGCAGGGAAAATTTGCGGAGGAGAATTTCATCAAGCCGCACTTGGCTATTCTTGAGCAATGGTCTGCGAATTACGCGCTTTAAATAAAAATCCTATACAAGATAATTTACGTAAAACACTTATTTAGACAATATCATTTATTATGAAAAAATTATTACCTACGTCGACTGCGGGCAGCTTGCCTAAACCATCCTGGATTGCGGAACCGGAAAAACTTTGGTCACCCTGGAAATTGGAAGGTCAGGAATTAATTGACGGCAAACACGATGCGTTGAGTTTGTCGTTGCACGAACAGCAACAAGCCGGTATTGATATTGTTGGTGACGGCGAACAGTCGCGCCAACACTTTGTTACTACGTTTATTGAGCATCTCGACGGCGTTGATTTTGAAAAACGTGAGACCGTTAGAATTCGTGATCGCTATGATGCAAGTGTGCCGACGGTCGTTGGTCCTGTTTCTCGTACAAAACCAGTTTTTGTTGAGGATGCCAAGTTTTTACGTCAACAAACCGATCAACCGATTAAATGGGCTTTGCCAGGTCCTATGACTATGATCGATACGCTTTATGATGCCCATTATAAAAGTCGCGAAAAACTAGCGTGGGAATTTGCCAAAATCCTCAACCAGGAAGCCAAAGAATTGGAAGCTGCTGGTGTCGATATTATCCAATTTGATGAGCCTGCATTTAATGTGTTTTTTGATGAGGTGAATGACTGGGGAATTGCCACTTTAGAAAGGGCAATTGAAGGACTCAAGTGCGAAACTGCCGTACACATTTGCTACGGTTATGGCATCAAGGCCAATACAGAATGGAAAAAAACCTTGGGCTCAGAGTGGAGACAATACGAAGAAATTTTCCCCAAACTGCAAAAATCCAATATCGATATAATCTCACTGGAGTGCCACAACTCTCATGTTCCAATGGAGCTACTGGAACTCATTCGCGGTAAAAAAGTAATGGTAGGAGCCATTGATGTGGCAAGCAATACCATTGAGACGCCGGAAGAAGTTGCGAACACCTTAAGAAAAGCACTTCAGTTTGTAGATGCCGACAAACTCTATCCTTGCACTAACTGCGGTATGACGCCCTTATCTCGTGGAGTAGCAAGAGGAAAGCTGGAAGCCTTAAGCGCAGGTGCAGAAATCATTCGAAAAGAGCTCTTGGCCAAATAAGCCGCTCCAATAATGTGCAGTAGGGTTACCTTTTCGATTGGATTTGGAATCCATGGTCGAACTGGTAGCCCTCACTTCAATTAAAAGAAACCATCATTTCTACTCAGACCCCCATTCAAATTATGTGCTTACGTGATGGAATTGCGTGGCTGGACTACATCTGAAGAAAAACGTTAGGGCTCATATCAGGAACAAGGTGATGATCGAAGCAACAGACTTTAGAAATGCAATGTCTTTATTAACAAGTGCAGTCAGTGTTGTGACAACAACAGGGGCATCTGGTCGTTATGGATTCACGGCATCCGCCGTATGCAGTGTCACCGATACTCCGCCGACATTATTAGTCTGTATGAATAGAGCGTCATACTTACATACACATTTTGTAGAAAATAAAATTTTAACCGTGAATGTTTTAGGTGCACATCACCAGTCTATTTCAAACGTATTTTCGTCCAAACTGAATTCAGAAGAACGGTTTAAACATGGTGTTTGGACAGAATTAAAAACGGGTGCGCCGGTTTTGGAAGATTCTTTAGTGAGTTTTGATTGTCATATTGAACAAGCTCAAGAAGTCGGTACGCATGATATTTTCATTTGCCGGGTTGTCGCTATCCAACAAGCTCAACAGGATCAAGGCTTGATTTATTTTAATCGCACTTATCATCAAGTGGGGTATGCGACCGGGAATGACTCACGCATTGATAGTGCCAGTCTTGTGAGCGAAGTTCGGTGATGAGCGAATTATTGAGTCAGTGGTTACCCACGATTATTGCCATGCTTATCACCGGTGCTTTTGCGGGGATACTTGCAGGTCTGCTGGGTGTTGGAGGCGGCATTGTTATTGTGCCCGTACTGTATTTTGTATTGCAGGCTGCACATGTTAGCCCTGCAACTGCCATGTTGGTGGCTACCGCAACATCGCTATTGACGATTGTACCCACCAGCATTTCTTCCATTCGTGCCCATCACAAACGGGGCAATGTGGATTGGCTATTGGTGAAACGATGGTGGCCCTATATGTTGATAGGCGTTGTGTTGGGTAGCGCGTTTGCGCTCCACGCTAGAGGGACTGCTGCCAGCGCAGTCTTCGGTGTAGTAGCGTTATTGGTCGCGGCCAATATGTTGTTTCGCGCAAAAGCAGCACCCATTGCCCATCAGTTACCCGGAATGAAAGGCCAGGGTGGAATGGCGGGACTCATCGGTTTTTTCTCTGTGATTATGGGTGTTGGTGGTGGCACTGTCGGGGTGCCGTTACTGACTGCATGCAATTATTCCCCGCATCGTGCCGTAGGCACCGCCTCGGTATTTGGCATTCTCATCGCGTTACCTGGCTCAATAGCGATGTTGCTTGCGCACACACCTACAGATGCCCCCGAGGGCATGATCGGCATGGTCAATTTGCCGGGTTTTCTCTGTATCGTACCGCTCACCGTACTGCTGGCACCTGTCGGTGCATGGATCGGTTCCAAACTGGATTCGGTGATGCTCAAGCGCGTATTTGCGATTTTTCTATTGATCAGCGGTGGTCGCATGCTGATGCAAGTTTTGGGATGGTAATCTCGTCTCTATTGAAATATATACCGAGCGAGGCTCGGCATTTTCACAAGTCTATGGGTAATTATCATGAGTGACGACAAAGAGTTTCAACGAAAGCCGATACCATTGCCTAATGGACATAACAAGGTTTTGTTACATTCTTGCTGCGCACCCTGTAGCGGTGAAGTCATGGAAGCTATGTTGGCATCTGGTATTGACTACACCATATTTTTCTACAATCCCAATATTCATCCACGTAAAGAATATGAATTACGCAAGAATGAAAATATTCGGTTTGCCGAAAAATATAACGTGCCTTTTATCGACGCTGATTATGACCGTGATAATTGGTTTGCTCGTGCCAAAGGTATGGAAGATGAACCCGAGCGTGGCATTCGGTGCACCATGTGTTTTGATATGCGTTTTGAGCGCACTGCACTTTATGCGCACGAAAATGGTTTTCCTGTCATTACCAGTTCGCTGGGCATTTCGCGCTGGAAAAATATGCAGCAGATTAATGATTGCGGCCAACGTGCAGCAGAAAAATATCCCGATTTACAATACTGGGATTTTAATTGGCGTAAAGGCGGTGGCTCAGCGCGAATGATTGAAATAAGCAAGCGTGAAAATTTTTATCAACAAGAATATTGCGGCTGTGTTTATTCTCTTCGTGACACCAATGAACATCGCGTTGCGAATGGGCGTGACCGAATTAAGTTGGGTGTTCTTTATTATGGTGATGATGTTGATTGCTGAAAGTATTTTATTTCGTTAGCCAATAGATGAAAGGTCTGCTTTTAGCCGACGGCGGAACGCCAATTTAGTTGGAATAACGTTTATAGTCGGTGCAATTTAATAAACTGTTAGGCGTTACTATGAGCCAACCGAAGTCCACCAAAATGCCCAGCGCAGAGTTGAGCTTGGATCAGCAGATTGACTACCTACGAAAATTTGGAGAGGTTTGGCCCCTGCGGACCGTAGCTGTCGTTTCCGCTTTGATAGCAGCTGCCTGCGCATACGCGTTTAGCCAATGTGAGCATGTGCAGCTAAACGTATTCTTACTATTTGCTGCTGGTGTAAGCGGTTTACTAGCCGTTGCCATCTTAATTCAACTACCGGAGTGGCAACGAGCAGCTCGGGCAACTAGGGCAGGCCACCGAGTTCAAAGTTCACTCAAGCTCATCGTGGACCGTACCGATTCAGAGAGTGTGGTGATTTCAGGTGAAGCGCACGAAGGGAGTGCTGTGTGGCACCTGCATTTCAGCAAACCGATCGGCTGGATGCCTGAAAGTGGTGAATGGCCCTGCATAATTGTGATGCTTTCGGATGAGCCAGTTCCTGCACTTATTGAATTGGAGGGCGGATTGTTGGTGCCTACCCGGAGGTCCCGACGGACTTAAAGTGGCGGCGACTTCAATAAGCCTGACAGGCGACTGAGGTAACAAATCAGCGAAGCTGGAATCAGAAATGTGTTTGCTTCTGAGGAAATTTAATTATCCTCAAGTTCCGCTCTTGGCCGAATTGAGGCGATGTATAGACATCAAGAAACTCTGATCCACCGACTCGTTTTCGCTCGGAATATTTCCACCGTCCAGTCCACAAATGCTCTTACCGCAGGTGAGAGATGCTGTCTATTTGGGTACAACACTGACAAAGGGAGTGTCACATGTTGACGGTCAGGAAGCACTTCAATTAAAGCTCCACTTTTAAGTCGATCTTCAACATAAACGCCAGCCACTTGAATTAACCCCATTCCCGCCATTGCGCAGTCAACGTATGCGGCGGTGTCATTAACTAACATTGATGAACGCATATGGACGATTCGTTCTTTGCCATCTTCAAAAATATTCCATTCCATCCGACGACGGCCTCGCCCAGAAAAATAAGTGACCGCATGGTGCTCCGAAAGATCTTCTATATTTTTTGGCGTTCCATAGTTGGCTAAATATTCTGGTGACGCACAGAACACCATAGGGATGTGTGCGACTAGGCGACTAACCATAGTAGGAGGCGAATTGCCTCCAATACGAAGGACGCAATCAACTCCATCGGCGATTAGATCAGTAGGTTGGTCACTTACGCCCAATATCACTTCAATGCTTGGGTATCGCCTTTGGAATTCTGGTAATTGAGGAATAATAATCGTACTTGCTACTGCGACAGGAATGTCAATGCGAAGCCGACCATGTGGTGAGTCTCCCGAGCCCCCAAACAAGTTTTTTGTTTCCGCGACTTCAGATAAGAGCTGCATTGCCTTTTCATAAAAGATCTCTCCTTCACCAGTTAAGCTCGAACGCCTGGTTGTCCTGTGCAACAGGCGAGCCCCTATACTGCTTTCAAGCGCGTTAATTGCATTGGTGACGCTAGGGCGTGTCATGCTTAAGGCATCTGCGGCCTTAGCAAAACTACCCAAGTCAACGACCGAAACAAATACTTTGACCTGTTGAACGAACTCCATTGCCGCTTTCTCACGCCTGTCTATTGTTATCAAATACTATAACAATGAATTCGAAACATGCCATCTTCTGAGTAATAAAATTCGGGGATATCCTGACGGCGACAAATCGAATCATCAGCCGTTGAAAGCTGGAAGATTCATTCTTAGGCATCATTAAAAGCAGAGGTGTTAAATGGCTCGCGTTGTTCGCATTCATGAATATGGCGATGCAAGTGTTCTTAAATTGGAAGATGTTGATGTTCCGTCACCAGCAGAGAACGAAGTGCAAATCGAAGTTCGCGCAATCGGTTTGAATCGTGCTGAAGTGATGTATCGAAATCATGCATATCTTCAAGAAGCTGTATTCCCTAGTCGGTTGGGTTACGAAGCAGCCGGTGTTGTAGCTGAAGTGGGGTCAGCAGTTAAGGATTTCGTGAAAGGTGATGTGGTCAGCTTAATTCCTCCGAGTGACATTGCTCGTTGGGGCACCTATGGTGAAATTGCCAATGTTCCCGCACGCAATCTTGTAAAGCATCCTGCGAATATCTCTTTTGAGGCTGCGGCTGCATCATGGATGCAGTACGTAACTGCTTGGGGCGCATTGATAGATCAGGCGAAACTGACTAAAAATGATTTTGTGATCGTAACAGCTGCTTCAAGTAGTGTTGGTATTGCTGCATTTCAGATTGCACGTATCGTAGGTGCAACCGTTATTGCTACCACTCGCACGTCTGCAAAACGTCAAGCCTTGCTTGATGCGGGTGCTCATCATGTCATCGCTACGGAAGAAGAGGATCTGGTTGCGCGCGTAATGGAAATAACTGAAGGTGTTGGAGCCAGAGTTGTTTTCGATCCGGTTGGCGGACCAGCATTCGAACCTCTGACTGCAAGTATGGCTCGTGGTGGAATTCTGTTTGAATATGGTGCCCTGAGTACTGAACCGACGCCGTTCCCATTGTTCACGGTGCTAGGAAAAAGTTTGACCCTCAAAGGTTATTTGTATAACGAGGTTGTGTCTGACGATGCTACCTTGGAGCGAGCAAAAGTTTTTATTAGTGCTGGTTTAGCTTCTGGTGAACTTAACCCAATTATTGCAAAGACCTTTCCACTCGAAAATATTCAGGAAGCGACTCTATTCCTCGAATCTAATCAACAGGTCGGTAAAGTAGTTGTTATCGTTTAATGGGGGTATTGCTCGTTAACTGAGTTTTTCATGTGCGAGCCAAAGTTGAATCACTGCATTTGACTTTGGCTTGTTAGTGTCGGCTTTTGGCTGATATCTGACTACATATTCGAAGTAGAACTGCTTTAAAATTACAAATGAAGCGTAGTCATTATTTGCAAAGTGTTACTGCACGTTATTTACGTTGAAACAGTGATGCTTGAAAGCTTGGCGCGATCAATTCTGGATATCGAATAGGAGGTTATAGAACCTTCTTTCTGACTCCGTAAGTGTGAGTGGGCTGACGTTATTGCTAGTGTATAGATATCTGCATGCACGCGAATCGAGCTGAGTTGCAGCAGTTTTCTCACATGCTATTTGATTTAACACGGGATAGTCAGACAGTTTGTGTAAGGTTGCTTCATCTATTTTCATGATGGATCTTGACTCAGGGCTCAGGATATCGGTTGGCCATATTAAATATGATGAGCAAATATCAGTAAATTCCGGATGGTTCGAATATGGATGCTGGGAGGCAATGGGCAACGTTTCGTTGCGCGCTTCGTTTCCTTGCGTACATAGTCAGCTGGCATTTTTTGGTTTTTAAAAATGACAGGCGTTATTTACTTATCCGAAGTTGATGATGAAAGAAACCAGATTGCAAACAAAGAAAATAAAGTCAGTGCTAATAGTCCCATATAACTCTCTCCTAGAGAACCTTCCTTCAAATTTGTACATGTTGCTCGATCTTGGCAATGGTAGTGCCGCAGTCTATTAACTTGCAGGAAATATTAATAACCGCTAAAAAAAGATATTTGCTGTGAGATATATCGTACACAGGTCGGATATTAGGCTAGTCGGCGTCGAGCAGTTAGTGCTAGACCAGCCAAGATCAATAAATATATGGTTGATGGTTCTGCAACAGATGTTGTATCTTTTATCCGTACATGTATCTCGCTAATGTCTACCCATGCGTTTGATATTCGCATTTCATCAGATGTAGAACTGCCTATATCGATGTAAGCTTGTGCATATGAAGTGGGATCGCCAATGTCATACCAATCAAACTCCTGAATAATGCCCAAGCCGTCCAATAATGTTTTATCTTCATTGGAAACTTCGACCATCAATCCAACTGCTTTGTAACCACCGCCATTTCCACCGCTGCTAATGTTATCGAAGAGATAAAATATGTCTCTTGCAGGATAGGGGTAATCAGGTGTTGTTTCGAGATCGAATAAATTTAATCCTTCAGACTTTATGACGTAGCGGTCTAGAGGGACATGATCTGAAATATAATACGTTTTTCCGTCTACTGAAAAATTTGAGCCCATCCATTCATCAGTGTAACTGCGATATTCGGCGTAGTAGTCGTTCAGCGAGGTATTGGCAGGAGCTTTACTGGTGTCATACCAAAATGATCCCGTTACTACACTTCCTACGGAAACATTTTCCCAGTACCCAGCGAATGTTCCATCTTCAGTGCCATTCTCAAATGATCGAATATTCCCGGTGAAATGTCCCTCGATGATTACTGCATTAGCCTGCATAGCTGTTAACGCGAGCACGAACCCAAAGCTTTTGAAAACAATGTTGGTTTTCATGACAAATTCTTTCCTGTGGCTTGGAAAAAAGATTAAGCGCTCTTTCGGACGAACTTGCAATTGAATCCAACTGGCATTTAGAGAATTGGCACATGGCTCATTAAAAATATTATCGGCTCAGCTGGGGAGTGGAAACCTCCCATCTATCTTTGGTGTTGTGACAAAGTACTAACTGTTTCGATTTAGAGTTAATGTCTCACAAAATATGGCGACATAGCTTACATACATATCTGGCCTGCGCATGTAAGTTGCTGTTGATAAATTACAAAAGGATTTGAAATGCGAGTGACTACTGTTTTTACTAAAGGGAAATACGAAATTAGGCTATTTGAGTTTATATCTCCGGCTGGGCGGATTATCACGTATTTTTTTCAGCTACATCGTGCTCCCGGTGTCAGCCTTGGCAGCTTCAATACAATAGAAGAGCCGATGCTGCTATTGCAAAACACTGACTTAGTTGAAAGGAGCTTTATTGAAAAGTCAGCCGAATACTTTCTCGGAGATAGAGTTTTGATTGGAAAAGATGAATTGATTTCAGGGGTTCTAGTAAAGGGGGCCAAGAAATATTGAATTTTTTTAGCGATTATTAACTAACGCTTTCTCCCAATATTTTAACTCCAGCCAAATTTCACCGAAGATGAAATAATAAATCTGGTAAGCGTTTTGCAATATCAGGTATTCGACACCAAACGAATTCGATGTTTTTCTCGTGCTTTGGGGTTAAATTAATCCACATTCGATAAATAGCAATGTCCATAACTATATTAAATATAATTATTGTTGTTCTACACAAGCACTAGTCTGGCCATTTTCTTGCGACTCAAGTAGAAGTTTGATGGGTTTTGATAGATCCAAGATATAGTTCATCGCCAAAATGAATCCTAGAACTATTCCTAAAAACGCTAAAATCCATCCCCATTCGCCATTTAATTCTCTGCCAGCTATTACAGCTATGCCTGCTATTACATAACCGATGTAAACCTTGGAAAGCTTCTTTAGAAGGCTCATCCATCGAATTGCATTGTGTTGAGTCTGGGGGCACGCAACTAAACTACAGGTGATGTGATAAGCAGCTCCACCTCCCCACATTAAAATCGCAAAATTCATAAAGTTCATTAGGCTGATCCCAGCCTCCATGGAGACTGAAAAGTAGTAGAGAAAAAAACTGATAGCAAACCCCCATATCAACAATACTGATCTTTTTGTTACGCCAGGTTGAATTTTCATTGGATTTTTCTTGTTTGAAGTGTGAGTTAAATTTGGTTGTACTATATTAAATATAAATTATTTTACTGCTAACAAATAAAATTTACTGAAAATTAAAAATACATTTTTCCATTTAAATTAGTTGTTAGAAAATATTTTTCTGGGTTCAATGCTAGCTTCAACAATAAAATACGCCAATTAAAAATTAAATATATTCTATTAATTATGTTTTAAGTGACAAATTGATTTATTTTTAACCTTTGTAATAGCCCGTAATATTTTTATGGTTTGAGTGCGTAATAGGCTTCTATTGCCTACTATTCGGATTAAATGGATTAGGCGTAACTTAATATTTTACAGGAGTAAAAAGATGAAATTACGTAAATTGTTTAAAGCAGTGTTGGTCTTAGGCTTGGCATCTGCTATTCAGCCGACATTTGCTCAGACAACTTCAATATCAATTATCCCGGAAGATAATTCTTATCAGGCCGAGGCTGCTAGTCCTATTGCCGCACTTCTTAGTGGTGCTTGGATTAACAGTGGTGTGGGGCCAACGATGACAAATAGATCCACTAACTATGCGTTGACTATTCCAGTGTTAGGTCCAGTTCCAGCGGGTTCTGTAATCACTTCAGTGAACTACTCATGGAACTTGTCTACATTACCGTCTGGATTGACGGTGAGCCTTTGCCACGATACCACCGCGACTTGTGTAAATGTAACATCATCTAAAAATGGCTCGGTTTCGAACTTCAACGGTTTAGATGCGAATAAGAAGTTTATTTATGTGTTCCGTGCATCTGGGTCAGGTTCAATTTTCCCTGTCGCATATGGAATGTCAGATCAAGTAATCGTTAATTACAACTAGTAATAATGCTTTGGCCACAACTGAAATAGTTGTGGCCATTTTGACTGAACTATACATAAATACTGTATCTGCTTAATCCGGTCTTCAGCTGGTAATCCATAGGAAGGGATTTATTAAATTCCATCAATGATTTAAAAATTTCTGCATCAGTCGCATTTTCTGATTTCATCTGGTTGTATATATCGATCCGCTGTTCCGTTACTCCCTCTGCTATTTGGCTGAACTGGTTGGTTCGATCCTGAAAAGCTTTCCACGCCTCAATATCCGACGGCACATCATTAGCATCATATATCTCTCTGTCAGGGACAAACGTGTATATCTCGACCATCTCTTTAGCGAATTTTGGGTCTTTCTCAACTTGATCAAAAATTTTCTGAACACCGTCAATAGTTCCAGTGGTTTCACTGTTAGTTACGTTACTAATTGACGAGATATCCGATTTTGCAATTGAAGTGACATTATTTATTGCTGAGGATTTGAGTGGATAATTTAATGGGTTGCTTAACAAGCTGCCAATGCTAGAAGTAACTGACATTTTGAATCTCCTTTAAGTTTCTCTTTATTGATATTGCAGAAGACATGCCCACGGAAAAATAATGAGTAAAGTCAATAATTTATAGGGCTTGATATTTAAGGTGCCATCAAAAAAGCGGCAATAGTATGCCGCAGGTCGGCAATTAACTTCCCAATTTGATTTGCTTGCCCGAAGAAAACTATCACCTACATGGCCTCGCAATGAAATTTGTTAGGTGGATAAAACTCCTCGAATAGGCAGAATTTCCTTAATATTGTTACTAACCGTAATCCAATTCATAAGAGTTATGTGTAGTAATTGACGCCAGTATAGCTACATGGTATCAGTCGTGTTTGTGCCCAAAGCGGAAGTTGCAAATCCAGATAATGAGAGAACAGAAAAAATTGCAACTGTGCTTTCCATTGGTGAAAAAAAGTCTTACCCCAAAAGCTTGTTGCTTCAAAGAAGTTGAGAAAAAGGCCTTGTTTCAGCTGCTGTTAACAGGTGGGCACAGGGTAAAAATATAAAAATGGAGCATAAATGAATCTTTCCAAACCACTTATTAATTTAGCAATTCTAGAAACCCTAAAAACAAGTGATTTTAGGGATGAAATTGATCTGTTTGTTCCTTATATCGCTATATCACTCAGCAGACTGCGCGAGATCCCTTTCGCGGCTGACGATCTTAGAGTGCAACTAAAAAAGGACTTTGGTATTGATGCGCCCTTAGCTGCGGTCGAGGTTTTGATGGCAAGGGCAAAAAAGAGAAATTTAATTAGATTGGAAAATCATGTCTATTTTCCTGTTACTGACAACATACAGCCGTGGCAAGACCAATTCAACGAAGGAGCTCAGCAGGTTGATGATTCGGTCGGATTAATAGCGCAAGCTTTTGTCAGATATGCAGGTGAGCATTATAAAAAGCAAATTACAGAAGACGATGCCACGGATTTAATTTATGAATTTCTAAAGGATAATGTTGGCGATTCAGCATTAATATCTATAAAAAAGAGTGCTCAGTTATCCGAAACAATTAAAAACTCAAAGCATCTGACGGCAAGTTTTATTGCCAATTTGCACTCATCGAAATCCCCGCTTTGGCCAAATTTCGAAGTTGTGACCAGAGCAATTATGCTGGCAAGCTATTTAGGCTATGCCAATCAAATTTCTGGTAAAAAAGACTATTCGAAAATTTCTGTTTATCTTGATACACCTTTAATCATCGGATTGCTGGGTTACAGCGGTGACAACAAATCTAAAACTATTTTAGAAATGCTTAACTTGCTTCGAAGTTTCAATATTAATGTCATCGTTTTTGATATAACCCTGCGGGAACTTGAAGGCATACTCGATGCCTGGAAAAATGATCTAAGGGCAAGAAATTATGAAAGGTTCAACCCCAAAACCCTTGATCTTTTGAGGCATAGAAAAATTGATTATGCAACATTGGAGACGCATCTAACTCTGCTTGAGAAGCGCATTGAGGATCATGGAATTAAAATTCAGCGCGGCTTTAAGTTAAATGAAAAGCTTAACTGTGACGTTGCTGCCTTAGAAGAGAAAATTAAACAAGAGTTTAGGGGTAGATGGGTTGATCCGCGCCATGATGCTGACGCGTTAAACCGGATACTCAACACAAGAAAAGGGCAGCGAATTAAAACCTTAAATCAAGAGTTTAGTCTTTTTGTCACACCAAACAATGCACTTGTAGATATAGGGCAAGATTTTTTTGGTGATTTAGATCGATCAATACCTTATGTGGTGACCGATCGCTGGATTACAACGATGTTTTGGTTCAAGCATCCGGAAATTTTTAAGGATCTTCCCACTAGAATGTTAGTAACAAGTGCATATGGTACGATGTTTGCAGACAACGGTTTTTGGAAAAAATTCACAGATAGACTGGAGTCACTTCAAAGCAGCAAGGCAATAACAGAAGAAGATTTTGTGCTTGTACGATACGACGCAGATCTATTGTTGAGAGTTCATGAGCTGTCAGTAGACCGAGGAATGGAATTTACTGATAAAGATGTTTTTGAAATTGTTGAACATGTTAAAAACAAACAAATTCAAGAAAAAGATAAGGAAATATATGATCTTCAAGAAAAGGCTAACTCTGAGATAATCCAACTTCAATCTGAAATCGTCAATAGAGCTGATGAATTAGAGTCAACAAAACAAAAAATCACAAAATTTTCAAACATAATCGGGGCAATTGTGTCTTCGTTTCTATGTGTACTAATTTTTTGTTGTGTTTTTTGGGCTTCTTACACCGGCCTTCCCATTGAAAGCATTAATAATTCATTTATACAAAATTACAAAAATAGCTTTTTAGCTGCTATCGCGCTTATCGTAACGGCAATATTTGGTTTTATGGGAACACTCTTTGGCTGGAGTATAGTGACTGTGCATCAGTGGATTAAGAAAAAAGTATCCGAATGGTTATTTAAAAATCTTATTGGTTGATTGCGTAAAAAATACTTCATGAAAGATGGAATAATTAATAAATTCGTACACTATAAAGCTTAAATATAGGAAGTCTAATTAATGACTAGTATAGTTGCTGAACGTTGTTTCCAAGGTGAAAGAGGAAGGGATGAATTCCAGCGCGAACCCGTTGCAGCCAAGGTAATTTCGTTACTTGTTTCTGATGCACAAGTGTCACCAATAGTTATTGATGGCGATTGGGGTACAGGAAAAACTGAGTTCTGCCATAAATTAATCAATAAATTTAAAGCGGAGCATGACAGCTATCGCATTGTTTATGTAGATGCATTCAAGGCTGATCATGCTGATAATCCTTTAATGACCATCTTGGCCGAGGTGCTAAAACTTTTACCTGAGGGTGAGCAACGCAAAGGGTTTATTCAAAAAGCATTACCAGTTATACGCTATGGATTAAAGACGGCGTTGAAAGTTGGCGTAGGCCATGTGCTAAGAAAAAATGCAGACGATATAGCTGATGAGCTGGAAGACGTTCTTGAGGAAACCACGGAGAAAGTTATTGATGCCTCAGTTGAGGCCCTTCTTAAAGAGCATGAAAAAGCTGAAGAAAGCTTAGCTGCACTCCAAAAAACCTTGGCTCAAATTGCTGATGAATCGCCAATAGTCATGTTCATCGACGAATTAGATCGTTGCCGTCCCGATTTCTCTGTAGAAATGCTTGAGATTATTAAGCATACCTTTGATGTTGAGGGCGTTCAGTTTGTACTTGTAACCAACACAAAGCAATTAACTGCCGCAATTAACCATCGATATGGCAGTGAAGTTGACTCCCAGCGCTATTTGGATAAATTTTTGAAATTCAGGTTTTCATTACCGAATACCTTAACCCAAAGAAGACACGACAGGACACTTGCTGCGACAATGCATTTTGACTCGCTGGCAAACCAAAGCCTTATTCTTAAGGATACCCTGCTAGCAGAGGCAAATAACGGTGTTGCAGATTTTTGCAGAGCTTTAATTAGATTTAACCACTTATCTCTAAGAGAAATTGAAACGATTGTCCGTCATTTTGAGATTTACCATACGCTTACGTCCAAAAACGGATTAGCGCCTAGCGTAATATTTGGTTTCCAGCTGTTCCGCATTTTTGGCATTTATCTATTCTGCTTTGAGCCTAAAATTGCAGAAAAGATCATCCGAAATACTGCGAACGCAGATGAGATTTTGAATATCTTAAATGTCTCAGATTTGCCAAGATTATTACCTCAAGAGCACAAATACCCAGAAAATTACGAAGTGGTTGCGGTAATGCTTGCTGGAGATTGCAAATTTGGAAATGAAAAGTTCTCTAATTTGAATGATGACTGGAAAAGGCAATTCGTAGAGCTTTTTGAACGAAGATATCCTGGCCATGAAAGGTTCATTGATATTATTGTCGAAACCATTGATGTTCTTTCGTTTAGGTGATGACTAGATTGGTGCTAAGTGGCACCAATTACAGTAGCTTATTCATGAAAATTCTGCACTTCGGGCCTCAGGGCTATATGAAACTACGCATGACATAACAAAAACCAAAATTTCAGGAAGAATGCAGCGCAAAACTTCATGCATTGTATTGTCGACCTTTTGGATCAATCGAGATCATTAATGAATGTCTGGTATTGGCCGATACTGTTGAAAAACTAAATTGACCGTTGCTCCGTCATTTGCTCCAATAGATTCATAACCTATTGAGGGCTAAAGCAAATGATGGGACAGCAATCACCGCAACAAAATGCGCTGTTTTACGATTTTTGCTTAGAGCGCCACATTCCCAACAATCACTTATTGCGTCATATCAATTCATTTCTCGATTTCTCAGAAATTCGCAAACACCTGGAGTCTTTTTATAGTCATACCGGCAGGCCATCTATTGATCCGGAACTCATGATTCGTATGTTGCTGATTGGATATTGTTACGGAATTCGATCAGAGCGGCGGTTGTGCGAGGAAATTAACTTCAATTTAGCCTATCGTTGGTTTTGCGGTCTTGGTTTGGAGGCCGGGCTACCAGATCATTCCACATTTTCAAAAAATCGTCATGGCCGTTTTCGTGAGTCAGATATTTTTAGAATGGTTTTTGATACGGTTGTTCGTCGCTGCATGAAACAAGGCCTTATTAAAGGCGAAGGCTTTGCGATTGACGCTAGTGTTATCAGGGCTGATGCTTCAAGACAAAACTATAAAAACACTCCGATTGATTGGACTCCAGAACAAGTGCAAAACCGTGCAGTTAAAGAGTATTTGGAATCGTTAGATTTAGATCCGGCCTTAACAAAGACTGACCGCAATACCTCACTAGCCGATCCCATGTCCCAATGGTCCGCTATTAAGGGGCCTGCTCAGTTTTACTATTCTACAAATTACATGATTGATGTTGAACACGGCATTATCGTCGATGTAGAAGCCTCCATAAGCAATCGCGCATCTGAGGTCGCCACAACCGAAATAATGATTGAACGCATCGAGGAAAACCACGGAATCATACCGGATAAGATCATTGGTGATACCGCTTATGGTGCAGCAAAAACCTTGAATTATCTGGTTGCTGAAAAAGGTATTGAACCGCATATTCCAGTGTGGGATAAATCTTCGCAACCGCACAAAATTTGAGGAGGCTGACGCGCTTGGCAAGTTTATACCCACAAATAACAATATCGAGTGCTTAAATAAAAAGAAAAGCGAAAATTAACCTAAATATCAACCTTTGCAGACTGCATTAGATGGAAACCACATCTGATGCAAACAGAAATAAGGCCAATTGAGATTAAAACATCTCAATTGGCTCGAAAAATTAAATGAGTTTTTCAACAGTATCGGCCGAAAGCGGTATTCCACGAGGTAAGTAGTCAATCATCAAAAATTGCGGTGGCATTACGTCAATTATCTCGGTTTATAACGTTCTGCCACATAAATGGTTCAACTATGTTATTTTTGCGGTGAACTCGACAAAATTTCGTTGAGTTTTTCTAGCGACGCTGGCTTCGTCAAATGATAATCAAAGCCTACTGCGATGGCTTGTGCTTTATCAGACTCGGCGCCACGCCCTGTTAGTGCAACAAAACGAGAGTGTTTTAGCTTCGCAATTTTTCGCATCTCTACCGCGACTTCGTATCCCGACATGTCAGGCAAACCTATATCCAAAAATACGATGTCCGGTAATGTATCTGCTGCCAGAGCCAGCGCGTCTTTTCCGTTGCCCGCTGTGTATGCTGTGTGACCGCAATATTGCATCAGCGTCGCTAATGTTTCGGCGCCGTCGCGATTGTCGTCGACGATCAGAATATGCAAAGCTGTTGTGTTCTCGGTTGGAGTATCAGTCGCGACATTTTGCGAGATCTTCTCTGTCACAATACGTGGTAACCGAATCGAGAAGGTGCTGCCTTGTCCTTTACCAGGGCTAGTAACTGCAACGGAGCCATCGTGCAAATCTACCAGCCGTTTAACCAGATGCAAGCCAATCCCCAAGCCGCCTTGTGCGCGATCAACTTCAGTTTGAATTTGTGAGAATAGATTAAAAACCGTAGACACAGCCTCTGGCGACAAACCTATGCCGTTGTCTTCCACTGTTAAGACCGCAACATCTTCTTCTGCAAAAGTGGACACTACAATCTTGCCACCATTGGGTGTGTATTTGGCTGCATTGTTTAATATGTTACTGATTACCTGCGTGATACGGTGCGGATCTACATCAATCGTCACATCTTGCTCGCGTATGTTGACGACCAATTCGTGGTGACTCGCCTCGATCAGTGGCATGCTGATCTCTACTGCATTAGTCAGAATTGTTTTAAGCGCGACAGGCTCTTTTTTCAGGTTAATTTTTCCCTTGGTAATCCGTGCAATATCCAGCAAATCATCGACCAAGTGCGTCAGATGTTTCACCTGTCGATCCATCATTTGATGAACGTTGTTGGCGGGTTGATTGGCTGATGTCGACAAGCGCATGATCTCAAGACCATTGCGGATCGGTGCCAACGGATTACGTAATTCGTGCGCCAGCGTCACTAGAAATTCGTTCTGGCGCTGATTAATTTCGGTCAGATCGTTCGCGAGAACTTCCATTGAATCCTTGGCCACGCGCTCATCATGCACATCGACGACGGTGCCGACGAAGCCTGTGAGGGCACCGTTTTCAAATAAAGGTGCGCCTGAGTCGACTGCCCAGCGGTAGTCGCCGTTGGCATGCCGAAGACGGTAAATAATATTAAATGGGACGAGGGATTGTTGTGCCGATAAAAACATATCGCGAGTATGCGGTTGATCGTCCGGGTGAACGTTATCGATCCAGCCGAAACCTAAATCCAATGAGGTGTCGCGGCCAGTCACTTCGCCCCAACGCTTACTCAAAAATGTGCAATATCCGGTTGCGTCACAGGTCCATATAATTGCAGTCGAGGCATCAACAAGGGAGCGAAAGTATTTCTCACTCAATGCAAGCTCGGACTGCGCTGCTTGGCGGCGGCGAGCTGCATCGACCTGATATTTGACACGACTCAGTAATTCATTTGCAGAAAACGGCTTAACCAGATAATCGTCAGCACCGGCAGCCAAACCTTCGATCTTGGCTTCCTCACCGGCACGCGCCGATAGCAGGATGATCGGGACATCTTTGATGGCTTCGTTGTTTCTGACTTTTTCGATCAAGCCGAAACCGTCGAGCACCGGCATCATCACATCGCTAACGACCAGGTCCGGTCGCTCACGACAGATCGCCTGATAGGCTGCCTCGCCATCACCGCAGGTTTCGACTGAAGCGTAATTTTCCATCAGCCGTTTCAGATAACCACGCATATCACTGTTGTCGTCTGCCAGCAAAATGCGAATGGGCGTCGCGTCACCATTAATGATTGATTGCACTGTAGGGCGTGGCGGCAACCCCTCTTTTTCTTGTTGCTCCTCAGGCAACCAGCCCAGGGCTTCCTGAATAAACGAGGTGCCCAATGTATCTGCTGGCGTTGTAAAAACGGCATTACCTTGATTGTTGGCGCCTGCAAGTTCGGCTAACGGAACATGCGCAGTGCCAAATGGAATCTCAACGTAAAACGTTGACCCTTCGCCGGGCTCACTGGTGACGCCGATTTTTCCTTTGTGCAGCTTGACCAATTCCTGAATCATCGCCAAGCCGATACCGGTACCTTCGTAGGTGCGGCCTTTTGAATTTTCAATACGATGGAAACGCTCAAATACTCTTGGTAATTCTTCCTCGGCAATACCAGAACCTGTATCGCTGATCTCCAGTCGAGCAAAGCCTTCGATTCGCTTCAAGGTGACGCCAATGCTACCGCTAAAGGTAAATTTGAAGGCATTGGAGAGCAGGTTGAAAACGATTTTTTCCCACATATCCCGGTCGATATAAACATCCTCGCCAAGATCGGTGACGGTGACTTCATAACGCAGCCCGGCTTTTTCTATCGCCGAGCGAAATACACCGCTCAAATCTTCAGTGAGTTGCGCTAAATCGGTCGCAGCAAAATTGCCCTTTGCGCGGCCTGCTTCAATACGCGAGAAGTCGAGCAGGGCGTTTACAAGCTTCAGCAACCGCAGTGAATTGCGATGGGTGACTTCCAGACGTTTGCGTTGCGCGTCGCCAAGTGGTTCGTCGCTATCAGCGAGAGCATCCTCCAGCGGGCCGACCATTAGCGTGAG